>JAJCYU010000020.1 GCA_029262755.1 Anaerolineae bacterium
GAGGCTTCGCTAGCCTCGCAGCCAGGCTGCAACAATTGCCCCTACGATTGCCGCGACCACGGCGAATAGCCCTCCAATGATCGCCGCCCGTTCGTGGCTCGACGACATCCAGTTTCCACCCTCTTGACGCTCGGCCGAATCCGCCTTCCCGACTAAATCACTGTCGCCACTAGACTCGGTCTGGTTGGCGAAGCTCCTCCGCTCAGCCTCTGCCGCATCACTCGACGATGCTGGGGTACTCTGGCCATCTCGCTCCCAAGCGGCGATTCGCAGCCCAGCCCTGTTCTCGGCCTCCACATCGGCTGAGGTCGATTCGGCGCCCCGCGCTAGGTCGTCGACAGGCCTGTCGCCTGCATTCCAGGCATCGTAGTCATTGTCAATGGCACCTGACCCGCCAGCCTGCTGCTCGCTGTTCGTGACAACTCTGTCATCGCGATTCCATGGAAGAAGCCTTAGCCCATGGCGCGAAGCTGTATCCGACTCATCCTCGCCGCCGGCGGAGTCGGGGGCGCCCTCGAATGCGGAGAGAAGCTCAATGTCATATTCGGACTGGACGGACTCACGTGCCCATTCTGGTGCCACAATTGGACAGCGAATACTGCTGCAATCAGTGTGGTCACTGGTCGGGCAGCGGTAGCAAGAGAATGATCCGCGGCCTGGGCCCGGGAGCTGCACGTAAGTGATCTGACGGTGGCGGTCGTACGAAACAACGAAAGTCAGGCCACCATCCTTGCTGCCCCGTACTCGGGCTGCCAGGTTGTTCTCATCAAAGGAGACCGACTCGTTATGTGACAAGTATTTCGATGCCATGATCTGGCGGAGCTGGTCGTCATGGCTCGCACCATCACAGGCAGCGAGCACTGCCACGAGTACCAGTTGAGCCCCCAAACGCCATGCTACGGGTATTGTCTTGAGCCTGGCCATGCTCGGTCCTTTTTCGGCATTGTCGCCAGCAACGCATTGTTACCGGCGATCGCCCGACTGACTGGCGTCAGTCTGGGTTGCCACGCTCGGTAAGCGGGCGGTTCATGGTTGCACGCTACGCTATCTGGGCCAACCCGGCAACTTGGGCTTCCGGCCCACCTGAATGTTACCAGGAGGAGACGGTGGTCTTCGTCCACGCTACCTCTCGAAGCCGAGGCCGCGCTCTCTGAGACTCACGTATCCCCTTCGCGCAATGACAACATGGTCCAGCATGTCGATATCGAGAACCCTCCCGGCCTTGACTAGCTTCCCGGTGAGCCGGATGTCATCCGCACTCGGACTTGGGTCGCCGGAGGGATGATTGTGAACCACCAGCAATCCTGGAGCCTGGTCGATGACTGCGGGCCGAAAGACCTCGGCCACGCGCACACCGGTCCCGGTGACCGTCCCTTGGTAGACCATTGGCGCGCTGATGAGCTGCTGGCGAACCGTGACCGTTGCCACGTGGAGCTGCTCTTGCTGCAGATCTGCCACGAGCGGCCTGAAGTACCGATCAACTGCTGCAGGAGTGTCGAAGACGGGAGCTTCGTCGAGCGGGCGCCCAAGCCGTGGCTCGTAGAGACGCGAGGCCTCGGAGATTAGGTGCCGCATGGCATGCAAGAGCTGCACGTCCTCAGGAGCGATGAATGAGAGCTGAGACGGCTTGTACGGCGTTTCTTCGGTTGACATGATGACAGGCATTACGCGGCAGTTGCGACGGCGTCCTCGCGCATCTCAGCGCCACTGCCGAAGAGCCTGATGCCGTTGGCTCATCAGTACTCTATTGGCGTGAGCAGCGTAGTCGCTGAACGATCCGCTTAAGTAATCACCCACACCCTCACCGCGGTCGGCAGATCGTAGGCCGAGAAGAGACGCCCCCCCTTCTCTAGGGCCGACTCATTGGCAGCCCAGTCCTCTTCGCAAAGATCACCCCAGTCACCTGCCTGGTGCCGATGGAACAGCGTGATAGGTGCCACTTCGGCAACCGCACACTCACTCATGCATTGCACCAGGTGTTGCTAGCAAACGGCCCATCGCAAGCAATGGACCGTTCTCCACATCTTCTTTGGTGCATTTAGCACGTTCTAACATACAACACAATTCTACAACTACGGAGTGGCGATCTCAACCCCCATGCTTGGGAGCGCCATTCACTGACTTCTAGCGGAGCTATCCTACGGGGCACGCAGCGAGGGTGCGTCCCCACTCCTTGGCAGCCAGTCCGGATACTCGATTCTCGCCGCGGCGACATCAAGCGTGATACAGACTTCAACCGCCGTTGAAGAGTCTTCGGCCATGGCCTGCAACGTTGACGTATCTTGATCAGGGTCGATGACAACGTGCATCCGCCTGGGCCCGAAATCGATAGACCTACCAAGGAGCATTATCGGCTCCGGCGGCATTGGCTTGGTGAAGAACGCACCATTCGGTAAGTCTCGGACAATTCGTTTCAGCCCTTGCACCGTTACCGTGATATCCACCGTGCCGAGCGTGTCGTCTGTTCTTGGAGAGAGAAATCCCTGTGTGACGATCAACTCCACTCGCCGAATCGCAGCTATGTCCTCGCCACTCAATTCCCAGGATGGAAGCCTCAGTTGCTGACCGATCGCTCTCTGGATGGTGCATGCAGCGTCGAGCAAGCGCATCATGTCACTCTCTACTCGCTCAATCTGGCCGCCAGCGATCACGCCTTCGAACCGTCCCCCGAGTTCGAGCATCGTTAGGATGAAAGCACCACCGACTGCCATTGAGTCCAACAGGCGCAAGATCTCCCGTGATTCGACAACGTCGACTCCAGGACTTGAGAAGTCTGGCTTCCAGTCGAACTCTTTGCGCCTTCGACTAAGTACGAAGCGACCCTTGGGCACGCCGACCTGATGCAGGTTCGAGAGAGTAGCTTCCTCGCTACCTACCTGTACCGCTCTGTAGTCGATGTACGGTATTGAGTAAGATGAACCATCCAGGCAATCCATATCAAACCGCATTGGGGCACGGTAGTCAGACACCGACGGACCAAGGACCAGTTTGCCTTGCTCTGGATCGTAGTCGGGCATCCCGGTCACAGCCTTGTACCAAGAAGATATCTCTGCTGCACTTAAGGCTGGGCCGTGCAACTCATACTGCGCTCCCGTCGCTTGAGCCTCCAGGAACGCCTCGCGCTCCGATCTTCCTTCGGCTGTATCTGGAAAGCTGAGTTCCACCCGTATTTCGAGCGGCTTAGTCTTCAGCATCCCAGGGAGACAATGATCGACGATTCTGCGCCGAAGTTCTGCCAGCCCATCGTCAGACAGCAGATCCTCAGAGCCGAGATGACACCGCACCGTTGTCTGGGTACGCCAACTAGGCTTTGCTGAGTCGAGTCGTCGAATTTCCTTCGCGACCTCTCCCCAATGCCCAGAATTGGTGTCCACATTCCATACCACGAGAACAACGGGAACCGCTGATCTCTCCCACTGGAACAGGTCCTTCACCTCAATCACCTGGGAGATCGTACCGTCCCTAAGGACCTTGTGCGTCCCGGTTGTGACGCTCTTCACTTGAGCATAGAAGGACAGTCCCGACCAGTGCCCATCGTCATAGATCCGAACCAGATCGTCCTCGCCAAGATCAGGATCTACGCGCCCGCAGATCCATCCGTACTCACTTAGCCTCGCAGCGACCTGGTTGCGGCTCACTTCCTCTTGCTGCAATTGCATACTCAAACGGCGCTCTGGCACTGTGATTCTCCGAATCGGAGGCTGAGGGTGAGGTTCATGGAAGGCGTGAATTACTACTGACCCGTGACTCTCGTAGGGTGCCTCCAACTCTTATCCACCTTGGCCTGCTCTGAGCAAGATCACTCAGGTTGCTGGAGGGAAGATGACTATACTTCCTCAACGGCAACGTGTGGTACAGGAGGAAGCGATGGGCAGGCGCGGCAACAACGAAGGCAGCATCCGCAAGCGCAGTGACGGCCGCTGGGAAGCGCGGATCACCATCGCTGGCAAACAGCGCTCCGTCTACGGCAAGACCCGGGAGATCGTCGCGAGGAAGATGCGGGACGCCATGAGCGAGGCCGAGCGCGGGCTCCCAGTTGCCGATCAACGCACCCAGCTCCAGACGTACCTGCGCGAGTGGCTAGAGAACACCGTCAAGCTCACAGTGCGCCCCAAGACGTACGAGTCCTACGAGGGCCACATCCGACTCTACATCGAGCCGGCGATCGGCAAGGTGCCGCTCGTCAAGCTCACCCTCTCACACGTCCAGCAGCTCATGAACGGAATGCTGGAGCGAGGTCTCTCGCCCCGCACGGTCATCCACACTCGCGCTACCCTCCGTCGCGCGCTGGGCCAGGCACACAAGTGGGGCTTGGTCAGCCGGAACGTTGCTGCCTTGGTCGATCCACCCAAGGCTCCCCGTTCAGAGGTGATGCCGCTCACGCCAGAGCAGGCCCGTCTCTTTCTCGACGCGATCGAAGGCGACCGGTTCGAGGCCCTGTACCACGTGGCACTCGCCCTCGGGATGCGACAGGGCGAGATCCTGGGCCTCACGTGGTCGAACGTCGATCTATCCGCCGGGACACTCCGCGTGAAGCAGGCTCTTCAGAAGATCAACGGAGAGTGGCAGCTCGTCGAGCCGAAGACGAAGCGCTCTCGGCGTACCCTTCCCTTGCCAGCCACAGTGGCAAGCAAGCTGCGTGAACACCGGGCGAGACAGAATCGCGCCCGTCTAAATGCCGGCGACCGCTGGCAGGACTGGGGGCTCGTCTTCACCACGGGCATCGGCACGCCGCTTGACGGCGTCAACGTCAACAAGCACTTCCAGCGCACCCTCGCTGCCCTTGGCCTTCCCAAGCAGCGCTTCCACGATCTGAGGCACGCCTGCGCCACATTCCTTCTCACCCAGGGGCTCAGCCCTCGGGTCGTCATGGAGACGCTCGGGCACTCTCAGATCTCGGTGACGATGGACACCTACTCGCACGTGATGCCTGAGCTCCAGCGGGAAGCAGCCGACCGAATGGACGAGCTTCTGAACGCCTCTGACCCCAATTAGGGTCAGAATTAGGGTATACTGCTCGAAACGGCGCTAGCGAGCACGACCGCCAGACAAGCGAAAAGCCCGCCGTAGCGGGCCTTTCATCAGTACAGGCGGGACAGGACTTGAACCTGCAACCTACGGTTTTGGAGACCGTTGCTCTGCCAATTGAGCTACCCGCCTTCGGCCGCGCCCTGGGGCGCGACAGGCGCGAAGTCTACCACGCCCGCCCGCCCCGCCGCAACGATTCCCCCCGCCCGTCCTGTCGTTCCGCACCCCACGCCCCTCGCGCCCCCGCAACGTCCGGCTAGCCTTCCGCGACGCACCTCGCCCCCCAGCTTCGTCCGGCCAACGCCTTCCGCGACGCCCCTCGCGCCCCACCACCGTCCGGCCGACGCCCTCCGCGGAGTAGTTCGCGCCCGCAAGGCCGGCGCGCTAGCGCCGCCCACCGTTCTACCCGCCCCCCCCGCTACCCCACGTACCGCCCCACCAGCTCCGTCAGCCCCACGAAGTTGAACGGCTTCGCAAGAAACTCCCGCACCCCCAGCGCCTCATACCGCGCGTCGAGCTTCGTCTCCGTATACCCCGAGATCAGCACCACCGGGAGGTCGGGGGAGGCGCTGCGTAGGCGGCGGCAGGTCTCTTCGCCGGAGAGGCCGGGCATCGTGAGGTCGAGGAGGACGAGGCCGATCTCGTCGTGGCGGGCCGCGGCTACGTTTAGGCCCGTGAGGCCGTCTTCCGCCTCGAGCACGGGAATGCTGCCGATGCCGAGGATGTCGGCGATGGCTTCGCGGACGGCCGCCTCGTCGTCGATCACGAGCACCGCAGACCCCGCCGCATACGCCGGCCCCACGTCCGCACGCCCGCCCTCCGCATCGCCCACGGCCATCGCGAAACCACCGCCCGCGCGCCCGCCCTCGGCATCGCCCACGGCCGTCGCGAAACCACCGTCCGCGCGCCCGCCCCCCGCGTCGCCCACGCCCGTCGCAAGTCCACCGTCCGCGCGCTCATCGACGTCGCCATCGCCCAGTGCACGGACCACGTGGCTCGCGTCGCTCTCCGCATCGACCGCATCGCTCGCCACATCCGCCGCGACGTCTGTCCTGGCGTCCGCCGCCACAACCCCCGTCCAATCGTCGCGATCCGCTCCGCCATCGCCCTCGCCTTCCCTCAGATCCTTACGTGCATCCGTCCCATTGCCGCTCCGGCCAGAGCCGCTCCCGTCACTGCCGCTCCGCCTATCATCGCCGCTCCCACCATCGCCGCTCCCCCCATCGCCCCACGCATCGCCGCCACGTTCGCGGTCCAAGTCCGCGCCCAGCGCGCCGAGCACTTCCGGCAGATTGTGCGACACGCGTGCCAGCGTGCCGCGACCCTCGCTGCCCGCAGCCGCCGCCCGCGCCCGTCGGCGGGCCTCGGCGCGCGTCATCGTGGTCGGTTCCCCGGCGTGATCTTCGGCTGAGTCCCTCGCCCGCGCCTCTTGAGAACGTTGTTGGCCGCTCGCGCCGTCCGACCGCGCGCCCGCCCGTCCATCCGCGCCCTCACCCACTTCATCGCCCACCGTGTGGCCCGCCCCATCGCCCACCTTGTCGCCATCCGGGGCACCTTCCTCCGCACCCGCCGCCGCCCCAACCCCCACCACGGGGAACAACAACGTGAACGTCGTACCCACGCCCTCTTCGCTCTCCACGGTCAGGCCGCCGCCGTGGCCGCGGACGATGCCGAGGGTGGCGGCGAGGCCAAGGCCGTGGCCTTCGTCCTTGGTGCTGAAGAAGGGGTCGAAGACGCGGGCTAGGGTGGCGGGGGCCATGCCGTCGCCGTCGTCGCGGACGAGGAGGCGGACGAAGCGGCCGGGGGCCAGGGGTTGGGCGGTGCGGGTGGCGGAGGCGGGGAGGCCTTCGGGGAGGTCGAGGACGTCTGTGACGAGGAGGACGAGGCCGGTGGTGTCGTAGGCTTGGGCGGCGTTGAGGACCAGGTTCATGACCACCTGTTGGAGCTGGGCGGAGTCGGCTTCGATCAGCGGGAGCTCGGGGGCCAGGCGGAGGACCAGGCGGACGCCGCCCATGAGGCTGGAGGCGAGGAGGTCGGCCTGGTCGTCGATGAGGGCGTTGAGGTCCAGGGGGGCGCTGCGGATCGAGGCGCGGCCGGCGTAGGCTAGGAGTTGGCGGGTGAGGACGGCGGCGCGGTCAGCGGCGTGGAGGGCGCCGCGGAGAGGGGGGAGGGCGGGGCTGTCCTCGGGGAGCATGGCTTCGGCGGCGGAGGCCTTGCCCATGACGGCCGTCAGGAGGTTGTTGAAGTCGTGGGCGACGCCGCCGGAAAGGAGGGCGAGGCTTTCGCGCTTTTCGGCTTCGTTGAGGGCGGCCTCGGCGCGGCGGCGGTCGGTGAGGTCGCGGGCGATGTGGAGGCTGCCGACGGCGCGGTCGTCCTCGTAGATCGTCCGGCTGCGCACCTCGAGGACGATGGGCTGGCCGTTGGCGCCGATGACCTCGTACTCCCATTGATCCGAGATGCCGCCGGATAGGACGGTCCACAGGGATTCGGCGGCCTTCTTGCGCTGTTGAGGCACGACGAAGTCCACGGCGCGTGCGCCGACCAGGCGCTGCTTGGAGCGGCCGAGCGCGCGGCAGACGGCGCGGTTGGCCGTGACGATTCGGGCCCGGGTGTCGAGCGTGAAGATCAGGTCGCTCGCGTGCTCGATGTAGCTGCGCCATCGCTCTTCGCTGGCACGCAGGGCGTCTTCGTCGCGCTTCGAGCGCGCGATGGCGCGATCCACGACGCCCAGGCCGTGCGAAACGAGGACGCCGGAGAACAAGATCGCAGCGATGGCCAGTACGTACGGACCAAAGGCCATCTTCACCAGATCGGGTGAGGCGCTGCCGATCGGTAGCCACCGGCTCACGAGCACGAGCGTGATGGAGACCAGCCCGTATGTCACCGCCCACGGGACGGCCTTGCGGCCGATGAGGAGCCCGGAGCCCAGGATCACGAGTACAAGGATGCCCGACGGTGTGGCTGGGTTGCTGCCGTTGCCGATCACGTAGATCGTGGACAGCAGTGAGAGCGAGACCATCTCGATGATGCTCGGCGCACTGACGTAGTTGCGGCAGACCAAGACCCCGCTGACGAGACCCGCGGCGAGGCCCGCGAGCATGACCCCCCACTCCAGCGGCGTCGTACGGGTCATGGGGGCGATACCCATGCCGGCCACGTTCACGGCGAGGTGGATCAGCACGAAGGCACGTAGCACGCGGGCGGCGCGGGTGCGGGCGGGATCGTCTGTGGGGGGCAACGGCATTAGGCGGTCGGCGGCGCGCGAGCGCCAAGCGGCGAAGGGTGAAGGTCCCGGCACATCGTTCGGCGGGACGGAGCTCATCCGGTAGGGCCGGTGTGCGCGCCCAGATATTGGCGCACCAAGGCCGTTAGCCGCTCGTAGGGGTATGGCTTCTTGAGGAAGGCCACCATGCCCAGATCGCCCAAACGGTCGTCCAGCTCCAGGTCGCTGTAGCCGGAGGTGGCGATCACGGGCAGGCTGGGATCGATGTCTCGGATCCGGCGGCAGGTTTCCTCGCCGGAGAGGCCCGGCATGGTGAGGTCGAGCAGCACGACGCGGATCGTGTTGCGTCGTTCGCGCAGAACGCGCAGGCCGGCCTCGCCGTCCTCGGCGAGGATAGTGGGGATGCCGGAGTCTTCCAGGATGGCCGCCACGACCTCACGCACCGGCGCCTCGTCGTCGATGACGAGCACAACGCCGTCAGGGACGGGGCCGTCCGCGGCGATCTCGGCACGCGGTTGCTGCGATGCGGGCGCCGTGGTGGCGGGCAGAAGCACTTCGAAGGTGGTGCCCGTGCCGGGTCGGCTCTGCACGCTCAGGCCGCCGTCGTGGCCACGCACGATGCCGAGCACCGCGGCAAGGCCGAGGCCGTGGCCATCGTTTTTGGTGGAGAAGAAGGGATCGAAGATGCGCGCTTTAGTTTCCGCGTCGAAGCCGGGGCCGCCGTCTTGGACGCGCAGGCGCAGGTAGTCGCCCGGGGCCAAGGCGCGGCCGGCGCTCGAACGTGCGGCGGGCGCACCGTCGGCCAAATGAACGATGTCGGTCACGATGCGTACCCAGCCTTCGGCCAGGACGGCGGCTTCGCATCCGTTGAGCACCAGGTTCATGACCAGTTGCTGGAGCTGCGCCGCGTCCGCTTCCACCGCAGGCAGATCCGGGGCGAGCTCCGTCTCGACGAGCAGGGGCTCCTCGACCGCCACCTCGAGCAGGGGCAGCACCTCATCGATGAGGCCGTTGATATCGATCGGTCGGACCTCGAAGCGACCACGCCCCGAGTAAGCAAGCAGCTGTTCGGTGAGGGCGGACGCACGCTCGGCGGCGGTGACGATGCGCCTGAGGTTCTCGTGGGCGGAGTGCGAAGCATCCATCTTGTCGCGGGCCAGCGATGCGTGACCGAGCACGGCCGTGAGCATGTTGTTGAAGTCATGGGCCAGGCCGCCCGACATGAGCCCCAGGCTCTCCAGCTTCTCCGCCTGGCGCAAGACTTCCTCGGCGCGACGCTGCTCGGTGACGTCTTCGTGCAGCAAGACAACCTCGCGGACGACCCCTTCCTCGTCCTTGACCGGGTAGGCATAGCTGCGCACCCAGCGCGCGCCGCCGGGCGCCGGTTCTCCGTCTGGCGCGCGATGGTCGAATCTCGTTGCGTGAATGCGCGCCGATTCACCCGCGTAGGCGCGACGGATGGCGGGCGCAGCTCCCGCCTCCTCTAGCACGGGATCGTTCAGGACGTTGTAATTGGCCATGATCTGGCTCACCTGCTCGTCCGTTAGCCCCCACATCGCCTGCGAAGCCGAGTTGGACAGCACGGGCTTGCCTTCGCCGTCGTAGACCACGACCGCGAACGGTGATTGCTCCACGAGCGTCCGGTAGCGGCGCTCCGAGATTCGCAGCGCCCGCTCCATATCACGCCGAGGCGTGATGTCGCGAGCGATGTGGAAGCTGCCGATCACGCGCCCTTCGCGCTCGATCGGCCTTCCGGATACCTCCAGCGTGATGAGCGAGCCCGAGCCGGAGGGCACCTCGACCTCGAGCACGGGGCCCTCTTCGCTGCGGCGCACCTTCTGCAGCACGTCGGTGACCACCCCCCGTTGATCCTCGGCAACCAGCGACAACACATCCATGCCGAGCAGTTCCTGCTCCGAGAAGCCGAGAACGTCGACACATGCCTGGTTGACGGAGGTCAGGCGTGCTTGGTCGTCCAGTGCGAACACGAGGTCGGTGGCTTGCTCGATGTAGGTCTGCCAGCGCGCCTCGCTCTCGCGCAGGGCGGCCTCGGCCCTTCGCTGTTCCGTGAGATCGGAGCGGATCGCCCACAGCCGCATCAGGTACCCGTCCTCGACGATTCCGCGCAGCACGCTGCGAAAAATGCGCTCGCTGCCGGCCTCGTCGTGCCAGATGACGTCGTCGATCACCAGCACGTAGTCCTGGTCGATCAATGCGCGCAGGTGCGGCTTGGCTTGCGCAACGGAAGGCCGTAGCAACGAGCGCAGCACCGTGCCCGTAGCCGCTTCGGGCGTACCGAGGTCGTACATCGTCGCGAAGCGCGCGTTGCATTCGGCCAGCACGGCGCCGTCGATCAGGGCGTCCAACTGGGTCTCGGCGGGCAGGTCGACATCGATGGGCACCTCGAGCTCCAGGCGCGCCATCGCCTCCGTGCTCGTCGCGACGAACTCGCGGTAGCGGCCCTCGCTGGAACGCAGCGCCTCTTCCATGCGGACGCGGTCACGCAGGTCGAAGGACATTCCGACGACGAAATCCTCCCGGTCGATCGTGACACGACGTCCCCGAGCGGAGACGGGAATGCGTTCTCCGCTACGGGTGAGAACACGGTGCTCCGACACGGCGCTGCCCTCCGCCCAAGTCTGCCGAATCGCGCGGGCCACCGCCTCGCGATCCTCCGGCGCGATGCTGTCGGCCAAGGCCATCGTGGCCAACTCGGCCGTGGAATAGCCCAGCACCCGCTCGCGCTCCCGATTCCAACGCACGAGGCGGCCCTCACGATCGTAGAGGAAGAACAAGCCGGGCAGGCTGTCCAAGATGGTCTGCGTCACCTCGCCCTTGTGCCGCAGGTCCTCCTGTCCCAACTGCGCGGCGTGCCGGATCGCGCCCACGTTGCGCTCGATGAGTCTCAGCGCGTACACGATGAGCACGATGGCCATCGCCAGCGTAATCTGGGCCAGGAACCATTGGCCCCACGGCGAGTCCTGGTCGGCGGCCACGGCGATATCGGCCTCGAAGCCCCACAGCTGTGCGACCAAGAGCGCCGTCGCCGAGATTGCGAATACGGCGCCGAAGCCCAGGGCGCCGCGCCGTCCGAGCACGAGGCCGGCCGCGACGACGAGCACGGCGTACATCCCGGACAGCGTGGCGCTGTTGCCGCCGGTGAGCACCACCGGAATCGTCGTCACCACCCACAGGATCGTGACGATGGCGGTACCCGCGATCGCGATGTGACCCCGCCGACGCAGCAGCTCGCACAGGCCGAGGCCGGGCAGAGCAAGCAGCGCGGCGGTCAGGCCAATGGGGCCGATCTCGTCGACTAAGGGCAGCCACACGAGAGCAAAGACGTCCATCAGGGCCACCATCCACAGCAACGCCCTCAGCAAGTCGCTCGGACTTGCCGCACCGCCGTCCTCTGTGATTGTGG
>JAJCYU010000021.1 GCA_029262755.1 Anaerolineae bacterium
GAGATGAGCTGCGAGCAGCTGGCCCAGCGCCTGCTGGCCACCTTCACCGGCATTTCAGCCCAGGACTTACGCCTCGGCCGCATCCGCGACGACGAACTGGAGCTGCTGATGCGCGCCATCGGCGAGCTCTCGAGCGCGCCGCTCTACATCGATGACACACCCGGCGTGACGCCCTTCGAGCTGCGCGCCAAGGTGCGCCGCCTCGACACGGAGCACCCCGTCGATCTGGTGATCGTCGACTACCTGCAGTTGATGAACGGTGGCGGCCGCACCGAGAACCGCGTCCAGGAGATCGGCTACATCTCGCGTAGCCTCAAGGGCCTCGCCCGCGAGCTGCGCGTACCGGTGATCGCCGCCAGCCAGCTCTCCCGTGCCGTCGAGAGCCGCGCCGACCGCCGGCCGCAGCTCTCCGACCTGCGTGAATCCGGCTCCATCGAGCAGGACTCCGACATGGTGCTCTTCCTGTACCGCGACGTGGTCTACAACGAGGACACGGAGAAGAAGAACATCGCCGAGGTGAACGTGGCCAAGCATCGCCACGGCCCCACGGGCATGGTCGAGCTTGTGTTCATCCCACACGAGACGCGCTTCGCTGATCTGGCGGAAGCGGATCGTATCGAGGCGCCCGCATGGTAGGCGGCGGCATGGAAAGGGTCGGCGCGAACGGTGCCGGCACGCTCGACTCCGCCACGGTCGACTGGGCAACGGTCGACTGCGGCACGCTCGACGCCGCCACGGTCGACTGCTCCACGGTCGATTCCGGCACGTTCGGAGCCCGCCCGGCCGACCGTGCCATGAACGTCGCGTGCCCAGCGGCGTTGCGCCCATGAGCGATCAACGCGGCTTCCCGGACGGCGCGCGCACTACGCCCGTGCCGGATCTCTTCTTCAGCCGCGATCTGCCCACGTTGGACGATCCCGTCCAACTCAAGCTGGCGCTGCACGTACTCTGGCGCATCCACCGCAGGCCGCACGGCTCGCCGCCGGCCCAACGCACGCGCGACCTCGTCGCCGACCCGGCGCTGCGACGCGGCCTCGCCGCGCTCGGCGTCCCCGAGCCCGACCTGCCCGGCACCACGCGCGAGGCCCTGCGCGCCCTGGCCGCCCGCGGGTTGTTGCTGCGCGCGGTGGTCGGCGCAGCGGACGGCCCCGAGACGTGGTGGATGATCGACGACCACCTCGGCCGCCGCACCCTGGCCCGCTTGCGCGACGACGGACGCCTCGTGGAGGCGCTGCCCGGCGGCGGCGGACGCGAGCGCAGCGCGGAAGAGTCGCTCGACGCGACTGTTCGCGACGCTGCCACCGCCGGCTTGGACGCTCTTGCACCCGTCGGCACCGGGACGCCCGCACCGCCGGAGCGACCCAACATCTTCGTGCTCTACGAGGAGCACATCGGCCTGCTCAGCCCACTGGTGGCGGAGAGCCTGCAAGAGGCCGCGAACACGTACCCACCGGACTGGATCTCGGATGCCTTCCGCGCCGCGGCGGAGGCCAACGTCCGCAAGTGGGCCTACATTCGCGCGATCCTAGAGCGATGGGCCAAGGAGGGCCGAGGCGACAAGGCCTTCGGCAACCAGAGAAGCGCCCGAACGGGCGGCGATGGAGCGCATGATGAAATCGATCGGCGACGCGCTGGGCGACAGCGGGCTGACCAAGGCCGCGAAACCAAAAAGCCCAAAGACCCCTGGGACGCCTTCGTCCGCCGCTAAGGGCGGAGCGGGCGCGGGCGGACATTCAGGCAACGGCGTGAGCGGTGGCGGCTCGGGCGGCGACGGCGGCAGCGGCGGCGGCGGCCGTGGCGGCCGTGGCGGCGACGACGGCTCCGGCGGCGGAACCGTCCGGCGCCGCGGCGGTGTGGGCCGGCCGGATTGCCCCGCTTGCGGCGGCGTCGGCTGGGTGCGACGCGATGTCGATATCAACCACCACGACTTCGGCAAGGCCTTCCCGTGCGGCTGCATCGCCGACGATATCGCCGCGCAGCGCCTCAACAGCGTCCGCAGCGCCTCGAACATCGCGGCGCTCGACCGCCTTATCTTCGAGACCTTCGATCCCGCCGCACCCGGCAACGGCCCCGACCAGCTGCGCAACCTGGAGGCCGCGTTGCGCGCATGCGTGGAGTTCGCCGCCGAACCCGAGGGCTGGCTCGTGCTCCACGGCGGCTACGGCTGCGGCAAGACCCACTTGGCAGCGGCCATCGTCAACGAGCGCTTGAAGGAGGGCGCGGCCGCACTATTCGTCGTCGTACCCGACCTGCTCGACCACCTGCGCGCCGCCTTCTCGCCCACGGTCGGCGAGTCCTACGACGAGCGCTTCGAAGCAGTCCGCAACGCGCCCCTGCTTGTCCTAGACGACTTGGGCACGCAGGCCCCCACGCCTTGGGCGGCCGAGAAGCTCTTCCAGATCCTCAACCATCGCTACAACATGCGCTTGCCCACGGTCATCACGTCCAACGTCCCGCTCGAGCTCTTCGACCCCCGCCTGCGCTCGCGGCTGGAGCACTTCGAGGTCGTACGCGTCTTCGAGATTCAAGCCATCGATTACCGCGGCGGCGTCGCACCGGATAGCGGCGGCGCGATCTCCAGCCTGCGCCACTACGGCGAGATGAGCTTCCAGACCTGGAACGACCGCCGCAGCGAGCAGCCCGTCGAGGTCGCGTCCAACCTCGCCCGCGTCTTCACCCTGTCGCGCCAATTCGCCGACGACCCCGGCGGCTGGCTCGTCCTGCTCGGCGACCACGGTTGCGGCAAGACCCACCTGGCCGCCGCCATCGCCAACCAACGCGTAGCCGGCGGCCACGAAGCGGTCTTCGTCGTCGTACCGGACCTGCTCGACCACCTACGCGCCACCTTCAGCCCCAGCAGCCGCGTCGGCTACGACAAACGCTTCGACGAGGTCCGCTCAGCGCCGCTGCTCGTCCTGGACGATCTAGGCACGGAAAGCGCCACCCCCTGGGCCCAAGAGAAGCTCTTCCAAATCCTCAACCACCGCCACGCCGCCCAACTGGCCACGGTCATCACCTCCTCGGCCCAACTCGGCGACATCCACCCCCGCCTCCGCACCCGCATGCTCGACCGCCGCCGCTGCGTGGTCTTCGAGATCGTCGCACCACCCTACGTCGGCCCGATCGAGGTCGG
>JAJCYU010000022.1 GCA_029262755.1 Anaerolineae bacterium
CACGCCGCAGCGCACTCCTCGCAGCCGGCCACGTGGGCCGCCAGTCCGGGATCCGTCGAAGGAACACCCCCGCCGGTATCGATCGGCGTCGCGCCGTTCATCATCGCGACCCGTGCCTCGTCGCAGCTCCACGTTCGATCGCGTTCGTTTGTCATGCCGCACCTCCTTCGAGTCGGGCCTGGAAGCGGACGCAGGCCCGTTGCCATCGTTTGCTGGCCGCCGAGACGCTGATGCCGAGCGTTTCCGCCGCCTCTTCCGCGGTCAGGCCCTCGACGCCCACCAGCAGGAGGATCTGACGATCCTCGGTGGGCAATTGCGTGAGGGCGCGTCGCACGCGCAGCGATTCCTGGCTGCGTGTCGCCATGTCCAGATCCGCGCCGGCGCTATCGAGCGCGGTCTCCTCGAGCGGACGGTGGGCGTGTCGAGCACGGCGAACGCGGTGCGAGCGCGCGGTATTGGCCGCGATCGCGAAGAGCCACGCTCGGGCGCGATCGGAATCACGCAGCCCGTCCAGGCCGCGCCAGGCGCGCAGGAATACCTCCTGCGACACGTCTTCGGCGGACGCGGCGTCGCCGAGCATTCCTGCGAGGAAGGCGTGCACGGCCCGACCGTGCTCGCGCACGAGCGCGTCGTATTGCCTGCGTCGCGTGATTGCTGCGGGGGCGGAATCCATCGTCAGAGCCTTGGTTGCTGCCGATATAGACATGAGTCCTCCTTCGCGAGCAGGCCGGTGGCCCGCTTCACTCAAGGAGACTCATGAGGGGTGATTATCTGGACATGGAGTGTGCGCGCTTCGAGTGTGCGCGCGAAGGGCAATCGTCTGCCAAGTCAGTCGGAAAGAACAGCGGTCGATCCACCAGGGATCGACCGCTGTTCGCTTCACGTGCGCTTGCCGCGATTTTGGGAGCTACGGCTGCGTCGTATCCAATCACGTTCTCTGTCGTGGTCGAACTCAGGCGGATCCACGGTGATCGAAATGGGAGCTCCACGGCTGATCGCATGCTTCGGAGCGCATCCTAGGGGACCCGCTCAAGTTTCCGAGACTCCACGACGGTGGTCCGTGTGTCCAAGGGGCCCATCCAGGCCTTCGAGGGTTTCTCGAGCGGGCTAGGCGTGCCGCGCGGCCCATCTTCTTGACCTACCGGCAGCTCGATCTCAATGACCTCCCGCTCGACGTGGCCCTCCGCCGTTTGTCGGATGAATTCCACGGCGAGACCGCCCTCGGGCCATTGGGTATCACCGTTCTCGCGATCGCGTTCGGCACGTCGCTCATGCCATGCGGACCACGGGATCGGAATCAACGCGCGGCCCCTGGCATCGGTCTTGGCCGCATACCATGGCTGCTCGTCCAACGGCAATCCACCCGAACGCGTCCGTTCCGTCCAGACCCGAATCTCTCCGCCCTCGATGGGACTCCCGTTGTAGGGATGTTTCATCTCCGCCCAGAGCAACCAGGTTCCTGGCGGAGGCGCCAAGACATCTTCCAGAACATCTACCTGAACTTCGACCCAGCTTAGCCGGTCTAGCGGCGGATCGATCGGCAGCCCGTGCCGTGCTCTCGTAGCAATGCCGTCCACTTCGATGTTCGGCAAGCGAAAGGTATCGGTCACACCAGCGGCCTCCGCGATTTCGGCGGGCAGGTTTATGAACGGCGGATAGACGCGCAGCGCAGCCAGGGAGAATCCCTCGGCCGGCTGCCCGACCGTCTCGGCCGTCACCCGAATATCTTTGACGACCGGCCCAGCCCACAACCTGGCATGCTCCGCTTCCGCGATCGCGGTAGCCGTCGCTTGGGCCTCCGCCGCCGGGTTGGACCGACGTTCTACACGCGTCCCGTCCGCGGTCAGCCGGAGGCGGGGGCGGGCCAACGCTGCATTCATGAACCAACCGCCCGAGCTGCGATAGATCTCGAACAGCGAAGGATCTCCTCCCCCGTTGGCGTTCAGAAGCGCGTGTGGGTCGTAGCGATAGGGTGCGGATCCTGCGTGGATCTGGACGCCCGCGCTCAGGGACTGCTCCGAGTCCGGCCGGTCGAAGCCGCTAAGAGCACGGATCCGTTCGCCCATCATTTCGTTCCTTGGGTCGCCCGTTTGGAATCGCCAAAGCGCATAGCCTTGGGAGTCGGTTCGGGTGGCGGCTAGCTCCAACATGCGCCCATCAATGGAAGCCTCAGGGCGCCATGTTCGCGTAGGCGCAGAGCCCCATTGCTGTAGTCTCGGATACGCCTCAACGCGGGTAAGGACCAAGGAAATCGGAACGTCCTTTGCAAGACGCCCATCCGCGTCGCGCAATTCGACCAACAAGACGGTTTCACCTTCGCGCGCTTCCGCCTCCTTCGGGATGATGTCGAGGGCGACGGAGACGGTCGCAGGCTGTTGGGGAACGGGAATCCCGAGCGCATCGAGACGTGGCGCGGCAAGCGTTCGCTGGGTGAAGTGCTGGAGGCCGTCCAGGGACAAGGGGGGTAGCCGAAGCGTTCGTGTGACCATGCCGAAGTCGTCCTCAACGCGCGTCAGCCGATCGTCGACCGCCGCAAACTCATCGAGTCGCGCGATCATCGCGGCGTCCGTGGGCAGAAGAAGACCCGACGGCGTGATGGTATCGTCCCGCAGCATGCTGCCGGCAGGCAACGCGCCTTCCAGCGTGACCGCATAGTCGATCCAGACGGACTCCGGCTGCAAGCCGAAATCCTTATGAGGCCGTACGAACGCGTAGCGCGTTGCGGGCGCCCCTAGCCATGTTACCGGCGGTGGTTCGGTCGACCATCGGCTTCCCGCCGAGCCAGGTTTCCCAATCGGAATGCGCAGCCACTCTTGGGTTCGAAGGGTGTGGCCGGTCAGCACCTTCAGTCGAAAATCGATCGCCAGTTCAAAGAACTCGTCCTCGCCGCGATATCCGTCCCAGTCCAGCGTATCCAGGTGTTCCGCAAGATCCGCCCACCGCAGCGGGATCAGCGCCTGGCCTGCCGCATCCGTTGTCCCCCCGAGCCAAGGGGGCTGGGTCAGCGGCGGAAGCCCGTGAAAGACATCCTGTGGCCAAAACGGCTCAGACTCTGGCAAGAGTCCGTGAAACAGATCATTTGGCCACACACCGACCTCCACGCCTGCGATGGGATGGCCCGAAGCATCCTTCACTCGCGCTTCGATGAGCCATGTACCCGGCGACACGAGTTCGTCGGGAACGACCTGGATGCTCACCCGCACGGACGACAGCCCTTCGAGCGGTGGAGTCACGGGCACGTCCACGACATGAAAGCGATCGATCCCCTGCAGATCGATGTCCGGAAGCCGCAAGGAGTTGGTCACCCCGGCGGATGCCGCGACATCCGCGGGCAAATTGATACGCGCGGGATCAAACCGCACGCCAATGAACGTCGTCCCGGCAGCAGTGGTGCCGGTAACGTTCGCCGTGACCTCAATACCCCTCACGCGCCCGTCCGATGGAGCCGCCTCGCCGGCCGAATGCCCCAGATCCGCTATCGGCGTCACTTCACGAGACTCGCTCTTCGCCGTCGCCTCCCCGAGCGGCTGGACCGCGGTCGAGTCGGGCAGCGTCGCGAACGCGCGCACCAGCGCCAGCACCACACCGGCGAGCGCGCCCACGGCCAAGCCCACCTCCAGGCGCCGCGTCCGGCGACCACGACGTCCGGTCGGCGTTCGTGCCGAACCCACCGAGCTCGTCGCTCTCCGACCGGTCCGATCCGGCGTCCTCGCCGCCTTCGTCCCGCTCGGGTCGTCCGCCACGTGACGCGCCCTTGCGCCCTCCACGGCACCCCCGGACCCCGCGCGCATTCGGCCCTCGAAGCGGGCGTCCGGTTGCGACCATGCGACGGCGGCCAGCGCTTCTCGCGTTGCGCGGAGGTCTGCCCAAGCCGCGGCGCAGTCGGTGCAGCCGGCCACGTGGGCGGCGAGGGCGGCGTCGCGCGGACCGTCGGCCGGGCGCGCCTCGTTCTCTTCGTTGCCATCCAGAATGCGGGCGATCGCGTCGTCGCAGGTGTAGGTCGGGGTCGTCTCGTTCGTCATGCTGCACCTCCCTCGAGCCGTGCTCGAAAGCGAGCGCTTGCCCGCAGCCATCGTTTGCGTGCCGCCGGAATGCTGATCCCAAGTACCGAGGCGGCTTCCACCGAGGTGAAGCCCTCCAGGCCGACGAGGAGGACGATTTGTCTGTCCTCGAGCGGCAGCGTGGCGAGCGTGCGTTGGATGTAGAGGGAGCGGTCGCTGCGTTCGGCTAGACCGTCGTCCGCGTCGTTGCGGTCGGGCGCGGTCTCGTCGAGCGCGCTGTGGGCGTGCCGGGTGCGCCGCTTGTGGTGCGAGCGCGCCGTGTTGGCCGCAATCGCGAAGAGCCACGAGCGGGCGTGCTCGGCGTCACGCAGGCCGTCCATGCCGCGCCAGGCGCGAAGGAAGACTTCCTGCGTCGCATCCTCGGCGGACGGTGCGTCGCCGAGCATGCCCTCCAGATAGCGGTGTACCGCCCGTCCGTAGTCGCGAATGAGCGCGTCGAAGCGCGCACGCTGCTTCGTCGCGGATGGGGCTGCTTCCATGAACACGGCCCTAGCTGTAGTGGCCATCGGTCCTCCCTCCCGAGCGGGTCGGATCCCCGCGTCGGCAGGGGAGACCTCGCGAGAGAGGCAAACGAGACACCGATTGTGCCGTGCGTGCGGGTCGGGCGCGATGACGGGGTCCGGAGGAGAGAGACACGTGTCATCCACGAGAGGTCTAGGCGTCGCGGGAAGCCAAAGCTCCGGTTCGCGACGGACCTAGGCGTCACAGCCTGCCATCGCCCTCCTTACGCGAGAACAGCGCGCCAGTCATCGCTCTTCGCGAAGACCTTGAGGATCTCGTTGCGGCGCAGCAGGAAAAAGGCGCATGTTGCTTCCCACCGCTACCCGCCGCGCGCCCCCAGCAGGACGATCGGCCCAGTCGGCGTTTCGCTGCCGCCGTCCGGTTCGATGCTCACGCCGACCGCCTCGAAGGACGATAGATCGGCACCGGGAGGCAACGGGACGACGGCCTTGCCGTCGGCGGCGACGCGGAAGGTGCCGGCGCTCACAGGCGTTTCGCCCTCGATCAGCCAGAGCTGGTAGACCTGCTCGCGGGAGAGGCCGGGCAGGCGGTCGACGACGAGCACGGCGGCGCCGCGGTCGGCCGCGGCCACCAGGCGGGCGCCGGTACGGATGCCGCCCTCCGTGTCGGCCAGCACGATCTCCTCGCTGCCGGGAAGGCGCAGCCCGGCGGCCAGCTCGCGCTCGAGCTGTGCGCGCTCCGCAGCGACGGCAAGCGCGCTGTCGAGCGCCACCGCGGTAGCGCGGGCGTCGTCACGTTCGGCCGTAAGGCGGTCGTTGCGATCGTTCAGGCGGCCCACCTCGCCGATCGCGAGCCCTGCGGCGACGAGGGATGCGGTCAGCAGCGCGCCGCCGAACACGCGCGTCCACGACCAGGCGGGGCGCAGGGAGCGGTGGTCGCCATCGGGAGACGATCGGCGGCGCGAGTCCCCGGGGCGCCGGCTGCCGGCCGGGTCGTCTGGCATCCGCGTGGAGATCGGGGCTTTCGGCATCGTGGTCGATGCATCCTGCACGCCCTGACCGGATATCGCGGAATCGCGAGTTCCGGCGGAAACCACCTGCGGCTCGACCGCGATGCGGCGCAAGAACGCACTGCGCGTCGCGGGCGACGGGTCTTGCGGCGGCGCGGCGTAGGGCAGCGCGTCCACCGAGCGGCGCAACTGCGCGAGTTCCGCGCGGCCGGCGGGGTCATCGGCGAGCCAGGCGGCCACACGCGCGTGCTCGTCCGGCGCGAGGGCGTCCATCGCGTAGAGCGCGAGGAGGTCGCGTGGCTCGGGCGAGTCTTCCGACGCGGGGCTAGGCTCGAAAGTCGACGGAGGCGGGATCGTCATACCATCGCCCCCGCCGGTAGTTCGTCCGATAGGGCGGAGCGCAGCTTTTCGAGGCCGAGGCGGGCGCGGGTGTGGACGGTACCAAGCGGCATGCCCGTGGTCTCCGCGATCTCCTTGCGCGTCAGGCCGTCGAAGTAGGCAAGCGTGACAACGGCGCGTTGCTCGTCCGGCAGGACGTCGAGCGCCGAGCGTACCCGTGCGTGGCGGATGCGCTCCCACGCGGTTTCGGAGACGTCGGCATCGGGATCGATCTCTACGGCGCGCACGGATTCCGGCGGTAGAGCTTCGGGGCCGAGGGGGCGCGAACCGCGGCGACGGCGCGCGTCGAGGCCCGCGTTGCGAGCGATCGCGAAGAGCCAACCCGAGACGCTGCCCAGCTCCGGACGGTAGGCGGCGGCGCCCTTCCAGACGCGTACAAAGGCCTCTTGCATGATCTCTTCGGCCACGCCGCGATCCCCGCCCACGACCGGCACGAGCATGCCGAGGACCGATCGAGCGTAGCGGTCGTACAGATCGGCCATGGCCGACTGGTCGCCACGCGCAACGCGGGAGAGAAGGGCGCCATCCGGCTCCGAGCCACGTGCGCCGGGCGGGAGAGAGCCGGGGCCGCCGGCGGCGGTTGCGGCACGCCCGGCACCAGCGGCTGCCGCATCGCCCGAAAGGCCGGCCATTCGTGCGATCGTGGCCTTGAGCACGGCCGCGAAGGCTGCGAAGAGGGCGTCCGAGATGCGTGTGGTGACGGCGATCAACATGTGCGGACCTTGGCTGGCTGGAACTGGGAGAGCGTGGCGTAGCGTATCACGCGTAGTGGTCGTAGGTGAGTCGCAGCGGGGGGACCGGCGGGCGATGAGTGAAGGCGTTGGGGGAGAGCTATTCGTGAAGCTTCGGGTCCAGCGTGCGTCACGTGACGTCAGCGATTGCACGAGACGCCGGGGGGAGCGAGCAGGGAGGAACGCGCCCGCTACCCCGGCGTCACGGACCGGGTACCCGCAAGCCTTCCGGCCTGCGAGCACCCGGCCGGCGGAGGGTCGCCCAACGCGGACGCGCGAACTCTGCGTATCCAACGCCGGGCGACTCCAGCCGCGTCAGCCCCTAGGGGTTGGCGTGGAAGCGGTTGCGCCCGTCCGCGGGCGTGGCCAGGAAGGGGAAGCTGTCGGTGAGCGCAGCGTCGTCGACGTTGACGCCGTCGCCGGCCAGGCCCGCCACGTAGTTGGAGCCGCCGATGACGCGGACCGCGATGTCGGTCACGTCGTCGATCGGGCGACGGCCGTTGGGCCACGCGGCGGCGTCCGGTGTGCTGTTGCCCGCGGCGTCATGCGCCAACGGGCCCATGCGCTGCTGGTCGTCCAAGGGTGTCGGCGGCACGCGCAGGTCCAGGCGAAGCAGCTCGGATGGGCGGCCGACGCCCGGCTGGTAGTAGAGCAGGAGGTCCACCAAGTCCTGGCGGTTGGCCTTGTCGGCCGGCACGCCGTAGACCAGCTCGAGCGCCAGCGCCAGGCGCGGGTTGCGGTAGTAGTCCTCGAAGGCGAACTCAAAGACCGGGTCCGCGGCGTTCCACTTGTCCTTGTCCGCCGTGCCGATGACCGCTTCGTTGATCAGCGGGTTCGCCAAACGCTGGACCTGGATGTAGCGCCCGTTGTGCTTGGGAGGCGTGTAGGTCTGGTTCGGCCGCGCGTTCTGGCTCAGAACGCGCGTCGTCGAGCGGGACGTGCTGGCGAAGGAGCCGAGGACGGGGAAGCTCGTCTCGTTGATGAGGGACTTGTCGCGCGTCAGCAGGCGGGCGGGCACCTCGAGAGCGATCGTGTGGACGTTGAAGCCGCTGAGCATGTCCGTGCCGAAGGGGTTCGTGGTGTCGTCCGCGTCTTCCGCCGTGGTGAGCAGCGGCGGGTCGCGACGCAGGTTGAGCGTATCAAAGACGCCGCCGAGGTCGATGTAGAAGGGGTCCTGGCGCTGCCCGGCGAAGGAGCGAATGATGCCCTTGTCCACCACGGCCTGCGCGGCGAGAGCCTCGTAGTCCGGCATCGTACGCGGGCCGACGTTCGGCGGGGCGACCGGCACGCCCGTGGCCAGCTGCGTGGTCTTGCCGCGGCGGTGCATCAGCAGCGTGTAGGTCTGGCGCAGGCCGAGCCCTTCGCTGCCGGGGCCGTCCAATGCCGTGATCGGCGGTAGGGCGACGAAGCCGAGGAAGAGGCCGGCGTCGCGGACGATGCCCGTCAGCTCCGTCTCGAAGATGAACTCGAAGACCACGTCGTGCGCTAGGCCGTCCTGGTCGTTGTCGACGTTGATCCGGTAGCTGACGCTCGGGTCGAAGCCGTAGTAGTTGGGGCCGGCACTCGGCTCCTCGTTCGGCACGACGTTCATGATGAATACGACGTTCTCTTCTTGGCCGTCCTCATAGGAGCGGAAGGCGAAGAAGTCCGTGATGTCGGCGTAGGGGTCCATCGCGATCAGCGGTGCTTCGCGGTGGCTGGCCGCCTCGGCGGACGGCGCGATGCCGGCGGTGGCTACGGCGAAGGCGACGGCGAGCATCGCCAACGATCGGGTCAAGAGGGTGATGGGACGCATGGTGCGGTTCTCCTTGGGGCTTGGGTTCAGGCGCGGATCCGCGGTGGGAGCCGGCATGGGATTCGGGTTGGGAGCCGGGGTCGGAGTGCTGCTGGGTGCCCAGGCGAGGTGGAACGACGATCGGCGGCGCATTTAGCGCCCCTTCGTCGCGAAGGACAGGAAGTTGCGCCAGATCGCGCTGTGGCCGTGCTCCTGGCCCTGGTGCGGCGGCGCGACGTAGGGGAACTGCTCCAGGTAGGGTCGGTCGTTGGCAGACACGCCGTCATCCAACACGCTGATCAGGCCGGCGTTGAAGTCGAAGCCCTCCGCGGTCAGCACCGGGTACGCGGCACCGGCAACCGCCAGCAGGGCGATGTCCGTCACGTCGTCGGCCAGACGCCGGCCGTTCGGGAAGCCGCACACGTCGCCGCCGAGCACGCCTAGCGCGTAGTTGGGCGGGCCGCAAAGCGTGTCCTTCACGCCGGGGCGGAAGGCCGGCGCGGTGTTGATGCGCAGCATCTCGGCCGGGCGTACGTTGGCCGGTTGGTTGACGTTGGTGCCCGCGGGCACGGTCACCGGACCGCCGGGGGTCTGAATCTCGAAGGGCTGCGCGGTCTGCATGCCGGTCAGGAAGATCGACACCAGATCGGTGCGCGGGCCGGCCGGTGCGGGCACGCCGTACAGCGCGCCGAGCAGGGTGCCAAGCTCCGGGGTCAGGACGCTTTGCGCCAGCAACTTGCCGGCGGGCTCATCCGAGGTGAAGAGAGCGAGGTCCGTGGTCGGCGGGATCGCGTTGAAGGCGTCCTTCAAGGCACGCGGCAGCACGACCTCGTTGGTCAGCGGCATGCCGAGGCGCGATACCTGCACCCAAGGGCCGGAGCTCTCGGGCGTTGCGAAGGTGCCGAGCGTCGTCGTGGCCTGGCGGCTCGACGTGGCCCAGATGCCAAGGACCGTCTCGTCGCCCATGGTCAGATGGTCGATGGGGATCTGCAGCGCCACGCCGTGCACGTTGTAGCCGGCGAGGCTGTCCACGCCGGGCGTCCGCGGGCCGTAGCCGATCGGCGCCGCCTGGTTGCGCAGGGAGAGCAGGTCGAAGATCGAGCCGAGATCGACGAAGAAGGGGTCTTCGCGCGGGCCGGCGAAGGCGCGCATGGCGCCGCCGTCCATCGGGATATCGCGCACGGCGCTCTCCGCGAGCGCAACGTAGTTCGGCGTCGACTTGCTGCCGATGTTGGCCGGCGCCACGGGCAGATCGCTGCCGAGGACGGTCGTCATCGGCATGAAGCCGGAGCGCACCTCGCTCAACGTGTAGGTCTGGCGCACGTTGAGATCGGGGTCGTCCAGAGACGTGACCGGGCCCGTGTTGTAGAGGAACGTGGCCGGGTTCATGGTCTGCGTCTCGAAGCGCAGGCGGTAGGTGATGTCCGGCGCCGCGTCGCCGTTGTTGTCGACGTGGATCTCGTAGCGCACGTCGTCGGCGAAGCGGTGGAAGTTCGGGCCGCCGTCCGCGTGCTGGAAGGGGTACCAGTTGGCGATGATCGTCAGGCTGTCCGGCTGATCGGGGCTGACGAAGGCATACAAGTCCGTCGTGTCGGCCGCGGGGTCCATCGCAATCAACGGTGCCTCGCGGTGGCTGGAGGCGTTCGCGGCGGGCGCGAAGGCCAGCGGCGCGACAAGGGCGGCCGCCGTCAGCGCTGCGACGAAGGTCGCGCGCATCCGGCGGGGGAGGGCAATCGGGCTGGTCATGGGCATGCTCCTAGGTGTGCTTGCGTGGCTCGCAGTTCGAGCCGCGCGAAGAGGTGTGCTGCTGGGGTGCTGAGATCGCGCCACGGAGGTGCGACGCGGGATGGAAGGGAGGAGGTCGTCGTGGGAAGCGCGGACCATCAGCGGCAATCCGGACCTGCGGAGAGCGCATCGATCCGTGCGCGTGCCACGTCCGCGCCGGCCACGGAAAAGGCGGGCTGCATGGCAAGCGCCGCTCGTAGGTGCTCGATCGCTGCGCAGCGGTCGTCGTTGGCATCGGCGATCACGCCGGCGGCGTAGCTCAGCTGTGGATCGCGCGTGCCGGAGGCCATGGCATCCGCGATGCGTTCCCCTGCCTCAGAGACGTTGCCTGCGTGTAGCTCCACCCACGCCAGGTCCAGGCCGTTGATGATGCTCGGGGAGCGTTCGAAGGCTGTCCGCGCCCGTGCCACACGCTGCGCGTCTGCCGGCTTGCCCTCGTGCTCGATCTCGAAGCGCACGAGCGGCAGCTCCATATCCGTGCCGCCGGCCACGTCCGATTCATGAATGGCGCGCGCGACCGCGATCGCGTCGGTCGCTTCGGACGGGCGGCCGTTCTTCTCATGGAGCGCGGCGAGGGTGAGCGCGGCGTCAACGGACGCCTCCTCGGCGACCAGGTCTGTGAGAGAGTCCATCGCTTCATCCACGTCGCCGCGCGAGAGTGCCACGCGGGCCAGCCCCTCACGGGCCGCCGCGTCGCCGGGGCTCTCGGCGAGGACGCGCTGGTAGGCGACCGCCGCATCGTCGATGCGGCCGTGGCGCCATAGGAGATCGCCAAGCTGCGCGCCGGTCCACAGCGAGGGCTCGGTGCCCGGCACGGCGCCGTCGCGCGCACGGCGCATCGCCTCGACCGCGCCGTCGACATCGCCGTGTAGCTCGCGCAGGTAGGCAATGCGGCTGAAGGCCGCGGTGTCCGGCCGGCGGTTGACCATCCGCTGGGCGGTTTCGACCGCCGCGCTCAGCTCGCCGAGCTCGACCTGCGCGTCGACAAGCAGGCCAAGGGCGGTCGGATGGTTGGGGCTGAGGACAAGCGCCTGCTCGGCCCAGTCGCGCCCA
This sequence comes from Anaerolineae bacterium, assembly GCA_029262755.1. Taxonomy (GTDB): domain Bacteria; phylum Chloroflexota; class Anaerolineae; order Epilineales; family Epilineaceae; genus JAJCYU01. The sequence continues at coordinate 11,275 of JAJCYU010000022.1, forward strand.
CCGACGAAGTCGTGACGCGCCAGCGCCAGCAGGCCCTGACCGAGCGTTGCGTCCACGTGCTTCGGATCGAGCGCCAGGGCCCGGTCGAGCGCGCTCTGGGCGTCCACGAACAACGCGAACTCGCCCGTCTCCCGCACCTCGGCGAGGGCGGATAGCCCTTGGCGGGCGGAGAGATCGGCGTCGTCGACGGTCGCCGGGACGCCGGCAGCGGCCTCGAAGTCGGCTGCGACGCCGCTGTCTGCGATGCCGACCGGATCGGTGCGATCCAGCAGGGTGCGCGGCGCGTGCTGCGCTATTCCAGAGACGTCAGCGTCTGCGCGGTCCGCCGCGTCGCGGGCGACGTCGGATGCATCGACGAGGGCGACCCGTGCGATGATGAGCACCAGCAGCGCAATCAGGCCTCCGCTGAGCATCAGGGTGCGCAGCGAGCGGCCGATTGGGGACACGGTCTCGTCGTTGGGGTCCGCGACGTCGGGCGTCGGGCTCGTCAGGTCCTGCTCGGTGAGGCGATCGGACATGGGTGGGACTCCTTCTGCGGTGTCGGTAGCCCTCTGGGGAAGGCCTTCACCGTGTCCCTACGCGCGCCGCGCGCACCTGCATCTGTCCGTTCGCATGTTCATCGAGCGCAAACTCGTCGAGCGGGGCATGAACCATCGCTGTGCAGCACGACCGGCCACATTCTGTATCGATGGGTGCCTACCACAAGCCGCCCCAGTAAACGCCCGACGCCCTCCGCGGCTCTGACTGCACTGGACCCTCACGGCTCCCGAATTCGTAGGATCCCGCTAGCGACCATGCGGTCGTCCCGGTTAACGACCAGAGGCCGGGTCTGCCCCAGACCCGGCCCCTGCCTGCAAGGAGGTAGAGGTAGTCGGTCCGGCGGGTTCCCGTGCGCTGCTTCCGCCGGCTACGAGACTACGATGATCCTTGCTCTGCTTCTCTTACTGAGCGCTCGATAAGACTCTTGTGACATGCAACGTGCGCGGCGTATATACGCCGCGCACGTTGCTCTTCGGACTCAGACGACCGCGCATTCGCCGCGTCGCGAATCGGTCGCCCGCCCGCTGCTCGATCCGCTGCTGGATCCGCTGCTCGAGACCAGCTGATCGGGCCGAGGCTCAACCAGCGACGCTAGACGACCACGATCTCCGGCAGGATCACCGGGCGGCGGCGGGTGCGGTCGTAGACGAGGCTGGTGAGCGACTGGCGCAGGCCGTCGATGAGGGCCTTGGTTTCGATCTCGCCCTGGGCGTTGCGGACGGCCTGGCCGCCGCCGCCGCGGCCGTTGCCCTGGCCACCACCGCCACCGCCACCGGCGGCGGCGCCTTCCTTCTTGAGCGTGCGGCTCTCGACGAACTCGGCGGCGTGCTCGCTCAACTCCTCGAGCAATTCCTTGGCGCCGGCGTTGTAGACGAAGCCGCGGGTGATGATCTCCGGATCGTGCAGGACCTCGCCGGACTCCTCTTCCACGGTTACGACGGCCACCAGGAAGCCGTGCTCGGCGAGCTTGCGGCGGTCGCGCAGGACGCTGGTGCCGATGTCGCCCACGCCCTTGCCGTCGACATAGATGTAGTCGCCTGGGACGGTGTCCTCGGCGATCTTCGCGCCGCGGCCGTCGAACTCCATGATCTGGCCGCTTTCGATGACGAAGATGTCCTCCGGCGCCATGCCGAGCTCCTCAGCCAGCTTGCCGTGCAAAACGAGCATGCGGTACTCGCCGCCGTTGGGCACGAAGTAGCGCGGGCTGATGAGCTTGAGCATCAGCTTCTGCTCTTCCTGGTTGGCGTGACCGGATACGTGTACCGGGGTCAGCGCCTGGTAGAGCACGTTGGCGCCGTGCTTGAACAGCTCGTTGAGCGTGCGGTGCACCAACTCCTCATTGCCCGGGATGGGCGAGGCGGAGAGCACGACCGTGTCGCCCTTCTTCAGC
>JAJCYU010000023.1 GCA_029262755.1 Anaerolineae bacterium
GCGCGTCGGGTGCTGGTTGGTCACCCAGAGCGTGGCCTCTGAACCAGAGAGCGGGGAGATCACCAGCGGGAAGGCGACCTTGCCGGCCTGCTGCGCCTGCGGGAGGCGTAGCCCTGCGGCCGCGTAGCTCGCCCAACCGCGTTCGTCCACGTAGTCCGTTGCGGCGAGCAACTCGCCCCGGCCCTGGGCGGCCAGCGCCTCGTTGCCCATCGATAGCCGGTTTGTACCAGGCGAAACGGGGTCGTAGCTCGCAAGCGATGCCAGGGAAACCCGACCCGTGCGTGGCGGTTCGCACTCGCCACCGGGGTCAACGGATCCAATTCGGCTATTCAGCGGTAGGCACTCCAGCTCGCCGTTGACCCAGCGCGCCCGCGCGCCGCTTGGCACGAAAGGCAATACGGACGCCTGAACGATCCCAGGAACGGCGCGCCCGATGGCCAGGACGCCCGTCGCGGGCAGCCCCTCCATCGCCGCACGGTTTTGGCCGTGCCGGCTCTCGGCGGCAACCGCGATTCGCGCACCGTGCCCTGCGATCCACACGGTTCGCTCCCAGTCTTCCGCTGTGATGGTCCCTGCCACAAGCTCCGCGACAGAACCGCATGACGCGTCGGCGGTCTCCGCATCCAAGCTGTAAACGCGCAGGCTTGCGGCATCCGGGCCCGGCTCATGGGTGAGGCTTTGCATCGCGCCGATAGGTCCAAGACAGACGGCGCGAAGGACGACCGATCGGGGCTGGTCGCAGCCGAGCTCCTGCGCGGGCGGTCCGAGCTCCACGACGACGATGCGCGCGGGTTCCCAACCCGCATTGGTGACGAGCAACTCGCTTTCGGTTGCCCGCTCGTCGTCCACGGGGGCGTCCAGCGCGGGCAGCACATAGCGTGTGCCGTAGCGCGCGGCCGTCTCCACCACAATCGGGTTCGGGGTCGGGATCGGTCGATCGCGTTGAGCGCTCACAGACGACGCGGGGATCGTCAAGATTCCGTATCCCAGCGCAAGGGCGGCGAAGGGTAAGATCAGCCAAGCAGCGACGTGCATCCGGTTCATACGAGCCTCCTAGCGTGCGGCCGAGCCGGCCGCATCGGGCGCATCGAGCGCGCCACCGTGGGGCCTAACGTCCGTCCGCCCCAGAACGTTCGAGACCCCGTTGTTGTCGCTCGCAGAGCAAGCGCAAGCCGTTATGGGTCAGCAGCGGCGCGACGACATCGACGCCCGGAATCTCATCCAACAACGCAGGCAGCCAATCGGCTTCGCCCGTCGCATAGACCGTAGCCTCCGGAACGGTGCGCCGAGCAAGCGCCAGCAGACCCTCTACAAGCCCGACGTAGCCGAGCACACAGCCCGACTGGAGTGCAGTGAACGTGTCGCCGGCAATCGCGGTCTCGGGTGGCAGGAGACGCGTACCCGAAAGGCGCGCGGTGCTCCCGGCCAGCTCCGCCGCGGCGGCCTCCAGACCCGGTGCGATGATGGCTCCCAGATAGTCGCCTTCAGGACCGATGATGTCGATCGTGAGAGCCGTCGCGAAATCGAGCACGATCGCGGAACCCTGACGGGCCGCTCGGGCCGCGACCGCGTTCGCGATGCGATCCGGTCCGACCTCGCGCGGATCCTCCGTGCGAATTCGTAGGCCTGTTCGCATACCAGGCCCGACTTCGAGCGCGGGCGAGCCGATCAGCCGCAGCAATGCGGCCCGCGTCGCCTGAGCGGCACCGGGCACGACGCATGCGAGGATGCTCTGGGAACCGGGACCCAAAGCCACACGGTCCCGTGCGACAAGGCTTGCGAAGAGTAGCGAGAGCTCGTCGACGGTGCGCCTGGATTCCGTGGCCACCGACCAATAGTGTGCAGCCTCGTCGCCGTGCCACGCAACCAGGCTTGTCTGCGCGTTGCTCACGTCGACGGTAAGCAGCGTCCCGTCCGCCGACATGATTCAGTCCGCGCCGCTGATCCGGGGCAGGACAATGCCGATCTGCTGGTCGTATTTGCCCTTGCGATCTTTGTACGAGATCTGGCACTCCCGCGATCCGCGCAGGAACAGGACCTGACCGATGCCCTCGTTGGCATAGATCCGGGCCGGAAGCGGCGTCGTGTTGGAGATCTCCAAGGTCGCGTGACCTTCCCAGCCCGGCTCAAAAGGCGTGACGTTCAAGATAATGCCGCAGCGGGCATAGGTACTCTTGCCCAGACACACCGTGATGACGTCGCGCGGAATCCGGAAATACTCGACGGTGCGCGCAAGTGCGAAGCTGTTCGGCGGCACGATGCAATAGTCATCCGTCTGGATATCGACGAACGCCTTGTTGTCGAATGCCTTTGGATCCACGGTGGTGTAGTTGACGTTGCTGAAGATCTTGAACTCGTCGGCCACCCGGAAGTCGTAGCCGTAGCTCGACAAGCCATACGAGACGACGCCTTCGCTGACCTGATGATCGACGAAGGGTTCGATCATGCCGCCGCGGGCAACGCGCTCGGCAATCTCCGTGTCGCTGAGAACCATCCCTGCCTCCTAGGAACGAGCAAACCCCGGGGCGGAACCAAGTCCGCCCCGGGGCGCATTTGCGAAGCGACGGCGGCATCGACGCAGCCGCCCGCCACCGGGGTCAGCCTTGCGGGGTCTCGCTGGGGGCAGCGTCCGTAGCGCCCTCCGTGCCCTCGGAGGCCTTCTTGGCCTCCTCGCGCTCGCGAGCCTTCGCGGCCAGCTTTGCTTCCTTTTCGGCCTTGGCCTTGCGCACGGCGATCGGCTCGAGGCCGCGGCGCTTGCGCCGAGCCTCTTGTTCGATCCGCTTGCGCTCCTTCTTGGTGTCGGTCTCCGCGGTTCGCTGCTCCTGACCGGTTTGCAGGCGGCGCATAAAGCGCTCGACCTGGCCGGCGGTGTCAACGATGCGCTGCTGACCGGTGAAGAAGGGGTGGCACACCGAGCAGATCTCGGTCGAGATCGTCGGCACCGTCGCGCCCACCGTGAACGATGTGCTGCACGAGCCGCACGTCACGGTCGCTTCGGGAAACCAGGTGGGATGAATATCGGCCTTCATGGGAAATGTTCCTCGTGTCGTGCGCGGCGCGGTGGCGGATCAGGCGCGGTTGGGATGCGTCTCGTACACGCTGACCTGCTTGCGGCCACCGGGTCGATTCTCGAATTTCACGAACCCGTTCATCGTGGCGAATATCGTGTAGTCACGGCCCAGCCCGACGTTGTGACCGGGATGGATCTTGGTCCCGCATTGCCGGACGATGATGTTGCCGGAGAGCACAGTCTCACCATCATACTTTTTGACGCCGCGGTAGGAAGGCCCGGAATCGCGAAGATTCTTAGAACTGCCGCCACCCTTCTTGTGTGCCATCGTCTGCTCCTGGTTTGGGAGGCTTAGTTCCCGATCTGGATCTGATCGATCTGGAGACGGGTGTAGCGCTGCCGGTGGCCGCGTACCCGCTTGTATCGCTTCTTGCGCTTGTATCGCTGCACGAGGATCTTGCGACCCTTCACTTCCCCGAGCACCGTGGCGCTCACGGACGCGCCATCGACTAGCGGAAGGCCCACTTTGGGGTCATCGCCGCCGATCATCAACACGTCGAGCTTGATCTGCTCACCTTCCGCAGCTTCGAGGAGGTGAACCTCGAGTGTCTGACCTTCGGCGACCCGGTATTGGTGGCCGCCGGACTTTACGATCGCATACATCGGCGTGACTCCTACGCTAACGGTGGACAACAAACGATAAGTATAGGACGGGCCGCCCACTGGTCAAGGACGGCTGCGTGATTTGCGTACGGCCGTGACCAATCGGACCAAGCCGTCACGTAGGGGAACCGACGCGCGCCAACCCAGAGCGCTCGATGCGGCGCCGATGTCCGCGCACATGCGGCTCACCCCGCCACTTTGTTCGGGCGACTCCAATACGCGTGCGGAACGGCCCGTCGCACGCTCCAACTCTTGGACGAGTGCTCGCATCGACGTCTCGACGCCACTGCCGATGTTTAGGGTGCGGCCGGCGATTCCGCCCACCTCGCCGGATCGTACCAGCGCGTCCACCACGTCGTCTACGAAAACAAAATCGCGTGTCTGGGCGCCCGCGGGAGCGCCGTGAAGGACGATGCTGGCTCCGGCGAGAATCTGCTGAGCAAAATGCGACACGACGGGCGGATGCGAGGGAGGCACGCGCTGGCCTGGGCCATAGGCGTTGAAGATCCGCAGCACGACCGCTTCGATGCGATAGAGGTCACCGATCGCGCGCACGTAGTGTTCCGCTGCCAACTTGCTGACCGCGTAGGGATTCGCCGGGTTGGGTCTGGCCGTCTCGGGAATCGGCTGCTGCATCTGGTTGCCGTAGACCGTGCCGGAGGAGGTCAGCACAACCCGCCGCACGCCGGCGTCACGCGCCGCGGCCAACAAGGCCACCGTCCCGCCTGTGTTCACCCCGTTGTATTCAACCGGATAGAGAACGGACTCTTGCACGCTGACCCGTGCCGCAAGGTGGTACACCACATCGACGTCCGCCAGCAGCGACCACAAACGTGGTACATCCCGAACGTCGCCGCGTGTAAACGAAACGCGCGGATCCAGCTGCGAAGGATCGCCCGCGGATAGGTCGTCGAGCCCGAAGACCGCGTGCCCGTCGCCGACAAGCCGGTTGGCGAGCGGCGTCCCGAGGAAGCCTGCGACACCGGTGATCAGAACGCGCATGGCATCCATCGTTCCACGGTTGCGTGGCTGCACGCGGTTGCCGGCGTCGATGGTGAGATCGTCATCACTATCCCTCGGATCCGACGTGCCGACGCTCAGCAAGCAAATCGCGCAGGCCCTCTCGCAGTTCGATTTCGGCGCGCCACCCAAGAAGCCGTTCGGCCTTCGAGACGTCCGGCACACGGCGACGCGTGTCCGCAAAGCCCTTACCGTAGGCTTCGTCGTAGCTGATGTGCTCGATGGAGCCTTGGGAGCCGCTGACGTCCAGTACGGTGCGCGCGAGATCGTTGATCGTCGTCTCAAAGGCGCTCCCGACATTCACGACCTCGCCGAGCGCCTGTGGCAACGTGGCCGCGCGCACCGTCGCTTCCACCGCTTCGCTCACATGGGTGAAGCACCGACTCTGCTTGCCGTCACCGTGGACGGTCAACGGCTGGCCGGCTAGAGCCTGGCTGAGGAATCGGGCGATCACGCTACCGTATCCCTTGGGATCGAGCCTCCGGCCGAAGACGTTGAAATAGCGCACGATGGCGACGTCGAGACCGCGCTGCGCGTAGGCGAAACAGAGGTGTTCGTCCACGGCTTTCGAGCTGGAGTACGACCACCGTGCGATCCAGGTGGGCCCGAGAACTCGTGGCCCGTCTTCGCGAAACGGGATCTGATCACTCTCCCCGTAGATCTCCGACGTCGACGCAAAGACGACCCGAACCTTGTGGGCGGCGGCGTGCTGCAGCACCAACTCCGTGCCGCGCGTGTTGGTTAGGATGGCCCAAAGGGGATCCTCCACAACGTGCGCCACCCCAACGGCGGCAGCCAGGTGATAGCACAGGTCCATACTCGGCATCGCCGACGCCAGCACGGTCTCGTCGAGCATGCTTGCACGCAGAAAACGTAGCCGCGGGTGGCCGGCTTCCAGCCAACGAGACAGGTTCTCCTCGCGACCCGTGCTGCAATCGTCGATGACCACGACGTCATGCCCGTCGGTGAGCAGGCGATCGACGAGATGGGAGCCGATGAACCCGGCGCCGCCGGTGACCAGGATGCGCATACGTTGCCCTTTAGGGAGCGAAGCGGAGCTTGGTGGGACCTCGAGGGGGAAGCGGGCACCGATTGTAGGTCACTCGGCGCGCCCTGCGCCATACCCGCGCCTTGCCGTCTCATAGATCGCGAGGACGTCACGCACCATGCGGTCGCTTGAGAAGTGTTGCTCGGCCCGCGCCCGCGCACTGCGTCCCAGCTCGGCTCGGCGATTCTCGGGTTCGAGAAGCGCGCGGATGCCTGCTGCTAGGGCCTCAGGATCGTTCGGCGCTACGACCGTACCCGTGACGCGGTCTTGGTTCAGCCAGGAGGTACCCGTACCAAGTTCCGTGCTGATCACCGGCAGCCCCGCGGCCATCGCCTCGAGCATCGCGATCCCAAAGGCTTCGCTCCGCGCCGACGCGGGCAGCACGAATGCGTCGCCAGCCGCTAGGACCGCCGGTAGGTCCTCATCGCTTACATCGCCCAGCCATCGCACTTGATGTGCGACGCCGTTTGCCGCGGCCTGTTCGCGCAGCGCTGGTCCCATCGGACCCGAGCCGACAACGAGCACGCGTACCCCGGGCAGCAACGGAAGCGCATCCAGCAAGACGTGTAGGCCTTTGTAGTAGCGCAGACGGCCCACGAAGACGATGTAGTGCGCCGAAGGGGGCGAAGGGGGTATCGCGCCTTCATCGCGCCACCGTTCGCGCGCCGCGGCAACGTCGGCGGGGTCGAGCCGAAATCGATGGACGTCGATGCCGTAGGGCACGACGGATGGTCGCGGCTGGAGCGCGGCGAGAAACGGCGACCCGTCTGCCATCGATGGGCTGCCCGCGATCACATGCGCCGCCCGTGCAAGCACGCGGCGCAAACCGGGCGCCCAGAGGCGCATGAGGGTTCGCTGGCGGACTACGTCGGCGTGGTAGCTCAGGATCATGGGGCCGCGGCCCAGGAGCAACCAGGCCAGCTCCGCCACGGGATAGGGTGCGTGAAGGTGCACGATATCGGCCTTCCATCGTGCCAGCCGCCAGACGAGGTCCAATGAGAGGGGTGTCGACGCCAGGGTGGCCCACCGCGCGGCCCGCAGGACCCGCACACCGTTCAGCCACTCGTCGTCTCGTCGCGCACGGCTCGCGGTCACGAGCACGGTGACATCGTGACCGGCGGCAACCTGTCCCTCTGCGAGCGCACGGACGTGGTTTTCGATCCCGCCGAGAACCGGCGCGTAGTCTTTGTAGACGTGCAGGATGCGCACGAGGTCCCCTCATTGTTGGTACGGCTCGAATCAGCCGCGCCGGTGGTGCTCGTTCATCGCCAAGCGCACGCCGTTCTCGACCACGGCCCGCACGATATCGGCGCTCTCGCCGACCATCGCGCGCGCAACGGGCTCCTGCACGCGATCGAATCGGCCGAGCACCCAGCCGGTCTTGTCCCAGCCGGGAGGGGGGCGGTCGACCCCCATGCGCAGGCGCGGAAACTCGCGGGTGCCCAGCTGCCGGACGATGTCGGAGAGCCCGTTGTGGCCGGCCGTGCCACCGCCCTCGCGCAGGCGGATTGTTCCCAGCGCAAGATCCATCTCGTCGTAGACGATCAAGAGTTGTTCGGGTGGGACCTTGTAGAAGCGCGCCAAGGACGCGGCAGGTCGTCCACTCTCGTTCATATAGACCGTAGTCAGGGCGAGAGCGACGCGCGATCCCGCCAGCCGCCCCAGTCCAAAGCGGGCGCCGTGCTTGATCGTTCCGAGCGCGATGCCTTCCCGTTCGGCCAGCAACGACACGGCGTCACGACCGACGTTGTGCCGCGACCCTTCATATTTTTCGCCGGGATTGCCGAGTCCAAGGATGATCCAATCCACGTTGCTAGCTCCGTTTTCTGCGCCTAACTCTGCGCCCAACTCAGCGCCCTTCTGAGTGCGGCTGGGTGCGTCCGGATCACGACGGTCCGACCGCTGAGCTACACGTGCCAAAAGGGCGCGCAAACGCGTGGCGAACCAGCCCCGCTCATCGCTCATCTTCGAACGAGCAATATGAGCAGCGCCAACCCCGCGGCGAGGGCCAGCAGGATGCCGACCGCGAAACGTCGTCCCATGCCGGCCCAGGTCTCCCGTGGCGGCGAGGTGTCGCGCGGCACGACCGGCTCCGATGTCGCCGGCGTATCCTGGTCCGCATCCGGGGGCCCCTCATCGGCGGGCGGTTCGGCGGCGTCCAGGTCCTGCGAGCCGGACGCGTCGGTCGTTGCGGACGGCGCTTCGACCACGGACGGTGGCGTTGATGACGCCGCTGCCGCCCCCTCGTCGCTCGACGTCGCAACCGCGCTTGGCGGCTCGGTCGCGCCGACACGCAGAGTTTCGGGCGCCTCGGTCGAGGCCGGTGCGCTGGCCTCCGCCGTCGGCAACATCGGGGGCGCGCTCGCCGTCCCGAGTGCGGCCACCTCATTCGCGACCTGCACGTCCTCGACGACGAATCGGCAACGCTCGCCGTGATCCTGGTCGACCACCGTCAGCTTAAGCCGATAGGCGCCGTCCTCGAGCGCGCGAACGTCCCAGGTATCGAGACGGTCATTGCGCACGGCGGAAGACACGACATCCGAAACGGCGATCCACTGCTCGGGATCGCCTGCGCGCGCCCATTCCAGCTTATAGAAGTTGAAGCGATCGATCGACGCACTACCGGTGATTTCGGCCAAGCCCTGCACGCCCGCGCCGGGGAAGGGCGCGCTGACCGTGGAGGCCGCGCAATCCTCCTGGGCGTGCACGGGCTTAGCCGACGTCAGCACGACGGCCAAAAGCAGCATGCCGCTGAGAAGCGGTCGGTTCGTCGCGACGGACCAGTAGCACGACACCCGCGTCAACCGCCCTTGATCGCGCGCACGGCCTCGGTGAGTCGGGGCACGACCTCAAACACGTCGCCTACGATTCCAAAGTCCGCGACCGCGAAGATGGGCGCTTCGCCATCTTTGTTGATGGCCACGATGGTCTTGGCTGTCTTCATGCCGGCCAGGTGCT
>JAJCYU010000024.1 GCA_029262755.1 Anaerolineae bacterium
GGCCGCGTTTCCCGAGCGCGTGCGCCTCCTCGTGCTCGACGGCGTCGTGCCGCCCGACCTCGCGCTCGGCGCCGACGTGGCGCGCGATGCACAGACGGCCCTCGATCTCGTGCTTGCCCGCTGCGCCGCCGACGAAGCCTGCGCCGCGCGCTTCGGCGACGTCGGCGCAGCAACGCGTGCCCTTCTAGCCGAGGCTACCACCAACCCACGAACCGTCACGCTCGACCACCCGACGACCGGCCTGCCCACGGAGCTAATGCTCACACGCGACACGATCGCCGGCGCCCTGCGCTTGCTGCTGTACGCGCCCGAAACCTCCGCCATGTTGCCATGGCTGCTCCATGCCGCGGCCGAAGGCGACGCCCGCCCCTTGGCCGCCCAAGCCCTGCTCATCGCTTCCGCACTCGACGAGAGCATCTACCGCGGCGCGAGCTACGCGGTGAGCTGCGCCGAGGACGCGCCGTTCCTCCCGACGCCGGATGCCGGCCAAGTGCAGCCCGACACGAACCTTGGATCGCCGGTGCCACAGGACGCCGACGGATCGGACGCCGACGGATCGGACGCGGATGTCGCGCCCACGTCGAACATCTCGGTGACCTCGGTGACCTCGGTGACCTCAGCGACCTCGGCGACCTCCCCCATCTCACCCACGTCTGCCGTCAACGACCAAGAGGACCTAGACCTAGCGCCCACATCGCCCACACGGCCCACGTCGATCGACCCCGCCCAGCCCGCCCCCTTCCTCGGCGATCTCGTGGCCGGCAGCCTGCGCGCGATCTGCTCCGCGTGGCCGCGGCCGGATGTGCTCGTTCCGCCTGCGCCTGCGCCCCCTTCCGATGTGCCGACGCTGCTGCTCTCCGGCGCGGAAGATCCGGTGACGCCGCCCGAGTACGGCGAACGGGCGGCTTCCACACTGTCGCGCTCACGTCACCTGGTCGCACCTGGTCAGGGGCACAACATCGTCGCGCGAGGCTGCTTTCCGCGGCTGGTGACGGCGTTCGTGGAGACTGCCGATGCCGAGGGGCTCGACGCGGCCTGCGTCGACGATCTGCGTGCGCCACCCTTCTTGCTCGGACCGACCGGTCCCTATGCCCCGCCGGAGGAAGCGCCATGATCGAGGCGCGCAATCTGCACAAGCGCTTCGGTGACGTGATCGCCTTGGACGGCGTCAGCTTTCGCTGCGAGGACGGGCGTATCACCGGTCTGCTCGGTCCCAACGGCGCGGGCAAGACCACGGCCCTACGCATATTGTGCACCGTCATGCACCCGGATGAGGGCAGCGCCACCGTGGACGGCTTCGACACGGTCCGAGCGCCGCGCGAGGTCCTTTCGCGCATAGGTGCCCTGCCCGACCAACGCGGCCTCTATCCGCGCCTGACCGCACGCGAGAACATCCGCTACTACGGCCGCCTGCACGGCATGCGCGGCCTGCCGCTCGAGCGCGCGATCGAGCGCTTGATCCACCTGCTCGATCTCGAGGACGCCGTGGATCGGCGCACGGAGGGCTTCTCGCAAGGGCAGCGCACCAAGGTCGCCATCGCGCGAGCGCTCGTGCACGGGCCGCGCACGGTGCTGCTCGACGAGCCCACCAACGGGCTGGACGTGATGAGCACGCGCGCCATGCGCCACTTCGTGCTCCGTCTGAAGGACGATGGCTGCTGCGTCCTGTTCTCGAGCCATGTGATGCAGGAAGTGGCCGCGCTGTGCGACGACGTCGTGCTGGTGGGTGCGGGCCGCGTCGTGGCATCCGGTACGCCGGACGCATTGCGCGCCCAGACCGGACGACCGGATCTGGAGGACGCCTTCGTGGCCGCCCTCGGCAGCGCGGAAGGGCTCGAATGAGGGCCTCCTTCGGTCGCGTATGGGTCGTGCTCGCCAAAGAGGTCGTGGATAACCTCCGGGACCGGCGCTCGCTGCTCGCGGCGCTGGTCTATCCGATGCTCGGCCCCGTGCTCATGATCGGTCTGCTGGCCATCGTGGGGCGCACCTTGGACGAGCGCGGCGACCGCCTGCTCACGCTGCCCATGATCGGCGCAGAGCGCGCACCGGATCTCGTGGCGTTCCTGACCAATCAAGGCGCAAACATCGTCGACGGCCCGCCGGACCTCGTGGCGGCCGAAGCCGCGGTGAAGGCAGGCGATCTCGACGTCGTGGTGGTCGTGCCCGAGGGCTACCGCACGCTGCTCGCGGAAGGCCGCCCTGCGACGGTGCGCTTGGTCCTGGACGCCTCTCGGACCGATTCGGCCGTGGATATCGGCCGCGCCGCCCGACTGCTCGATGGCTACAGCCGCCAGCTCGGTGCGCAGCGCCTGCTTGCGCGCGGCGTCGACCCGGCCGTCACGGAAGCCTTGGCCGTGGAGCGCGTCGACGTAGCGACACCGCAGAGCCAAGCGGCACGCCTGCTCAACCTGCTGCCCTACTTTCTGATCTTCTCGGTCTTTATCGGGGGGATGTATCTCGCCATCGACGCGACGGCCGGGGAGCGCGAGCGCGGTTCGTTGGAGCCGCTCCTGATCAACCCGGTGGCACGCTGGGAGCTCGTAGCGGGCAAGCTCCTTGCCACGATGCTCTTTACCGTGCTGAGCGTCGTGGAGACCCTCGTGGCCTTCGCGCTCCTGCTGCGCTACGTCCCGCTCGAGGAGAGCCTCGGCGTCCGCCTGTCGCTCGCACCGTCGTCGTTCTTCGTCATTTTCGCGATCGCGGCGCCGATGATCCTGCTCGCCGTACCCTTGCAGTTCATCGTCGCCACCTTCACGCGCAGCTTCAAAGAAGCACAAAACTACCTGAGCTTCCTGCCGCTCGCGCCGGCCCTTCCGGGCATGGTGCTGGCCTTCCTGCCGGTGAAGCCCAGCGTGGCCACCATGCTCGTACCGACCTTCGGCCAGCAGATCCTCATCAACCGCGTCCTGCGCGGCGAGTTCGTCGATCCGTGGCATGTCGCGATCTCGACGGGCGTCACGATCGGGCTCGGCATCGTGCTTCTCGCGATCGCCGTCCGACTCTACGCACGCGAGCGCATCCTCTTTGGCACGTAGCGCCTTCATCCATCGAGCCAACGGCACGAACCCGCACCCACGTACACCATCCAAGATCTGCTGACATACGAAGGCCGCGACCCGTAGGTCGCGGCCTCGTGCGGTCCTGTTCCCCCACAGCCGGGCCGAAGACAGGGACCTCGGGCCTGGCGGAGAAAGCAAGTTTGTCGCTAGCGCACGACCGACTCGTTCCCAACTCGATCCGCTCGCCTCGGGTGTGCATCTCGTCTACACGGCGGGTGTTGACCAGCCCGATGCGTCCCCCTTGCTTCGAAGACGATCTTGAAGGCCAGAGGTTTCATCGCCGTTTAAGGCCGGTCTCGCGTGGGTTACGCTTCTTCGGCTACGGAGAAGGTGCTGCCGAGGCTCCAGGGACCCCGCAGCGTCGGTCGCGCGACCGACGTCGCAAGCACGTCGAGATAGCGATCGCGGGACCACTCGCGGAAGCCGAGCGAAGCCAGATGCTCGGTGGGTAGCTGTGCATCGAAGAGGTCGAGGCCGGCGGACGCGAGGTGCTGGGCGAGGGTCACGAGCGCGACCTTCGATGCATCTCGCTCCCGATGAAACATGGATTCCCCGCAGAACGTACCGCCGATGCTCACGCCATAGATGCCCCCGACCAAGCGGCCGTCGCGCCAGGCCCCCGCGCAATGCGCAAAGCCGAGGCGGTGCAGCCGCCCGTATGCCGTCTGCATCTCCTCCGTGATCCACGTACCCGCCTCATGAGGGCGCGGCGTGCTCGCACACGCGGCGATCACGGCGTCGAAATCCTCGTCGAGCCGCACCTCGAAGTGCCCCTGGCGCAGCGTCCGCGCAAGACGGCGCGATATCCGCGGTCCCGCCTCGCCGTCCCCATCGCCACCGACACCGATCGGACGAAGCGGCAGCACCATGCGCGGCTCCGGGGAGAACCAAAGCAGCGGCATCCCCTCATGGGGCCAGGGAAAGATGCCGAGGCTGTAGGCCGCGAGCAGCCGCTCGGGGCGAAGATCGCCGCCCCACGCGACGAGGCCGTCTTCGTCGGCGCCTCGAGGGTCGGGGAACAGGCGTGGATCGGGGCCGAGCTGCGGGACGGGCATGCGCGCGGCGGGCTAGTTTGCCAGAAGGTGCGCAAGCCGCGTGCGCACCTCGGCGCGGATCTCCGCCTCGTCCTGGATGATGCCGTCCGACATGAGCACGCGCCCGTCGCAAATCGTGTGGCTGACGGCGCGTCCGTTCGCGGCGAAGACGAGGTCGGCCGCCAGATCGTGGTTTGGAAACAGCGTCGGGTGATCGAGGTCGACCAGGATCAGATCCGCGACCCGCCCGGCCGCGATCGTTCCGCCGTCCACGCCGAAGGCTTCCGCGGCATCTTTGGTGACGAGCGCTAGCGCCTCCTCGGCGCTCAATGTCGTCGGGTCTCCCGTGGCGTGCTTGGCCATCAGGGCCGCGAACTTCAGCTCCTCGAAGAGGTCGAGGTTGTTGTTGGAGGCCGCCCCATCCGTGCCGACGAGCACCCGTGCCCCGGCTTCGCGTAGCGCGCGGTACGGCATTGGGCCCCCCGAGGAGAGCTTGAGGTTGGAAACCGGATTGTGCAGCGCGTTCACGCCGCGCTCGGCCAGCAACGCGACCTCTTCCGCATCCAGATGCACGCAGTGTGCGGCCAGTAGGCGCGGACCCAAGAGGCCGAGCGCGTCGAGCCAGGCCGGCGGGCGCACGCCGTGCACGGCCACGCAATCGGCGACCTCACCCGCCGTCTCCGAAAGGTGGATGTGTACGGGCAGGTCGAGCGCCTCGGCCTGCTCGGCCACCCAGCGCAAGCTTTCCTCGCCGACGGTGTAGACCGCGTGCGGTGCGAGCGAGGCCTGTACGCGCGGTCCGTAGCGGGCGACCGATGTGACGTCCTCGAGCACGCCTGCGCGCATGGCGGCTACGGATTGCGCGTCGCCTTGATCCAGGATCACGCTGCCGATGCGCGCGCGCATGCCGCTGTCCTCCGCGGCGCGCGCGGTGCCTTGAAAGTGCCAGTACATGTCGTTGAAGAAGGTTGTGCCCGTACGGATCATCTCCAGGCATCCGAGGCGAGCGCCCCAGTAGACGTCCTCCTCGCTCAGTCGAGCCTCCAAGGGCCAGATCTTGTCCTGCAGCCACGCCATGAGCGGCATGTCGTCCGCGTATCCCCGCAGCAGGGCCATCGCGGTATGGGTATGTGCGTTCATCAGCCCCGGCAGCGCCGCCCGCCCGTCCCCGTCGACGCGCACGGCCGCGTCCGGCAGCCGTCGCTCACCGGAGCCGGCCGGCGCGAGCTCCACGATCCGCCCGCCCGCCACGAGGATATCGTGGGCAATACCGTCCACGGTCGCGCCTAGAATCCCGAGCGTGAGCGCCCCATCGGCGCTGGGCGAGGGTGCGCTCACCGCATCGCCCGCATTGCCGCGAACCGCATCGCCGCTCGCCGAACCCGGGTCCGCCGCGTTGCTCTTCGACGCGCCCTCCGGCCGTCCGCTCACGTCAATGCCTCGACGTCCTTGGCCAGTGCTCCCGCCACACGAGCCCAACGCCGCGCGCCGGCCCGCTTGGCCGCATCGATCGCGGACCCGCTGGGTGCCTCCCCGCCTGTGATCCCATGGGCCATGTTGTCCACGGCACACACCGCCGCCACGGGTAGCTCCACTTCGTGGCACAAGGTCGCTTCGCTCGCGAAGGTCATGCCCACGACGTCCGCGTGGCCGGCCAGCATGCGCACCTCGGCGCGCGTCTCCAGGCGCGGTCCGGCGGTCTGCCAATAGACGCCGCCGTCCACGGTCTTGAGCTTCAGGCCGCGGAGCAGGCGCAGCAGCCGAGCCCGGAGCGGCTCGTCCAGCGTCGGCGTGACGTGCACCGGACGGTCATCGAAGAAGGTGGGCGGCGCGAGGAACTGACCGTAGTCGTCGGGCACGACGAGCGTGCCAGGCACGAGCGCCGGCCGCAGGCTGCCCACCGAGCACAGGGACACCACGGCCAGCACGCCGGCCTTTCGCAACGCGTAGATGTGCGCCTGATGGTGCACCCGGTGCGCTGGGCGTCGCCCCCCCGACCCGTGACGCGAAACGAGCACGAGCGGGCCGGCATGCTGCAACACGACCTCGCCGAAGGGCGTGGTTACCGGCATGCGCACTGCGGCAACGAAAGGCGGCTCGCGCAGCAGGCTCGTGCCGGCGATGAGGCCGAGCAGGGGGTCACGATCGGTCATGGCGGCCGATAGTAGCGACCGCGAACCCGCACCGCAACGGCCACGAGCAAGCAAGGGTGGCGTCGGCTCGACGAGACGCACAGAACCGAAACCGAGAGATCCCGCGGACGCCGGTATGATTGGGCGCGCAACGCCCCTGAGTCCGACCGCTCCGCAAGCGACCGCACTCGCGTCGAAATCGCACCGAGGAGC
>JAJCYU010000025.1 GCA_029262755.1 Anaerolineae bacterium
ATATCAATTCCTTCCATCGTTTGTCTGAAGTTTCTTTGTGTTATAGTTGTATCATTGGTGTCGCTGATGTCACGTGTCTGAAAACTCAAACCAAATTCAAGTGAAGAACTATCAGTAATATCAAAATAATTTTTTAGATGTGCCAGATATATCTGATCCTTACGTTTTGATAATCATAAACCTTCTAATGGGTGACATAAACCTTCTAATGGGTGACTACAATATGGAGTTGACTACAATATGATTACAGTAGATTTTACAACTAGTCTATTCTGTGCAGTGAATTCTTGTCAATGTGGTTATGGTTTTTAAATTCTCTATTATCCAACACTTATGAATTTTTGTTAAGGACAAGCTTGAAATGTACAATTTTGGCTTTGCTTTCCTATTGATTACATTCGTATTTCTGAATATAATATTATGCAGTATTTACACTTACAGTATAAACAAACGCTTTTTCCAAAAGTTCCACCTTTGTTCCCGTATGGTTGTCAATGTGGATTTCATTGAGATCCCGGGATAGAATGTTGCCGTACTCCGCGGCAGATACAGAATTATATATCCAGGATTTCGGGCATTCCTCGCTCTTGTTATATATCAATAAAATTCATCCCCCTAAAATCCAAGAGAAAGTAAACAAAACGAACCCATGCTGATAAATTATTATGGATATTAGTATTGAATGAAATTTTGCGAGGGACAGGGTTTTGCCTTATCAGAACAAAGAGTCTTTTTGCACTATTTGGTTCAAGATAATCCTTTTATTTTATTAGAAAGTTGTTTTCCCATTTCGACTATTTTTTCGTGGTCATCGGTCGAAGGAGGACCCTTTACCTCAAGCGCCCCCACTAATTCAATTTTAGTCGGCCTTAGGATTTCCAATGCTTGCTTAACGGCCCCTCCACCCCATCCATAAGAGCTAAGGACTACGCCGTATTTTAATGGCGGACGCAATACTTTTACCAGGTAAGCGGGAGTTATAGCAAGAGGGTGCATTCCTCCTAATACTGTTGGTACTCCAAAGACAATTGCAGACGAATCAACAAGGTCTTTAGCTATATCACCTATATCTGAGTTGGAAATATTATATAAATCAACTTCAATCTTCTCCGATAGTAGTGTTTCAACCATTGTCATTATCATTTCTTCCGTAGAGTTCCACATACTAATATAAACAACTAATGCCTTTTCTTTAGTTTCACCGGCAATCCATTTACGATAAGCACCAAGGATCCTTTCTGGATTTTTATAAATAGGACCATGACTTGGAGCAATAATCTCGATTTTTATGTCTTTTAGTTTTTCAAGTGCTTTCCTACCCATATTTCTAAAAGGCATCATTATTTCTCCGAAGTACCTCTTTGCAAAAATTAATATTTCCTCAACTTCATCATCGAAAAATCCAAAAGCGGTGTGGGCCCCAAAAAAATCGCAGGGGAATAAGATCTTATTCTCAACAAGATATGTAAACATGGTTTCCGGCCAGTGGAGCCAAGGTGCTTCTATGAATTTTAGGGTTTTACCACCAAGTTCTATAATATCGCCATCCTTAACCGTCTTTATTCTTTCTTCCGATACCTTATAGAAGGTCTTTGCCATACTGGAACCTTTTTCAGTTGTAATGAGCAATGCCTCTTTGTTTCTTTCCATTAAGTATGGGATTGCACCGGCATGGTCTGGTTCCGCATGATTCATGACAATGTAATCTAAGCTTTTTAGTTCTATTACCTGGCTAATTTTCTCTGCCAATTTCTTTTCAAATCCAGGATTCACAGTATCGACAAGGGCAGTTTTTTCCTTACCAATCACAAGATAGGAGTTGTACGTTGTTTCCTGGGGAAGAGGTATCAGTGCATCGAAGACTTTTCTGTTCCAATCCTTTACGCCTACCAGAAATACATTTTCAGATAATTCTAAGACACTATATCTTTTCATTTTTCATATATGCTTGAATAGGATGATAAAAATTGCTTTTAAGGAGTGATTTATTAGGGATGTTATATCTGGGATTAATCTCTCTGGTATCTTCAATTCCATCCATTTCACCGTTTAATATTATGTGTTGCTTATATAAAATACTATTGAAAGTCGTTTTATGTGTGATTCGTTTCTGTCTGTTTGCCTGCCTACAAGCAGAAATTGAAAATGGGTATGTATTCGTAATCATTGTAATACGATATAAAATTACAATTTTGAGAAACCTTAGCAGTAGTTCAGCTATCTAAACTTAAGTGTAGTACAATAAAAAGTATAAGCAAGGATATATTAAGTGATGAAATTGAAGATGAAGAGTTCCTTGAATTTGCTATAGACAATTTAGATGAGTTATCTTCATATATCATTAACGGTAATTTAAATATAAGGATTCACAGGGATATTACAGGTGAGATGTGGTTTGGAGTGGCTAAGATTTGAATTGGAATATTTGTAAATCTTTATTAAGGCCAGCGCTATAAAGGCCGTTTTCATTGAAACAGTCAACAAGCTTTTTATCAGTGCCTTGAATGTGGTTAATTAACCACCACTTTAAGTATTCAAGTATTTCATTTGCAACTTGATAATCACCATTAATTACCTTGTTAATATTAGCAACCGCTTTATCTGTGAAATCGAGGTGTTCATTTCTATGTAATTGAAACTCTGGAAAATTGAACTTTATCATGTAAGTCTCTTCAGTTGCAAAATGCTTAAGGGCATACTTAACCATTTC
>JAJCYU010000026.1 GCA_029262755.1 Anaerolineae bacterium
GAGCCTCACCACCCTCGGGGACGCTCAGGGCCGCGGGGAGCGCTGGCGCAAGCGGGGCCGGCGCGACGCCGGGTTCGTGGCGCACGGTCCACGTCGTATTCCCCTCGGCCGCCTGACGCGCATCGAGTACGCGGATGCGCGTGGTGACGGTCACCGTGTCCGCCGCGTGGCGTCCTAGCTCGCGTGAAGGCGGCAGCAGCAACGCGCCGGGCTCCAAGGCACGGTCCAAGCGCAGACGGCCCGCACCCTGCACGGTCGCCGGCGCAAGGGCGCCGTCGCGGTGCGCGACCGGATCCGCGGTGATGACGAGCGCGCTGTGGATCGCGTCCACGGACCAGTCCGGGCGCGCGCCGCGCAGCACGGCGGCGGCGCCCGACACTTGCGGCGCGGCCATCGAGGTGCCGGTGGCGAGGGTGTAGCCGGCGGGCGAACCGTCGTCGTTCGTGTTGGCCGAGAGGATGTCCGTGCCCGGTGCGGCGAGATCCGGTTTGAGCGGCCCGGAGACGCCGGCGGCCAACGGCACCGGCCCTCGTGCGCTCGTAGGGTGAATCGCGTCCACCGCATCCGGATCGATCTCGCTGCGCGGAGTGGGGTCTAGCCGCAGCCGCATCGTGGACCGTCCGTCCGCGAACTCCGCGAGCGCAACGGCCTGCGGCCCCGCGATCACGGCCGTCACGGGGAAGCTCAGATCCTCGCCGAGACCGGGAATCGGCAATTGGATTTGGCCGAGGGCGCCTTCGATCAGCGGCGCGAGCAACTCCAGCACGGACAGAGAAGCAGACATGGCGTCCAGGTCGCCGTCCGGTTGGTAGAAGACCACGGCCTCCGCCCCGACCATCGCAGCAACGACCATCTTCTCGACGAAGGCCACAGCGCCGGGTAGGGGCAGCCCGAGCACGGATTCCTCGCAGGCGGTGTCCATGCGTGCCAGCGCGATCCGGCCCGGCGCATCGAGCAGCAGCTGCACGGGATCGCATAGATCCGTGAAGAGCGCGCGCCGGTCGATGACCTCGAAGCTCCGGTCGAAGGCTTCGTAGCGCGTCGGGTGCACCTCGAGCTCGGGCGGCAGCTCGTCGTCGCGCGCGGTAAGGACGTAGGCGAAGCTCCGTCCCGTGGCGCTGTTGGCCACCGTGATCACGTCCTCGCTCATCTGGTGCGGTCCGCCGAGCGTGGCTTCCCCGTTGACGCCGGCGTTGCCCGCGGCTGCGACCACGACCACGCCCGCATCGCGCGCTACGCCGAAGGCTTGCGCCACCGGATGCGGCGCGGCCGGCACGATGTTCATCAACGACGTGCCCCACGAGTTGTTGATCACGTCCGCCCCGTCACGCAGGGCGTCCTCAATCATGGCCAAGATTTCGGGCGTGTAGGCGTCGTTGAACTTGTAGGCAAGCACCTGCGCACCGGGCGCGACACCGGAGAGCGCCAGCGAGCCCGTGCCTGGATCGCCCGGCGCAGCGCTCACGCCGACTCCTGCGGCCGTGGCGGCGACGTGCGCGCCGTGGAAGCCGGGGTTGGGCAGCGGCAGCGGGACAGGCAGCGCGAGCGGATTGTCGGCCAGCGGCGAGAGCAACGTGCGAGGATCGACGCCTGCCGTGACCAGCTCCGGATTCGCATAGACGCGGGCGGCAATCACCTTGGCGTTCGTGTACAGCGCGGCCTGCTCCGCCTCGTAGTCCCACGTGACATCGCCGACGTGCGCCGCTGCGCGCGGAAAGCCCTCCGGCGCCACGAAGCCCTCGTCCGCGAAGAGCGGGTGCGCGGCGCTGATCCCGCTGTCGATGACCGCAATCCGTGTCCCGCGTCCGGCGCCCGATGCACCGCCCACGAGCGGGTTCGCCCACGCGGCGGGCGCGCCGATCAGCGGCAGGCTCGCGTCCATGAGCGGTCGGACCCGCTCGGCGGCGGTGACCGCCTTTACGCCAGGCAGCGCACGCACCTGCGCTGCTTGCGTGACATTGAGCCGAAACGCGAAGCCGTTGAAGGCTAGTGAGTAACGGTGCTGTGGGCGAACGCTCGGCGCAATCCGTTGCATGCGGGCCAGGAAGGCCGCCTGCTCGAGCTCGAGGGCGCGCGCGCGGCCGCTTCTTTGCGGCGGAAACCCCGGTGCCGGGCGGTAGCCGACGTGCCGAGGCGCCACGATTCCGGGGAGCGCAGCGGCGAGCGGCGTGCCCGCCAACTGAACGATGTAGCGTGCACTCGGCGCGGTGGCGGGCAACGACGTCGAGGGCGACGGCACCTCACGAATCGTCGCGGCAACCGCCGCTGTGTCGCGGAGGCCCGCCGCGCTCGCAAGGCGTAGGTGTCCGCTTGTCGCGAGCGTACCGAGCGCGACCGCGGTGACGATCAGGGCCGACGTGGGCGGCGTGAGCCACGAACCTCGACGGCGCTCTTCAATGCGCTTTGTGGGCGGCGTGGGGGCAAACATCGGCGGCTCCTACGATCATCATCGGCGTAGTCGGCAACGATAGGCGCGCGATCCCCGGCCGCCCACCTGGAACCGGACCGGAGCAAGGCGGCCGCATGGCCAGGTTCCATGATGAATGGACGCGCACGCGATGGACCCTCCTCCTCGCTGCTCGGCGACGCTCGATGCCCAGCCGACGCACTGGGTTGAACGTCGCACGTGCACGGTGTCGACCGCGAACGACACCAAGACTCGGCCGGCCCGAACCTGCTCGCTTCCTGGCCGGACGTCGCCGCTCCTGCTACGCTTCCGGGCCTGCTGAGCCCCTTTTTTTGGTGCCTGCAGCGTTGCCCCGCGTGGAGCCCGCCCCGCCATGGATACCCCCATCACCTTCGCCCACTGGGCGGCCTTCAACATCGCCATTGCGGCGCTGTTGTTCCTGGACCTTGGCGTGCTGCATCGCAAGGCGAAGGTCATCCCGGTGCGCGCCGCACTTTGGCAAAGCGCGGCGTGGATCTCGCTCGCGCTGTCCTTCGGCGGTCTCGTTTGGTGGTGGCGCGGCAAGCAGAGCGCGCTTGAGTTCCTGACCGGCTACGTGATCGAGCTTTCGCTCTCGGTCGACAACCTCTTCGTGTTCCTGCTGATCTTCTCCTACTTCGCCGTACCGAAGGCTTTCCAGTACCGCGTGCTGTTGTGGGGTGTGCTCGGCGCGATGGTCATGCGCCTGACCTTCATCCTTGCGGGTGTGGCCTTGCTCGAGCGCTTCGAGTGGTTGATCTACATCTTCGGCGCCTTCTTGATCTACACGGCCTATCGCGTGGTCAGCTCCGGTGACCACGAGGTGCATCCGGATCGCAATCCCATATTGCGGCTCTTCCGGCGCATCGTGCCGATCACGGACGACTACATCGAGGACAAGCTCTTCGTACGCCAGGCGGGCCGGCTCTTCGCGACGCCGCTCTTCGTCGTGTTGCTCGTGGTCGAGACCACGGACGTCGTGTTCGCGATCGACTCGATCCCTGCGATCCTGGCCATCACGCAAGATCCGTTCATCGTGTATTCCTCGAATGCCCTGGCGATCCTCGGCCTGCGGGCGATGTTCTTCGCGATCGCCGGGCTGCTCGACTACTTGGAGTACCTGGACTTCGGTCTGGGCGGGGTGCTGGCCTTCATCGGGGTGAAGATGCTGCTTACCTCGGTGCACGTGCACATTGACGTCGGCGTTTCGTTGGCCGTGGTGGCCGGCATTCTCACCCTCTCGGTCCTGGCCTCCTTGGTCCTCCCTCCGCGCGGCAAGGCGAAGGAATTGGCCGACGTGGTACCGGACCCCGAGGGATGACGGCCTTCGCGTTCAGCGCCCACCTCCAGAACGGACGCTAGCCTGATGTCCCGCCAACCCGGGCTCTCGGCGATGCCGCTGCGCAAATCGCCTCCGGTTGCACGCATTCCGCGGCCCCTGCAGGACTTCGTGCGCCTGGCCTCGAACGGCGGCCTGCTCCTGCTCGTGGCCACGATCGTCGCGCTCGTCCTGGCCAACTCGCCGTGGGCCTCCGCCGTCGAAGCGTTCTGGCACACCGAGATGGCGGTACAGATCGGCGGCTTCACCCTGCGCGAGGACCTGCGCCACTGGATCAACGACGGCCTCATGGCCATCTTCTTCCTGCTCGTCGGGCTCGAGATCAAGCGCGAGATCTTGGTCGGGGAGCTGTCCAGCCTGCGCGAGGCGGCCCTGCCCATTGCCGCCGCCGCCGGCGGGATGGCCGTTCCCGCGCTGGTCTATCTCGCCATTGCGGCCGGTTCGGGCCCCGGCGCAACCGCGGGATGGGGCGTGCCCGTCGCCACGGACATCGCCTTCGCCCTCGGCGCGCTTACGTTGGTGCGGGGCCGCGTGCCGACCGGCCTGACCATCTTCCTCGTCGCCCTCGCGATCGCGGACGATATCGGTGCCGTGCTCGTGATCGCCCTCTTCTACACGCAAGAGCTTGCCCTGGGATGGCTTGGCGTGGCCGCCGGCTTCCTCGTCCTCCTTGCCGTGATCAGCTGGCTCGGGGTGCGTCACGCCTGGCCCTATTGGGTGCTCGGGATCGGGCTGTGGCTAGGCGTGTTCGAGTCCGGCATTCACGCAACGGTGGCCGGCATCCTCCTCGCGTTTACCATTCCCTCCGACCGCCGCATCGACGGCGACTACTTCCTGCGTCGGGCGCGCGAGTTGCTCGACCGCTTCGAGCGCGCCGCGGACGACGTGACCGAGGAAGCCTCCACGGATCAACAAGAGATCGTGCGCGTGCTCGAGATCGGTTGCGAGCGCGTGCAAACGCCGCTCCAGCGCATCGAGCGCGGCCTGAACCCGTGGGTCTCCTACGTGATCCTGCCGCTCTTCGCCCTCGCGAATGCAGGGGTATCGCTCGACGGCTTCGGCGACTCCGGGATGCACCCCGTGGCGCTGGGCATCATGGCCGGTCTCGTGTTGGGCAAGCCCGTTGGGATCCTGGCCGCCTCGTGGCTGGCCGTCCGGCTCGGCCTGGCGGATCTGCCCACCGGCGTAGGCTGGCGCCACGTAGCGGGCGCGGGCATGCTCGCGGGAATCGGCTTCACGATGTCGTTGTTCATTGCTGCCCTGGCGTTTGAGGGCACAGACCTCGTGCCGGTCGCCAAGGTCGGCATCTTGGTAGGATCGCTGGCTTCCGGGTTGATCGGCGTCCTATGGTTGCGCGCTATACCGCCTGCGGTGAGCGATGCGCCCAGCTCGGCCGCCGACGGACCATGAATGCAGGCGTAGGCCCGATCGCGATGAGCAAGGCCCCGTGAGTTGCGCGCGGTCACGACCGCGTCCATGAGCGAGGGTCAGGTGCAATTGTGGCTGGACGCCGTCATCATGGCCGTGACCGCCGACCGCCCACGCGTCCTGACCGTGCTGCGCGGCGCCGATGGAAGACCGCCTGCGGAGGCGCTTGCAGATTCCGAGCGCGAACCGGCGGCCCCTCCGCTCCACGGACCTTTGGACGCGCTGCCGTTCGGCCCGCTCGACGTGGCGGGGGATCGCACGCTCGAAGGCGGGCTGCGCCGTCACGTGCGGCAGCAGACGGGCCTCGAGCTTGGCTACGTGGAGCAGCTCTATACCTTCGGCGATGCGCTCCGTGATCCGGCCCAAGCCGACGGCGGACCGCGCGTCGTGTCGGCCGCCTACCTCGCGCTCGTGCGTGAGGAGCGACCCGTCGCCGGCGACGCGCGCTGGCGCGACGTCTACGCCTTTCTGCCGTGGGAGGATCACCGCGTAGGGCGGCCGTCCATCCTCGACGAGCGGATCGCGCCGGCGGCCACGGCGTGGGCGGCGGGTGCGCAGGGCGTCGGGGCCCCCCGCCCGCGGGATGCACGCGGCGACGCGATGGCCGAGCACGGTGAGCGTCGGGAGCGCGCCGATATCGCGTTCGGCTTCGGCACGGCCCGGTGGGACGACGAGCGGGTGCTCGCGCGCTACGAACTGCTCTACGAGCTGGCGCTGGTGGCCGAACGGGCTCGCGACGACGGCGCTCCTGCGCCGCCGATGGATCCCCCGCGTGCGGAGTCTCTCGCAGAGCCGGGTAGGGGCCGCAAGGACGACGCGGATGCCGGGCGCGCGATGGCGCTGGACCACCGCCGCATCCTCGCGACTGCCCTTGGCCGGGTGCGCGCGAAGATCAAGTACCGGCCGCTTGTCTTCGAGCTCGTGCCGCCCGAGTTCACGCTGCGTACGTTGCAGCACACGGTCGAAGCGCTCGCAGGCATGCGGCTGCACACCCCGAACTTTCGCCGCCTCGTGGACCGTGGGGGGCTCGTGGAAGGCACCGGACATTTCGAGCAGGCTACAGGTGGCCGTCCCGCGGAGCGCTTCCGCTTCCGCAGGGAGGTGCTACGTGAACGACGCGCACCCGGCGTCGGTCTGCCCACGAGCGGATCGGCCCGGCGCCCGAATTGACCGCGCCGCGACGAAAACGCTGTTGACCGCCCTGCATTGACCCCTAAAATTGGAGCGGGCGTAAGCTTTTTTCTTGTGCCAACGACTAATACTCACATTGAGGTTAAGTGGAAGGGTGTGAACCCTCCTCGTGCTCCAGGAGCGTTTTCATGACGATCGAATCCGCGGTGGCCGCGCCCGTTGTGCGGCCCGCCCCGAGCCGCGCGGCGCTGGATCGCGCAACGAAGCGGTTGCAGGGCGCGGTGCCCGATGTCGAGATTGCCGTCCATGCGCCGCTGATCGCGCGCATCGAGGCGTTGAAGGCCGAACGCGACGCCATCGTGCTGGCCCACAACTACATGACGCCCGAGATCTTCCACGGCGTCGCGGACCTGGTCGGGGACAGCCTCGCGCTGGCCAACCTGGCCTCCGAGACCGAAGCGAGCGTCATCGTGTTGGCGGGCGTGCACTTCATGGCGGAGACGGCCAAGCTCATCAACCCGGACAAGACCGTGCTCATTCCGGATCTGGGCGCCGGCTGCTCGTTGGCCGAGTCGATCACACCGGCCGACGTGCGTGCGCTGCGCGCGCAGTATCCGGGCGTGCCGGTGGTCACGTACGTCAACACAAGCGCCGCGGTGAAGGCCGAATGCGATATCTGCTGCACATCGTCCAACGCCGTCGAGGTCGTCGAGTCCTTGGGCTCCGACCGCGTGATCTTCGTCCCCGATCAGTATCTGTCGGCGCACGTCGCCACCCAGACCGACGTCGAGATCATTCCCTGGGACGGTGCGTGCGAGGTGCACGAGCGCTTCGTGGCGCAGGACCTGATCTCCCTACGCGAATCGTGGCCCGGCATCGAGATCATCGCCCACCCCGAGTGCCCGCAAGAAGTGCTCGCGGAGGCCGATTTCGTCGGCTCCACGTCCGGCATGATCCAGCATGTGCGCGACCAACGCCCGGAGCGCGTCGCGCTGATCACCGAATGCTCGATGAGCGACAACGTGGCGGCGGAGCTTCCCGAGATCGACTTCGTGCGGCCCTGTAATCTCTGCCCGTACATGAAGCGCATCACGCTGACCAAGATTGCCCGCAGCCTGGAGACCATGCAGCACGCGGTCGAGATCGATGAGGCGGTGGCCGGTCGTGCCCGCATAGCCGTCGAGCGCATGCTCGCCGTTGGACGCGGCCGCGGCGGGTGAGCGAGCCCGTCCGCGGGACGGACGCGCCCGCGGGCGGTGCCGTGGCATTCGACGCGTTGGCTTCCGACCAACGCGCCATCGACGACCGGTCCTTCGTCGACGGCGCATCCGCTAACGCTGCCTTCGACGTCGTCGTGATCGGAAGCGGTCTCGCGGGGCTGAGTACGGCCCTGCGGCTGGCCGAGATCGACGACGGTCGCCGAATCTTGATCGTGACCAAGACGCCGGCCTTACCCGGTGGCTCGTCGCGCTACGCCCAAGGAGGCATGGCGGCGGCCGTCGGACCGGGCGACACCCCGCAGGCCCACGCGCGCGACACGGTCGACGCCGCGGCCGGGCTGGGCGATCCGGGCGCGGCGCGTCGTCTGACCGACGGTGCACCGAACCAGGTACGGCGCCTGCTCGATCTGGGCGCGCGCTTCGATCGGGACGAGCGCGGGGGCCTTGCCCTCGGCCGGGAAGCCGCGCACGGGCAACCGCGCATCCTCCACGCGCACGGCGATGCGACGGGCCTCGAGATCGTGCGCGCCCTCGTCGCCGCCGTCGAAGCCCACCCGGCCATCCACACGCGCGTGGACACGTTCGCGCTGGACGTCGTCTCCGAGGAGGGACGTGTTGTCGGATTGCAGGTTCTCCACGCGACGGGGCGCGTGGAGCACATCCGGGCGCGCGACGTCGTGCTCGCGACAGGCGGGCTGGGCCAGCTCTACGCCCGTACGACCAACCCACGCGAATCGACGGCGGACGGTCTAGCGATGGCCGCGCGCGCCGGAGCAAGGCTGGTGGATGTCGAGTTCGTCCAGTTTCATCCCACGGCGCTCGACGTGCCCCATGCCGATCCGCGCCCCCTCGTGACGGAGGCCCTACGCGGCGCAGGGGCGGTTCTTATTGACGGCGCAGGCAAGCGCTTCATGCTCGAGGAGCATCCGTCCGCGGAACTCGCGCCGCGCGATATCGTTGCGCGCGCCATTGCCGCCCGCATCGCGGCGGGCGACGGCGCCTTCCTCGACGCACGCCGGGCCGTAGGCGAGGCCTTCCCCATCCGCTTCCCCACGGTGTTTGCGCTATGCACGGCGCATGGCATCGATCCGCGTGTCGAGGCGATCCCCGTGACCCCGGCCACGCACTATCACATGGGCGGCGTTGCGGTGGACGCGCTCGGCCGCACGAGCGTGCCCGGGCTGTGGGCCGGCGGTGAGGTCGCATCGACGGGCGTACACGGCGCAAACCGTCTGGCGAGCAACTCGTTGCTCGAGGCGCTTGTCTGGGGCAGCGGCGTGGCAGAGGCGATCGCTACGGGTGACCACGCG
The DNA here is from genome assembly GCA_029262755.1 of Anaerolineae bacterium. Taxonomy (GTDB): domain Bacteria; phylum Chloroflexota; class Anaerolineae; order Epilineales; family Epilineaceae; genus JAJCYU01. The sequence continues at coordinate 8,854 of JAJCYU010000026.1, forward strand.
CCGGAATTCGATCCCGCGTTCGGTGGGCCGTGGACCGAACACCGGAAGATTCCTGCCGCCGGGTTGGACCATGCATCCACAGCACCCACAGCACCCGCAGCACCCGTAGCATCCGTAGACAGCCCCTCGACCCGCGCGGTCTCACACCCCTGTCACCCGACGCCCGATCGCCAACCTGAGTCGGAGCTGGAGGTGCGAGCGGCGTTGCGCGCGATGGCCTGGCAGCGCATCGGCCTGGAACGCGACGGTGCCGGGCTCGAGGCGGCCGCGGCCTGCTTCGCGTCGTGGCGTCCTCCGCTGCCCGACAACGGTCCTGTGGACCGCGCCACGGCGGAACTGCGCAACCTTGCCTGCGCCGGTCGCCTGGTGGCGCTGGCTGCTCTGGAACGCAAAGAGAGCCGTGGGGCCCATCGCCGGGTGGACTATCCGTGGCGCGAGGCCGCGTGGAGAAAGCGCATTGCGCTCACGGTTGAACACGGAACCGTGCGAATCGAAACCGGTCCGCGGCTCGACGAGGCCGCCTTCGCCGATGTCGTGCCAGACCTGGAACCCGACCCTAACCCCGACCCCAATCCCAACTCCAACCGCAACTCCAACCCCAACCCCGAGCGCGTTGGCGCATCGGACGTCGCACACCCCGCCGGGATGTGACGACCGCTAGGCTGCGATCATGGTCGCCCGCAGCAATCCCGCAGCAATCCCGCAACACCGTCGTTCACAACCGTTCTTAATGCGCTTCGACCCGCCTTCCCAACTTCCCTTACGCGCGCGCTCGATATCGCCCCCGTCTTCGCCCGCCCTTGCGCTCTTCTACGAACCTCCGTTCTCTTTCCACCTGTTCCTGGAGCCTGACGTGACGCTTCCATCGATCCCGCCGCTGCCGTATCCCCTCCAATTCGAGCCCCTACTGCGCCGCGCGTTGCGCGAGGACCTCGGCCTTGCAGGCGACCGCACCAGTGACGCCATCATCCCTCCGGGCGCCACCGCGGAGGCGAGGATCGTCGCGCGGGCGGCCGGGGTCGTTGCGGGTCTTCCGGTGGCCACGGCCGTCTTCGGGCTGCTCGATCCGGCCGTCGGCGTCGAGCTGCGTGCGGGCGAAGGCGAACAGGTCGCGGCTGGCACCACGCTGGCCGTGCTGCGCGGACCGGCGCGGCCGATCCTGGCCGGCGAGCGCGTGGCGCTCAACCTCCTCGGGCGCCTGTGCGGCGTCGCGACGGCCACGCGGGCGGTGGTGGACGCCGTCGCGGGCACAGGGGCGGCGGTCGCCGGCACACGCAAGACCACACCGGGCCTGCGTGCACTGCAGAAGTACGCCGTGCGCTGTGGAGGGGGCGCCAGCCATCGCTACGGCCTCGATGACGCGGTGCTCATCAAGGACAACCACGTCGTGGTCGCCGGGTCCGCCAGAGAGGCGGTCCTGCGGGCGCGTCGGGCCGTGGGGCACATGATCCACATCTCGTTGGAGGTCGACACCCTCGACCAGTTGCGCAGCGTACTAGACCTACCCTTCGACGTCGTGCTGCTGGACAACATGAGCCTCGATCAGCTGCGCGAGGCGGTTGCCATGGTCGACGGACGCTTCGTCACGGAGGCGTCCGGCGGGGTCACGGTGGAAACAGCGGCCGCGATTGCGGCGACGGGCGTCAACGTTCTTTCGCTCGGCGCGCTCACGCACAGCAGCCCTGTGCTGGACGTGGCTCTCGATGTCGATGTGGCCGCGCAGCCGGGCATGCAGAGCGCGTAGGCGCGAGTTTGCGCTTCCTCGGCCACGTGTGCCGTACGTGCCGAATCCGCGCTGCGACCTTCGGGTCTGAGCAGCCCTACGCGTCGCCGTCGTCCGCACTCGTCCAGTCAAGGCTGCGGGCGAGCGCCTTGTTCCAGCCGGCGATCAGGCGAGCACGCTCGTCTTCTCCCATGCCCGGCGTCCATCGGTTCCGCTCGCGCCACTGCGCCCGAAGCGCGTCCTGATCCGTCCAGAGCCCGACGGCCAGTCCCGCCGCGTAGGCGGCGCCCAGCGCCGTGGTCTCGTTGATCTCGGGAACCGCGACGGGCGTTTGCAGCAGGTCGCTCTGCAACTGCATGAGCAGTTCGTTGACTACCATGCCGCCGTCCGCCTTGAGCACCGCAATCGGCAGCCCCGTGTCTTCGCGCATCGCCCGGATCAGATCGAGCACCTGCAGCGCCGTGGCTTCGAGGGCAGCCCGGCACAGGTGATCGCGCGTCACGTAGCGGGTGAGTCCCGCGATCACGCCACGGGCGTCCGGGCGCCAATGCGGCGCGAACAACCCGGAGAACGCGGGCACGATCACCGCGCCGCCGCTGTCCGGCACGGCCCGTGCGCGCAGCTCGAGCTCTTCGGCGCTCTGCACGATCCCGAGCTGATCGCGCATCCAATGCACAAGGGCGCCGGCGATCGCCACCGAGCCTTCCAGCGCATAGCAGGCGGGCTCACCTTCGAAGTGATAGGCGACGGTCGATAGCATGCCGTGCGCGCTCGCGACGGGTTCGGTGCCAGAGTGCAGCAGGAGGAAGCAGCCCGTGCCGTACGTGCACTTGGCCTCCCCCGTCTCGAAGCAAGTCTGACCCACCATGGCCGCCTGCTGATCGCCGAGGATGGCATGGATGGGGATACCCGACGCCGTGCGACCATAGGGCGCGCGCACGGAAGACGGCCGGATCGTGGGCAGCATTGAGCGAGGAATGCCGAAGGCGCTGAGCAATCCATTGTCCCAGCCCAACGTTCGTAGGTCCATCAACATCGTGCGGCCGGCGTTGGTCGGGTCGGTCACATGGACGGCGTAGTCGCCCCGGCCCTCGCGAGCAGCACCGTCGCGACCGTCCGCCGGACCATCCTCACGACCACCCCCAGTCAGGCGCCACACGAGCCAGGTGTCGATCGTCCCGGCCAGCGCGTCGCCGCGCTCCGCGGCGGCGCGTGCCCCGGGAACGTTGTCCAGGATCCACCGAATCTTGGGCCCTGCGAAATACGTGGCGAGCGGCAGTCCTGTTTGGGCTCGGAAGCGGTCGCGCCCCAACGCGGAACGTTCACGGTCGGTTTCGGCCGCTAGCGCCGCGCACAGGGCCTCGGTTCGCGTGTCCTGCCACACGATCGCGTTGCCGAAGGGAACGCCCGTATGGCGATCCCACACGACCGTCGTCTCTCGCTGGTTCGTGATGCCGAGCGCGGTGATGTCCGTCGCGACCAGCCCGGCGTGGGCGATGGCGGCGGCGACGACCTCCTTTGCGTTCCCCGCGATTTCAAGCGGGTCATGCTCGACCCAGCCGGGACGCGGCGTGATCTGTGCGTGCTCGCGTTGATCCGCGCCGACGACGTTTCCTCCGGCGTCGAAGATCAGACACCGTGTGCTCGTCGTGCCCTGGTCAAGCGCCGCTACGTAGCCGGTCGTGGTCGTGCTCATAGGATGGAAGCGAAGCTGAGCAGCGTGATCGGCACGGCGCTTCCGGTCAAGTACGGCCAATACGCCAGCTTCATCGCGAGCCCGTCCCGCCAACGTACAATTTCAGCGATACGGCCATGCCCCACGCTGAAGACATAGGTGAAGACCGAAACCAGAAGCAGCGTGAGGTACATCAACAGGTGAAAGCGCTCCAGATAAACCAGACGATCGCTCTCGAATTGCTCGCGCAGCTGGATATGCGCCAACAACACCACGAAGAAGAGAGCCGACGCGGCTCCGATCACGTTCATGTCATTGAATCCCAACCGCCCGCGCCGCTCTGGATGGTCCGTCACGGTCATCAGCACCGCGAAGAGCAGCCCGGCGATGAGGAGCAAGGGCACTAGGTTGATGAAGAACGCGTTGAGGAAATTGCGCCGGATTACCAGGTTGAAGTGGAGCTCGGGGAAGTGGTCTTGGCCCACGTAGTCTGCGATTCCGAAGTTCGTGTCATAGCTGGACAGTACGTAGCGGAAAAAGGACTTCTCGATATCCCAGCCGGCTAGGACGATCTGCTCTTCCACGCCGAACGTCGCTCCGGGTAGCGTCGAATCGTACGCCCCCAAGTCCGGCACGAGCACGACGTTTCGATCGAAGTCCGTATGCCACATGCGGATCCAGACTTCCTTGTGGTCCAGCGGATAGCGGCTGTAATCGAATCGCTGGCGCAGCGTGGCCTCTACATACCAGCCGATGACCTCGCCCTCGACGGGCCCGTCCGCGGTCTCAACCGTGACTGGACGGCGATAGACCTCCTCCATCACCCCGTCATTGGAATCGATGGCCTCGGGTAGCACGAAGCCCCGGTCTAGTCCGTCGTGGACACCGTCGAGATATACCTGCCATACGTAGCCGCTGATGCTGATGTCACACGCGCTGACAAAGGCCAAAGACTGTAGAAAAACTCCCGTTCGGATCGCAATCGGCTCTTCGTCGGCCGTAGAGCCGTAGCGTTCATCGTGGGCCTCCAGGTACGCATCCACGCGTTCAGGGCGCGTTAGGGGGTTCGCTTCAACCAGGTGTGTCGTATCGACCCGATACCACATCCATGCCACGAGGAGCACCATGACGACGCTCCCCGCGATCGCAATCCGCCACCACGTACGCTCCCTAACACGGTCGTGCGCTTCCATCCCGCTCTCCCCCTTCCAACTGCCCACGGTGTCGTTGCGTTGCCATCGCAACCTTTGCCTTTCTGGGCAGCGCGATCGCCGTCGGGAGGGTGCCACGTTCGCCGCGCGTGCGCGAGACGCCGTCCGCGGCGGGTTGCGCACTTCACGCGCCGCGCATCTCTGGCTAACATGAGCGAACCTTCGCAAACCAAGGATGCGAACCATGACCCAAACAGAACCCGTGGCTGGGCCGCTGCGCCGGCGTCCCACGCAGGCACGCGGCTGGCGCCGCGTCCATCAAATCTTGGACGCGGCGGCAGGACTCATCGCGGAGATGGGCTACGACAACGTCACGACGAACGCGATTGCCGAACGCGCCGAGACTTCCATCGGCTCGCTCTACCAATTCTTCCCGGACAAGGCGTCCATCCTCCATGCCCTCAACGCCCGCTATCTCGAGCACCTGGAGCGGGTGACCGATGAGGTATTGGCGTTAGACCGGTCTGGCGAAGCCCTGGCCGATCTAATCGACGATGTCGTCGATGCGTTGGCGACCTTCCATCATGCCCATCCGGGTTTCCAGGCTGTGTTCTACGGCGGTCACGGCTCGCCCGAACTCGGCGAAGCCGCCCGACACGCCTCGGAAGCGATCGTCGAGCGCCTCTCCGCGCTCTACGGCACGCGCCGCCCCTCATTGCCCGCGGAACGACGCGCGGTCGTGGCCACGACGAGCATGGAGCTCATGAAAGCTATGCTCGCGATGGGCGCACTGCGCGATGAACCCTGGCGACAGCGGGCCGCGCAGGAAGCCAAGACCGTCCTCCTGCGCTATTTGGAGCCCGAGATCGGCTAGGCGAGGTGAGTTTGATCGGCGGACGATACGCGGCCCGCATCCGATCTCCCAGCTCCCATGTCCCAGCGAAATCCGGTTCCGATGATCGCGCATGTCGCGCCGTCGGATGATCATGCGCAGCGCGATTGCAAGCCGCGCGCCAATCCGATACGCTCGCGACGTTCGGAAGGTCCAACCCGCTCAACCGGCCCCGTCCTGGAGGCGCCCCATGCTCTCGCTCCACCGCTCCGTTGTGTTGCGCCCCCGGCTTGTCCTTGCAAGCGCCCTTGCCATCATCGGGCTAGGTGCTTGGCTCACCGTACCGCGTGTGCTCGCGCAATCGAGCGTCCTCCCCCTCGTCGCGCAAGATCCGGATGAATGCGCGCCGCGCCCCGTCACGGACCCCGTGGCGAACTTCTTCCGAGACGCCTCCATCGAAGCGGGTATCAAGGCCGATGACGAGGCCGTATGGCCGCCGGAAGGCGTGATCGTCGGTCATCCTCGCGCCATGGTGGCTGACGTAGACGGTGACGGTTGGGACGACATCCTCTTTCACAACATGTTTCCACGCGTTCGCGAAGGGCTGGAGCCCTTCGAGCACCTGATCTACCACAACAACCAAGACGGCACGTTCACCGAGGTGGGCGATGTCAACGGGCTGGGCGACGCCCAGGTCGGCTGGCTGGTATTCGGCGATCTCGACAACGATGGTGACCCCGATGCCGTCGGCGGTATGGATCACATCGGCTACCCGGCCGGCACGGAGGGCATGGCCGCCACGCAGCCGACGCACGGCGTCTGGCTGCAGGACGCCGGCGGCGTGTTCGAGCGCGTCGCAAGCGCGGGGATCGAAGCCGCGCTCGGCGTCGACGGTGAGGGCAATGCTGTGTACGCCGCAGGCACGGCGGTGCTTGCCGACTTCGACGGCGACGCGCAGCTCGACCTGTTCCTCGGCAACGGACAGACCAGTTACGCGCTGCCGGATCAATACTTTCTCGGCAACGGGGACGGTACCTTCCGGGACGCGACCGCGCAGCTGATCGGCAACGAAGACTGGCCTTCCAACGGCTCCGTGGCCTGCGACGTGGACGCCGACGGGGATCAGGACCTCTTCGTGTCCGTCTACGGTGTCAGCCACAACGGTGCGCAAAACCAACTGTTCATCAACGACGGCACAGGGCGCCTCGTGGACGAAGCGATCGCGCGCGGGGTGGCCAGCCAAGCGGGCGGCAATACCTGGCGCGCGGATCTCGACCATGGCGCGAAGCCGGAACCCGACGCGGTGCCGGGCGGCTACATCGGCGGCAACGGCTTCGGTGTCGATTGCAGCGACGTGGACCAAGACGGCGATCTCGACCTGTTGTTCACCGCGATCAGCCACCCCACGGAGTTTCCCTTCCCCTTCCGGGATTGGACGCGCGAGACCGTCGATTTCTACAATCACACACGCCGCTGGTCCGATCCGACCCACGTGTTGGTCAACGACGGCGAGGGTCTGTTTGAGGCCCGTTGGCGCGATGCTGGCTTGCCCTACAACGAGGGCGACATTGACGGCTCGTTCGCGGACTTCGACAACGACGGCCGCATGGATGTGGCGGTTTCACGAGACAAGAAGTACGAAGCCGGCTACAACACCTGGGACCAGAAGGGCTGGTTTGGCCTGTACCGCCAGGTCGAAGGGGGACAGTTCGAGAGCCTGGGCGAACCGAGCGGCATCAACCATCCCGATGACGAGACCGGCACCAAGCGCATGGGTGGCTCCGGCAACGTGAACTGGTCCGATCTCGACCACGACGGCGATCTCGACTTGGTCGTCGGCGGTGGCCCACGCACTCGCGGCGGGCACGTGTTCCTCAACGAGATCGGCAGCGAGAACGACTGGCTCGCGCTACGCCTCGTCGGTGACGGCGACACCGTCAACCGCGACGCCATGGGAGCGACGGTTACCGTTCATCATCCGGGCCATGGCATTGCGCTAAGCCGCGCCGTCGTATCCAGCCGCGGAACATACAACTCGGCGGATTCACGCGTGCAGCACCTCGGGCTGGGCAGCATGCCCTGCGACTACGTGCTGGTCATCCGGTGGCCGGACGGCAGCGAGGACGCATGGTCGGGCGAGCAGGTCGGTAGAAACCACTATGTGCGGGCAACCTACGGGCAGGGACTCATCTTGCTGGACGCCGCCGGCGATCCGATCGGCGATCCGCTCGCGCCCTCCGAGCCGTCCGAGCTCTTGTTGCCGCCTCCGCCGGCAGGCATCTACCTGCCAATGCTCGCGG
>JAJCYU010000027.1 GCA_029262755.1 Anaerolineae bacterium
TGGTACTCGCTGTAGATCAGCGGCCCGAAGGCCACCTGGTTGCCCGAGCTGTACACCGCTTCGGTCGGGTCGTAGGTGTAGTTGATCTCCGCCGGCTCGCCGACGTAGGTCATCAGCACATCGCGGCCGACGATGTCCACCGCGATGCCCATGATCTGGCTCGAGCGCAGCCACGCCGAGCCCTGGAAGTCCGGGCCCACGCAGTCGCTGGCCGCCAACTGGTAGCTCTCGCCCGGCGCCAGCGTCAGGATCTCGCAAATGCTGGCCCGCAGACACGCGTCCTGCTCCTGGAACCACACCTCGATCGACGAGCACTGCAGCCCGCCGTTCTGGATGTACATGATCGACTCGAAGCCCGACGCGTCCGCATACACCAGCGGCACGTAGTAGCCGTAGCCGCCGAAGACCTCGTCGAACACACCCAGGTGCGTCCCCGCGATCCCGTTGTACTTGCTCGTTACCTCCACGCCCGGCGTCACGTCGCCCGGGCACGTGCGGTGGACGTCCACCGCCAGCGCGCCGTCGCCCTTCGCCCGGTCGTCCAGCACCACGCCCGCGAACTCCAGGCCTTCGTCGTAGGCCTTCTTGAAGCGCCGATAGTCGTCCGCGTCACCCACGACGCCGAAGAACAGCGTCTCGCACAGGTAATCGCCCACGATATCGTCGAAGCCCAGATCCACGCCGATGTCCGAAAGCTGCTCGGTCGTGAACTGGAACAAGATGCCGCTCTTGGAGCCGGTCGGCACCTGCGCGCCGAGCAGGTTCCACGTGCTGCCCGGCTTGAGCATGCCCGTGCACTCCACCTTCAGCGGACCCGCGGCCTGCGGCGGGCAGAAGCCCGGCTCGCCCCACGTCACCAGCGCCGCCTTCGCAAAGTCGCAGCCCAGGTTCTGGACCTCGACCCAGGTCTCGCACACGTCGTCCTGGCCCAGGAAGTTCAGGATCGGGATGTGCACCTGCCGGTCCAGCTGGGTGTTGGGATCGATGATCGGCTCGCAGTTGAGCAGCATCATCATGTTCTCGGAGAAGCCCGCGATCTCGTTCTCGCCCGCGTTGCAGGTGTCCGTGCGGACCATGCCCATCAACGCGAACTCCGTGCCCACCGGCAAGCCGCCGCGGATGCGCGCCCGGTAGCGGATGCGCACGTGCGCACCGGCCTCGATCCGGCCGTCCCAGCGCACTTGGCGCTCCGTGATGCGGCAGCGTCCACCGCCCATCAAGACCTCGCAGGATCCCGGTAAGCCCACGACCGTGTCGGGCAGCGGCACTTCGAACTCGGGGCCTGGATTGTCCGGCTGCGCCGTGAACGCTTCAGGTCCGGTGTTACCGAAGAGTTGCTCGACCTCGATCTCCTCGCCCGCGGCGATGCACTGTTCTTGGAAGGTAGCTTGGACGTCGGAGCGATCCGCGGCGCCCGTCGCCCTTGCGGACGGCGCTGGCGAACCTCCGCGATCCGCGCCGCCGGCAAACAAAGCGGGACCACCATCGCCGTGGTGCGACATCAACTCCGCCATCCAGACCTCGAGATCCGCGCCGGCCAAGACGTCCGTCTCTACCGTAATCTCGTTGTTCGTGAGGTCTGGGTCCGGAAGGCAGTTGCCCGCCGAACGCAGCATGGTCATCACACCGGCGAGCGGATCGCCCGTACACGGCGCAATCGAGCACATGGTGCTGCTCCCCACCGCAACCGTCACGACGAGCGACGCGCTCGACGCGGGCGCCGCCGGGTCGCAGGCGTCCGGCGCGCCGAGCTCGCCCAAGGAACACGTGACGCCGTCCTCGTCCGCGACGCAGGTGGCCGCCGCCCCCGTGGCCGAGAGGAACTTCACGTTCGGGTCCAGGTCGAGGCGCAGCTCCGTCTCGCGGCTCGCGGAAGGACCGAGGTTCTTGATGTCGATCGCGTAGCTCATCTCGGCACCGGCCATCACCGGATCCGGCGAGTCCGCAACGGTCACCGCTAGATCGGCTCGGGTGGCAAGCTCCACATCGAGCGTCGCTTCGTCGTTCTCGGCGTCGCGCTCGGCCTGCCGCGTTGCGGACGATGCCGTGGCCGTGAAGGTGAGTTCTTCGCCGCACGCGGGATCACCGCAGCTGGTGAGCGCGAGATCGACGCGCCGCGCAGCCCCCGCGAAGGACGTACCCGTCCACGTGCATACGACCGTGCCGCCGCGTGCGTCGGCGGCCGGGGTCGTGCAGGTGCCGGCGCCGTCCGGCGTGGCCGACACGAAGCGCGCGTTCTCAGGCAGATCGACCGTTAGGGTCAGGTCGTCGGCGCCGTAGGGACCTTCGTTGCGCGCAATCGCCGCCACGCTCATCGCGCTACCGGCGACGACCGGGTTCGCCCCAACCACTTCGATTGTTGCCGCCACGTCCGCCATTGTCGGGATCCGGAACACATCGTCCGGAAGCTCGTCGCCGATGTCGGTGTTGCGCCGGATGAGGTCGGCCAGGGTTGTCGCCTCGATCTCGTCGCGCTGCGCGCCGGAGAAGGTGCGACCGTACCAGAAGGCGTCGCAATCACGCAGCCTGCGGAATTGATCGCCCAGAATCGTGAACACCAACTCGCCCACCATCGCGCCCGGCATGTGGTCTTCCGCCAGCCCGCCGACCCACACATCCATGTCGGCCGGCGTGGCATAGGCCGTAGCCAAGCGCGCCTGCGTGTCCGCGTCGGCGGACACGGCGGCGAAGGTGGTGTTCGCGCTTAGCCCCAAGCCGGCGCGCGTTGCCGCGTAGCCGGGCAGACCGTGATCGCGGCCGCGTTGAATGTTGAGCGCTGCGAGATCGAAGCCGCCGGCACCCGGTGGGCCAAACAGGAAGTTGCGCACCGCGTCATCAACCCGTACATCGACTTCCTGCGAAGGGTTGTAGGCCAAGCCGCGGAGCAAGGGCTCGAGACCGCCTTCGTTAACCAGCCGATCAGGCCGGAAGAACGCGCTGAGCAAGGGCAAGTGTCCCTCGGCGATCGGCGCAAGGTCGGCGTCCAGACGCAGCAGGTCCGGCGTCAAGGTGCTATGCCCGAAGCGATAGGCCGCCGTGCTGAAGACGTTGGCGATGCGTGCGTCGCAGCTCGCGTCGTAGCCGCTGTAGGGGGCGATCGCGCTTGGGCCCAGCAACAACGGCAGAAACTCGTTGAACGTAATCGCCTGCACGTGAGCGCCCACCCATGCCCGCGCGAGCTCGTAGACCGCGTCGGCGTCGAGCGCAGGCTGCGCGGCGCGGATCTGCGCCGCGCGGCGGTTGTGCTCGCGCACGAGAAGCGTGTGCATCGCGGTGAGCCCGATCTGCTCGTTGGCCCGGACGTCGCCGGCCAGGAAGAGCGTCGCGCCGGGACCGCCGGCGTTGGGTAGGCCGAAGGTATTGAGCGGCGGCAGATCGCCGACCGGCGAGGCCGCGACGCGCAGGTTTCCCGGCACGTCGGGGTCGCGGAGCGTATCTGCGCGTACCGCATCGGAGCCGTAGACCATCGATGCGTCGATCCACGCGGTGATGCCGTTGGTCTGCTGGCGACGCGGCACGGCGGAGAAGGAATCGGTATCCAGCGTCCACGTCGAGCGGTCGAGGCCGATAAAGGGCGCAGGCGCGAAGTGCGGATCGTCGACCGGCACGGGAATCCCAAAGGACTCCGGCGGCACGTGCCCCTCGGTGAGATCCATGTCGTGGTCGACGAACTGGCCCCATTGCCACAGGTACGACGAGGCACCGGCCGCGTTCAAGGTCCGGCCGGTCTGGCTCGCAACCGCATTGCTGACCGCACGCGCGCTCGGCCGGCTTGCGCCGG
>JAJCYU010000028.1 GCA_029262755.1 Anaerolineae bacterium
CGCGTGGCCAAGGAGCGCAGCGTGCGGGTCGTGGCGGTGTCAAAGACGAGCCACGAGGCGACGCATGCGAAGCTGTGGCTACGCGCCGGCGAGGGCGACGACCGCTTGCCGGAGGATGCGACGGACTCCGGGCTCATCCACCGGTTCACCGATCGCGAGGCGGGGCATTCCGCGCCGGTCGTGCTCGGCGGTTGGGGCTTCACCGGCGGCTCGCGCCACATCCTCGACAAGCCGGAGATCGCCGCGAGCCCGGCCATCGTCAGCTTCTTCGTGCGCCTGGCCGATTTCGACGACGCCTTGCGCATCGATGTGCCCAGCCATCAATGCGGAGCGGACCGCTGCCTGGGGGACCTCGAAGGCGAGGTGCTCGGCGGCGGCTTCGCGGCCGTGCACGAGACCGTGGGGCTGCTCGCGGCGGACTACGGAGGCTTGGTTGTGTACAACGCGTTGTTGTACAGCGTGGACCGCGAGGTGCGGCTCAAGCGTGAGACCGTGCGCGAGGTCTACCTGCCGATGATCGAGAGCGAGCTCGGCATGCCCGTGCGTCGCAACCGCAGCGAGAGGCGCTTCGCATGAACGATGACTACCGGCGATCGACGTGGATCGCGACGCGACGATTGCGAACTCGACCGCTGGCCTTGGCCGCGCTGATGGCCGCGGCTCTGCTCGTGGCCGCGTGCGATGGGACGGTCGCCGAGCCCGTCACCGGGGAGCCCGCCGCCGCCGTCACGGTGGACGATATCACGGTGCGCGATGCCTGGCTGCGGCCCGCGGCCGAAGGGGGCAGCACGGCCGCGTACTTCGTTGCCGCGAATCGGGGCGGCGCGGACGATCGGCTGTTGCGCGTCGCGATCGATGGGGCCGCGGTGGTGGAGATCCACGAGACGGTGCTCGACGGCGACATCGCGCGCATGGAGGCGCGGCCGGACGGGATCGTGGTGCCGGCGGGCGGCGAGACGGCCTTCGCGCCGATGGGCTTGCACGTGATGGTCGTCGACGTGCGCCCGGCGATCGAGGACGGAGCGACGGTCGATCTGGTGCTGGAGTTCGAACGAGCCGGCAGCGTGGTCGTGCCCGCCGAGGTTACCCTGGGCCGCTAGCTGCGCGCTCTCGACCATGCCGCGGGAACCCTAGTCCTTCGCGGCGTCCAACAGCATCGCGAGATCGTGGGCCACGTCGTCCGGCGTGGGGCTCAGGAAGCCCTCGCGCAGCTGTCCGTCCTCGTCGATCACGAAGACCGTTGCGCTGTGCGCCATCGAATAGGGGTCGGTCTCGGGGTCCGCGCCTTCCGGCCATTCCTTGGCGAAGGATACGGAGTATGCGTCCGCGACGGCCTCGATCTGCGCCATCTCGCCCGTCAGGCCGATCGCGCCTTCGTGGAAGGCCTCGACGTAGCCGCCTAGAATCGTCGGCGTGTCGCGCTCGGGATCGACCGTCACGAGGACCACCTGGACGTCTTCCGCGGCCGTGCCGAGTTGGGTGATGCCTTGCCCCAAGGTCAGGAGCGTCGTCGGACAGATGTCCGGGCAATGCGTGAATCCGAAGAACAGCAGCACGATCTTGCCGCGGGCATCCGAGAGGGAAAAGGGCATGCCGTCTTGCGCGGTGAGCGTGAAGTCCGGCGCCAGGCGCACGGGCAGGATACGAAATCCGCGCAGCTCCGGCGCGTCCTCGGAGCGCCCTGCCACCAGGATCGCCGGCCCTTCCGGCTCACCCTCCGCCAACCGGACCGCCGCGAAGACGGCGATCGCGCCCGCGACGATCGCGATCATCGCCAACACAGGGATCAGCCAACGTGGCCCGGGCGGCGTGGTTGCATCGACCGACGGTGGGGCGGAGGCATGGGGCATGTCTTCGACGGACATAACGACATCCTGTTCAGAATCGCTCATGGACAAACGATAGCGCGACTTTGCGCCGCGGTCGGTCCCGATGGCGTCCAAGCTTGATGCAGCGGGTCCGGTTCGGTCCCGTTCGATCGCCCACTCTGTAGTTGTCCTACGCCATCGCTCAACCGCGCTTGCGCAGCCGATCGTTCTCGCGCTGCTCTTCGGCCATGCGCTTCTTCGTCGCGGACCAGGCGCAGATCGGGCATGCGCTCAGATCGTGGAAGCGGGCCGGGCAATGCTCGCGGCCGAAGAAGATCATCTGCAGGTGGACCTTCGCCCAGGCGTCCTCGGGAAAGAGGGCCTTCAGGTCGCGCTCGGTCTGCTCGACGTTGCGTCCGTTGGAGAGTCCCCAACGCGCGGCGAGGCGATGGACGTGCGTGTCGACGGGGAAGGCGGGGCGCCCAAAGGCCTGGGCGATGACGACCGACGCGGTCTTGTGGCCCACGCCGGGCAGGGCCTCGAGGGCGGCGAAGTCATCGGGCACCGTGCCGCCGTGCTGCTCGGCCAGAATGCGTCCGGTCTCACGCAGGCGCTTCGCTTTCTGCGGCGCGAGGCCGATCTCTGCGATGAGCGTACGGATCTGCTCTACCTCGAGGGCCGCCATCGCGGCGGGCGTCGGCGCAGCGGCAAAGAGGGCCGGCGTGACCTCGTTGACCTTCTTGTCCGTCGTGCGCGCGGAGAGGACCACCGCCACGAGCAACGTGAAGGGGTCCTGGTGATCCAAGGGAATCGGGGGTTCGGGGTAGAGCGCGTCCAGCTGATGGCGGATGCGCTCCGCTTTCTCGGCACGTCGCATGGCGCGCAGGATAGCCGCGCTGCCCGGTCACGACGAAGCGGACCGTCCCGGTGCCGCTACGGTGAAGGTGAGATTGCCCGTGCCTCGGACGGCTCAGCCGCAATTCCGGCACGCTCGCCGCGCATGAGCCGGCCGAAGTCTTCGATCGCAAGCACATCCCAGCCGCGCGTGGGCGAGAGCGGAGACACAAACGCAACGCCTGCGCCGAGGAACGCGGCAGAGAATATGACCAGCAGGATGGTTCTGTGCGCACGCCTCTTCACAAAGAACTCCAGGGCTCGCTGAGCGGTGCACGAAAGGCGGAAGGGTGACGCCCGCCGACACGGGCGCCATCCTCCTCCCGCTTCGCGGAGAGAGGGGCCTCCGCGTGCTCGGGGCGCGGTCCTTGTTCCCCAACGACCGTCGCAGCCCTCACGACGAGCCGCGTTGCGATGGGTTACATCCTGTGGCTCTGGCGTGCGTGGGACATGCCTGGAGATCTTGCGACAATGCGCACGGAAAGGGCCAAGGCTTCGGGGGAAGCCTTGGCCCTTGGAGAGGACGGTTGTTTGCTTGGCCGGCACCGTACCTCGCTACTTGTGCCCTGATCGAGCATACGTCGATGCTGCACTCAACCAGTCCCGGCCGAGTCCATGCGACGCGCTCCGCGGTCAGTCCTTGGTGGTGAAGGTCTTGATGGGACCAACCGAAAGACCGCCGGTGTCATTCTCGCTCAGCACTTGATAGTAGTAGGTGGTATCGCTCGAGAGACCGCTCAAGTTGCGCTTCGGCCTCGTGGACAAGGACGAGTTCTTCGACGACAAAGTACCCAGAGCCGAGGTCGTCCCGTACTCGACCTGCGCCGTGCACGGCTCGCTGCAGTCCCACTGGATCCGGGCGCTCGACGAGCGGATCCTACGCGCGCGGATGTTCGTGAGCGTGGGGCCGCTCGCCTCGACCGTCGGGGTCGGGCTCGGCTGGGACGTCGGGCTCGGCTGCGGGGTGGACGTTGGGGGCGGGGGAGGCGGTGGCGCCTCGACCTCGTCGACGGCCGCCGCCGCGTCGAGGCGACCATGGCCGAACTTGTGGTCGTAGCCTGGATCGCCGAGATCTACGCCGGTGTTCTCAAGGATGGTTCGCACATCGTCGGAGGTCTGCGTGTCATCGATGGCCAGCACGAGGGCTGCCACGGCGCTGACATGGGCGGCCGCCGTGCTCGTTCCGGTCCGGGAGGAGTACGAGTTGCCGCTGTCACGCCACTCCGTACTCTGAATGGATACACCGGGTGCGCTCACGGCCACGAAATCACCGCGGTTGGACAACATGAAGTGACGGTCGAACCGGTCCGTCGCCCCGACGCCGACCACGTTGTCGTAGGCGGCTGGATAACGCGGCTGGGTGCTGTTGTTGTTACCGACGGCCGCGATGAGCAGCAGCCCCGCGGCGTCCGCGTAGTCGATCGCGTCCTTTACTGCAGGCACATCGCTCGTGCTTGAGAAGCTCAAGTTGAGAATGTGCGCGCCGTGATCAGCTGCCCAGGTGATGCCGTCTGCGATGTCCGCAGCCGAGCCGATGTTGCTGCTGTCGAGCACCTTGACCGGCATGAGCATCGTCTCATGACCGATCGACGCAACACCGGTCGTGTTGTTCGTGTGCGCGCCGATGATTCCACTGATATGGGTGCCATGCCCGTGATCATCACTCGGGTCGGCGTCATCGTTGACGATGTCGTACCCGGCTACCCACGTGCCATCGATGTCGGGATGCCCCATGTCCAACCCGGTGTCCAAGACGCCTACAATCACGGTGTCGGATCCGGTCGTCGTATCCCAAGCGGAAGGCGCATCGATCGTATCGACCGCCCATTGCTGGCTCGCTACGTACTCGGGATCATCCGGTGCGGACGATCCCTCGAAGATCACGTCCGCATGTACGTAGCGGAGCGCGGCACTTACTTCCAGCGTATCGAGAGCATGTTGGGGTAGCGCGGAGCCGTCCTGAGCGTGAGCTGGACGGACGAGCAGCGTTGAGATGGCTTGGTTCCAACGGACGGGAACAAGACCGGCGCGCATGGCAGTGTCGTGTGCCGTTGCAACGTCGGTACCCGGCTCGAAGCCGAGCATGAAGTCCCCAGTCGTGGGATTGGATGGTGCGAGCTGCACGCTTAGTGCGTCGCTCGTGTCAGATGCACGTACCGCCGAAGCGGCTGGAATGTGTGCGACACCAACCATGGCAACAACGATCAGAGCCGCGAAGGCTCCTCGGGTAGTACGCATCTTTGCCCTCTCCTATTGTTCACTGCGTGCGCTGGCGCTTTCCTAGCTATGTGCACCGCACGCAATGTGCGTTCAGCGACAAACGTGGCCGCTGATAGGTACTGCACGGCGATGTCGGGTCGTTGTACGGAGTTCCTCAGCTCCGCGAACGAATTCCAACGGACCGCTCCTGCTCCACCGCATAGTGAGCGATGGGGCCCCCCTGTACGCTACCTCCTCTCTGGGAAATGTCACCGAAAATTAACCTGGCGGCTCAAACAAATCGCGCGGCCGCTTGGGCATGCAGACGACTAGCATACACAAAAGTTACATCAAAATCTATGGGCTGCGGACGGATTCACTGGGCGCTGGGAATCGACGGTTGGCAACGAAGTCCGCCAACTCCATCCCTGCCTACGGCTCGTAGTCCAACAACAACGGGAACTCGCGGCCGCGCGTGATGAAGTTTCCGCCGAGGCGGATCGCGTAGAGGTCGTACTCGCCCGTGCGGTTGTCGCTGAAGACGATGATGCCCTGGTCGCTGTCCGGCCAGGACTGGTCGGCCGCGGGCACCACGATGCCGCGCGTGCCGCCTCGTGTGCGGTTGTTGGCGTAGACCTGCGCGCCGGCGATGTCGGCGCCGCTCGCGAAGTTGTAGACATTCCACAACAGCCCGGATCCGCCGAAGCGCGGCGCGAAGTCGTCGTCGCCCGTGCCTGCGAGACGATAGTCGTTGCCGCGCGGCAGGCCGTTGGTCAAGCGGAGGGCGTAGATCTCCGCGTCGACGCCGCGGTCGTCCACCCAAGCTACAACGCCGCCCGAGGTGGTCGGGTCGGTCGCGTTCCACGACTCGCCTTGGAAGAGCGGGTAGGAGCGGCCGATCGGGATGCCGTTGCCGCGCACGCGCATGCCCCAGATCTCGTCGAGGTCGCGGGTGTTGTCGTCCCACACGACCATGTAGTCATCGCCGGCGATGGCGACGTCCGGCCGCTGCTGATCACCGGGGCCGCCGGCCAACAGCCGCGGCTTGCTACGGCTGAAGCCGGCGCTGGATACGCGGACGCTCATCACGTCCCAGCCGTTCGGCTCCCCGAAGAACTCGCTGTAGACCATGAAGTACTCTTCGCGGCCGTTGTGCCACACGAGGGCGGGGCTACTGCGCTCACCGGGCGGCTCCGGCTGGCGGCCGGCCCGTTGCTGCTCTCGTACGACCTGCCAGCCGCCGCGCTGCGGACCGCCCTGGGGCAGGCCGTTGTTGAACAGGAACTTGGCGTAGATCTCGTGCCCGTTGCCGCGGTCCTCGAGCCACACCAGCAGGAATCGTTGCAGGTCCTTGTGGCCGGCGTAGGACACCGCGGGCATCTTCTGCTCGCGCGGTGTGCGCGCCGCAGCAAGGCCCGAAGGCGACGCGGCCAGACCGGCAAGGTCAAAGGGGCCGCCGTCGAGACCGAGCCCGAGGACCGCCGCCACATCGCGGTCGATGGCGGGAGCTGCGACATCGTCCAGGGCCGGATCGATCGGCAGCACATGATCGAAGATCGTGCCGGGGTCGCGGTCGGGGTCGAGCCCCGGCGCCGGATCGGCCGCGGCCGTGCCGGGCAGCAGCGCGGCCGCCAGGAGCAAGATGAGCGCGGCCAGGATCGGAGCGCGCGGTACGACAATGGTAGATCGCAAGGGCATCGTGTCCTCCAACATTCGCGGTCGGCGGGCTCTGCGAACGGCCGACCTGGAATCGAACATAGCGTCCAGGTGGGGGGCCGTCAACGAGCCGTTGACGCGTATAAGGCGCAATCATGGCGCGGGGTCACCGCGTGCCGAGCAGTTCTTCCTGCACGCCGATCGTCGCGATCTCGTCGCCGAGGACGGCGTGGGCGATGGCAGCCATAGCGGCATAGGTGGGGTCGATGCCGTAGTAGCCGAGGTTCTGCGAGCCGAGATTCTTGCCCTTGCTGAAGGGCGTGTCCGAGGCGTAGTGGATGAAGCCGATCGGGAAGGGCGCGCCGGTCAGGTGCACGATCTCGTCCTGGGGATAGCGTTTCGGCCGCACCATCTCGTACACGGCGGAAAGATACGGTCCCGCCTCCATCTCCATCACGGTGTAGCCCTCTTTGTAGAACACCGCCATGTAGCCTTCGTTCTGCAAGAAGGTGCCGAGCACGGAGATGGCCTTTTGGTGGTCGAGGACCGCTCCGTAGACCAGATGCGGCGCCACGTCGTCGGCGCGGAAGCGGTTGTCGAACAGGTACGTGCATCCCGAGTGCTCGTCGTGGACCACGGAGGCGATCATCACATCGCCGATGCGTCCGTTGAGCGTGGCGGCCTTGCCCGTGACGTACACGCCGCGCACGGAGCTAGCCCCGACCGCGACTTCGGAGAGCACCTGGTAGGCGGCCATGCCGAGGGGAAAGTCGATGTTGACCAGCAACGCGTCGCTTGCGGCGAGGCGCTCGAGGCCGGGCAGGCGTAGGCGCGGGTCGATGCGCTCCGGATCGAGCCGGGCGAGCTCCACAACCTGCACCGCCACGTCGAAGACGTGCTCGCTTGGCACGCGATGGATCCCGCACGCGGCTTCGGCCGCGCGGCGTTCCTCGGCGGCTTCGGGATGGGCCGCTTCGTACTTCTTGAGCACGTAGTAGAGGAAGTTCTCGCGGCTGCTTGGTACGTTGCGCGCCAAGATGTCGGCGTACTCCGCGCGCAGCGCCGCGTCGGAGCCCTCCGCCACGAAGGCCGCCAGCGCCGGCTCGATGGCCAACGCGTGGCCGCTGAGCAGGTTGGCGAGCGCGTGCATGTTGCTCGAGACGAAGTAGACCGGCCGCTCCTCGAAGGCGATTGTCGGCAGCGAGGCAATCACGTGGCCCCACCAACGGCGCGTGGCTCGGCGGTACTCGGCCAGGGAGCCGGAGAGCAGCCGCACCTGGATGCGGCAACGCGATTCGGCCAGGATCAGCAACTGCCGGACGAGGTCATCGCCCCAGACGCGGTGCAAGCGCTCGAGGTCCTCCTCGTCGAGGTCCGCGGCTTCCGCGAGCGACGCGCGCGCCTCGTCGTCCAACGCGCCGTCCTCGTGGTTCTCGAGAATCGCGCGCGCCGCAGGTCGCGCCAGGCGCGGACGCAGCTTGTCGCGTTCGATCTGATAGGCGACGAGGATGGGCACGAGGTCGTCGACGTCCGAGCGGCTGGCGATGTAAACCGCCAACGTGCCTTCGTTGTCCCAGAAACTGCGCCGCCGGCGCGCAGGCGCGGAGACCTCGGACCACGATTCGACGTCCGGGTAGCCATGCGCCGCAAAGACCCGGTCGGACTGGCCCATGACCACGTGCTGCACGCGGTGCAGCATCGGCACGCGCAGGACCGCGTACAGGAAGGCCGCCATATCCGGTTGCTCGTCACGCGCGCCGATATGCAGCGCCGAACGCATCTGTAGGTGGGCCTCTTCCAACGTGCGTACCGGGACGTCACGGCTGCTGCGTAGCAGCGACCAGTACGTGCGTTCGTACAAGGCGATGGCGTCAGTCGCGGCGCGAGGAACGGTGCGGTCCACGGGCTCTCCCAGGTCGATGAGGGGCGGAAGCCGCATGGTACCATCGCGCTGGACGTATGCGACGGCGGCGCGCTATCCTGCGGGTGGAACACACGTTCTGAATTGCGCGCGTCTACCGATGGTCGGAAGCAGCATCACGTCGCAGCCTGACGTCACGGCCGCAGTCGCAGTCGCAGCCGCAGTCGCTACCTGATGACACGCCGTGCCTCCCGCCTCGCAACGCGATCCCATCCCGAGGAGCCCTCCATGGCCGACGCCTCAACCCGCGCCGTGGGCTACGTGGTTGGCGAAGTGCGGACCGACGAGTTCACGTTCGTATCCAGCACGGAGCTTGCGCCCCCTAGGCTCGAGTACCTCGTGCTGCGTGGGGTGCAAGAGCAGGTGGGCTCGGATGCCGGCACGCGCGCGGTCGATGTGCTCGCGCAGGTCGCCACGCTCGCGGTCAGCAACCGCCTGCTTTCCACGTCGATGAACTATCACGAGGTGGAGGCGATCTTGCGCCGTCTCGGTGCTGCGCCGCCGGTGGTCATCGGGACGGCGAAAGTGCTCGGCTACCTCGATCCGCAGGGGCAGGTACGCGTGCCCCGCGGCGCGGCGCGGCCGGGTGATACGGTGGAGACCGCTCCGGACGAGCTGCTGGAGCGTTTCTTCAACAAGGACGTGCGCGACGGGATGGAGATCGGCTCGTTGATCAACCGTCCCGCCGTGCCGGTGACGTTGAATCCGGACGGTCTGAACCGCCATCTGGCGGTCATCGCCCAGACCGGAGCGGGCAAGAGCTATACGGTGGGCGTGCTTCTCGAGCGGCTGCTCGAGCTGGGCGGCACGGTCGTGGTCTTCGACCCCAATAGCGATTACGTGCTGATGCGGCGCGATGCCGAGCGCCGGCCGACGCCCTTCGCCGACCGCGTGTCGATCTACCGCATGCCGGTCGAGCAGCAACATCGCATCAGCGACTCCGAGGTCGGCGGCTCGCGCCGCCTATCCGTCCGCTTCTCCAATCTCGACATCGAAGAAGTGTGCGAGATGGCGGGCATCGCGGAGGGGTGGGCCAACCTGCGCGCCGGCATGACCGCGGCCTTCCGCCGCCTCCACGGGGACTACACCGCCGAAGATCTCGTGGCGGCCCTGGAGGAGATCGGCGACTACGAAGGCTGGGAGGAGGCCGCGGGCGCTTCGCCGCCGTGGCAGGTCCTGCCCGGTGGCGCGAACGGCGGTCGGGGCGGCGCGGAAGGCGAGTACGCCGATGACGATTCGAGCGCGGATGCGTTCGGAAGCGACGGCGAGCCGCACGATGCGGACGACCTGCCGGACACGTTGGACACCACCGCGTGGTTCGGGGACGCCGCGGAGCGCGCGGCGCGGCGCGAACGAGCCGATCGGGCGCGCGGCGCCGACGTCGGCAAGGCCCCAAAGCCACCCTCCCGCGACGAGGTGTCGGGTGCGCGGAAGGCGCTCAAGTACGCCAAGTATCTCGCAGGCCTTCCGGTCTGGGGGCACGACGACATCCCGCTCGACGACCTGCTGCGGCCGATGCACCTGTCTACGTTGGACATGGCGGGCGTCGATCGCCGCATCGTCGACTTCGTGGCCACGAAGGTCCAGCGCGAGGTGTGGCAGGAGGCGACCCGTCACGGCATGCGCCGTCCGGTGTTCCTCGTGCTGGAGGAGGCCCACAATTTCGTCGGGCGGGAGAGCCAGGGTAGGGCGGGATATTGGATCAAGCGCATCGCGGCCGAGGGCCGTAAGTTCGGCGTGTTCCTGATGTTGATCACCCAGCGACCGGGCAAGGTGCATGCGGACACGTTGTCCCAATGCGGCAGCCAGATCATCATGCGCCTGACCAACCCGGACGATCAGTCCGCGGTGCGTCGGGCATCCGAAAGCGTGTCCGAATCCCTGCTGCTCGACCTGC
The DNA here is from genome assembly GCA_029262755.1 of Anaerolineae bacterium. Taxonomy (GTDB): domain Bacteria; phylum Chloroflexota; class Anaerolineae; order Epilineales; family Epilineaceae; genus JAJCYU01. The sequence goes on from JAJCYU010000028.1 coordinate 10,376, forward strand.
CCGGCCTCAACATCGGGGAGGCGGTCGTGATGGGACCCTTGGTGCGCGTGCCCGTCATGGTGCGCGTCACCGGTCGCCGCAGCGCCGAGGGCGGCAGCGACTACAAGATCGCGGAGGCGCTGCAGGCCGCACGCGGCGAGCGCGTGACGGAGACGATGGTCGCCGAGGACGAACTCGCACGGAAACGTCGGGGCCGCAGCGCCTGGCAGGAAGAGATCTAGTCGTCCAACCAGCTTGGAGATGTGGCTAGAACGGGCTGCGGCACTCCTTGTCCGGACATCGTACTATTGGGTTCCCCCTTCGCGTCGAAACGTTCGTCCGAATCATGCTGGACGGGTCTTGCCCCGCTCCCTATACTGGCCGCCGAACACACGTTCCATGGCGGTGATATCCAGCGAGCCCACGGATACCCTGCTCAAACGACCCCATCCGCGACCGCAGCCGGGAGCCCCGCCCGCGATGCCAACGCTCGTCTTCGCCTCCGACAGCCACCTCAACAAGCACTACGCGCGGATGACGCCCGATCAGCTCGCGAAGCGGCGGGAATATCTGCGCGACGGCTTGGAGCAGACGATCGACTACGCCATCGGCGTCGGCGCGGATCTGTACGTGCACGGCGGCGATCTCTTCGACGGGCCCAACCCGCGCGCGGTCGAGTTGATCTGGGCGGCGCGGCAGTTCAAGCGCCTGGCTGAAGCCGGTGTGCGCAGCTACCTGATCGGCGGCAACCACGACATTCCCAAGAGCCGACAGTTCGGAGCCACCCCGCAACGTCTGTTCCAGACCATGGGCGTGGCGCGCGTCTTCACCGATTCCACCCGCGTGGAGTGGGATGTTGCGCAGATCGACGGGCTGCGCATCGCGATCGGCGGCCTCCCGCCCGACCCGCGCCTCTCGCCGGACGACGACCCCTTCGCGGTGCTGGACGAACCGATCCAAGCACCGGAGGCCGAAGCACGCATCCTCGTTACCCACTACGCCGTGGAAGGCCGCCTTCATCCGCTGGCTTCGGAAGCCACCATCAGCCACGCATCGATCGCCGCCGTGTCGGAGCAGGTGGACTGGCTGCTGGTCGGGCATATCCACGAGGCCACCGAAATGGACATCGGCGGCGTGCGCGTGCTCTTTCCCGGTCCGACGGAGCGCATGAGCTTCGGCGAGCTCGACGTGCGCTGCGGCTTCGCACAGCTCGAGATCGCGCCGGGACCGGAGCATGCCGATGATGATCGTCGTATCGACGGTCGGAGCGACGGCCGGACTTCCGTCCGGAGGCCGCGAGCCGTGATCACCGGCCGCCACATCCACATCGACCCGCAGCCGATGCGGCGCGAGACGCTGCGCGCCGGCGATATTCCGGCCGACGACCCCACGGCCTGGATCGTGGCCCACGTGCGCGCGGTGTCGGCGCCGGATCAGATCCTTCAGTTGCGCTTGGACGGACCACTGCCGCGGGAGACCTATCACCAACTGCGCATCCGCGACGTCATCGCCGCGGGGTCGGACCTGAACTTCTTCTTCGACCTCGACCGTCGCCGGCTCACCGTGCGCGACGAGACGGCCGGTCTCGCGCCCGCTGCGACGGGCGGCGTCGAGCGGGTCAGCGCGCGGGCCGAGATCGCACGGGTCGCCGCAACGATGGCCGCCAACGCGGAGGACGACGTGGCGCGCTCGATCATCGATGAGGCGCGCGCGTTGGTGTTGGATCGCTACGCGCCCATGATCGTCGATGACGATGTGCCGGAAGGCGCGACGTCATGAGCGACGATTTCCTGACCGTTGGCGGCTTGACCGGGTTGATCAAGGAGCGGCTCGAGGCCGATCCCGCGTTGGTCGATGTCTGGGTCCGCGGCGAGGTCAGCGAGAGCTTCATGGCCAAGAGCGGCCATTGGTACTTCACGATCAAGGACGAGGATGCGTCGCTGCCCTGCGTGATGTGGAAGGGTGTCGCGTCGCGGCAGCACGTGCTGCCGGAGGGCGGCGGCGCGTTCACGTTCCACGGTGGGATCACGATCTACCGCCGCAACGGAAAGCTGCAACTCCAGGTCGACGAGATCGTGGCGGAAGGACAGGGTGACCTCCACGCGCGCTTCGAAGCGCTGAAGGCCCGGCTGCTTGAGGAAGGCCTCTTCGAGCGCGCCCGTACCCTGCCGCCCTACCCGCGCCGCATCGGCCTCGTCTCGAGCCCGGACGCTGCCGCGCTGCGCGACGTGTGGCACGTGATCGGCCGTCGATGGCCGTCGGTGGAGCTGCTGCTTGCGCCGACACGCGTGCAGGGCGACAGCGCCCCGGCCGAGATCGTTGCCGCCATCGAAGCCATCGGACGGGCCGCGGTCGACGTCGTGATCATCACGCGCGGTGGCGGAAGTCTCGAGGACCTGTGGGCCTTCAACGACGAGTCGGTCGCGCGCGCGCTGTTTGCGCTCACCGTTCCCACGGTCGCCGGCGTCGGGCACGAGACCGACTTCACGATCGTGGATTTCGTGGCCGATCTACGCGCCCCCACACCCTCCGCCGCGGCCGAAGTCGTCACGCCGGACGGCGACGAGCTGCGCTACGCGGTCGACGATCTGGCGCTGCGGCTCGGCCGGTTGGCGCACGGCAGCTTGGAGCAATCCCGCGCCGGAGCCGACCGCCTGGCCCATCGGCTGGGCGTCGCATCGCCCGGCCGCGCCGTGGAACGCGCGCGCGCAGCCACGGCCGAACGCCGCGAGCGCTTGCGCCGCGCGATGGCGGGTCGGTTGCGCGAGGCGGCCTCGGGTACGAGCGCGTTCGCGCGCCGCCTCGAAGCGCTCAGCCCCAACGCCACGCTAGCCCGCGGCTACGCGCACGTCACCCGCGATCCGGACGGCCGCACGGTGCGCGGCACGGCTGACGTCGCCCCGGGCACGGGCCTACGCGTGCAGGTGGCGGACGGCCGCTTCGACGCGGTCGTCGCGGGTCAGGCCGGCCTCTTCGACATGTTCGAACTTGATCCCAATGACACGGATGCACTCGATGCGGACGCGCCCGCTACGAACCCTTCCGCATCCGACAGCCACGGCGCCGATTGACCATGGCGTTTGACGCGAGGTCTGACCGGGCCGGTCGACCAATCCGGTTCGGCCGACCAAGCCGGGACGGTCGACCACGCCAGGACGGTCGTACAAGCTGGGACGACCGCGCAATACGACGGATGCGAGCGGTAGATCCACGTTTGATCCGACAAGACACGTCGCACCACGGAGACCTACGATGAGCAACGACGCCGGCCAACCGACCGACGAAGCCGCCGAGCCCGACATGGCCCATTGGGACACCCACGTCGGGATCGAGAGCCTGGATCTCGAGACGGTGAAAGACTTGCCTTTCGAGGTGGCCTACGAGGCGCTCGACGAGGCTGTGCGTAGGCTCGAGACCGGCGATCTCAGCCTCGAGAACTCGATCGCCATCTATGAGCGCGGCATCGCCCTGTCCGCACGCTGCGGCTCGTTGCTCGAGGCCGCGGAGCTACGGGTGCAGCAAGTGGATGCGGACGGACAGGTTACCGGCGAGGTCGCGCTGTAGGAGCAGGTGCGGCCCTCACGATCGCCCTCGCTACCGATACCGCACTACCGCGCGCTCCAACTACCGTGCGCTCCACGGAAGCCACAGCACCCGTGCGGGCGGAGTCGGCGTCGCGGTGGCGGTCGCCGGCGGTCGTGGGGTCGCCGTGGGCACTGCGGTGGGCTCCGGGTCATTGCCCAAGACCGAAGCCTCGTACCACTGCAGGATGTTACCGGCACGTCCCAGGACATAGATGTAGAGGTCGTCGCCCGAGCGGAAGTCGAAAGGCAGAAGGGCGCTGAAGCGGCCGTCTGCGCCGATCAACGCATTGACCGCGCTCGCGCCGCGGTTGGAGCCTTCCGGTGGGATGGCCAGGGCCAGCATGGGCTGCAGGGGCGGGCCCGTACCAGTCACGCGGTTGGCCAACGTGTTGGACGTCCATGTGACCTCCGGCACGACGTCTTCGCGCACCGTGCCGCCGGTCTGGACGCGGATCCGTGCGCCGATGGGAACACCGTCCGGCCACTGCTCGTCCAGGCGAATCTCCCAGCCCGGCAGCTGTCCCGCCTCGCGTGGGCGACCGACCGATTCGAGCACCGCGCGCTCCGAGCCGTCCGGGTCGATGAGGGTCAGCGTCACCGGCTCGCCGGACGTCACCCGGCCAAGGGCGTTCTGGAACGAGATCGCCAAGATGGTCGAGGGCTCGTCCAGCCACTGCATGACGTAGCGGCCGATGCCCTGGCGCGTAGCCACCCAGCCGAAGCGCATACGACAGGCCTCGTCCGCCTCGTCGCACGTCAGCTGGTAGTCACCGTTCTCGTCGGCGGCGCCGCGCACTTGCACGTAGTCCTCGTCGAATTGGTCGCGGCCGAAGATGTCGGGCTCCCGACCGTAGACCAGCGCCAGCAGCTGGGCGTCGGCGGGTGCCTGGCCGGCAAGGGAAAGGCGGTCCTCGCTGGGAACGGCCGTCAGCACCGGCACGGTGAGCTCGACGGTGGCGCCGTATTCGGGTGTGAGGCGGATGATGTCGTCGGCGCCGAAGGTGGCGGGGCTCGCACGGTGGAAGAGCTCGGCCTCGAAGCGGCCACCGGGATCGGCTTCGGTGTAGGCCGTGCTCGTCGCGCCGCCGTCGGCGGGCACGTGCTCGATGATCAGCTCGCCCCAGCCTGCCGTATCGCCGGCGAGCCGGTTGCCCCATAGCTCAACCTGGATATCGGGCGCGTGGCCGACCACGTTGTGCACGAGGGCGCCACCCGGCCAGGACTGAATCGACGCGTTCAACCCGAGCGCAAGACCGAGCTCGCTGTAGTCGGCCGCGAAGGTGCCGTCCTCCGCGCCGAGCACGATGGCGCGGGCCCTACGATCGTCGTCCGCGAGGTCGACGAGCACCGTGGTGCGCGCGTTGGCGGGGGCCAGGCCGCGCACGGTGTTCGCGTCGCGATCGACGGTCGCGGTGACCCAGGGGATGTCCTCCGAGATGGCCACGGCCCCGTCGATCTCCAGACGCAGCGTCTCGCCGGCATTGGGCACGAAGGGATCCTCCGTGCCCCCGCCGCGGGAGAGGATGACGGCGTACACGCCACCGCCGTACTCGATGGCCGCGTCGGTGCGCGAACGCTCCGCGCCCGATGGGCCGAGGATGGCCAACTCGATGCGCGCCCCACCGACGGTCCGCACGGTCGCGAAGGGCTGTTGATGGTCGAGCACGACGATGGGCGGCGCGAAGGGCGTCACGACGTAGTGGCCGTCCGCCGTGATCATGGCGACGTTGCCGAACGTGCCCGGCCGCATATCGATGACCTCGCCGAGCTCCGTGCGATAGCGATCGTCCGCGTCGACGGCGCCGACGATCGGATCGAAGGTGGGGGCCTCGCCGAGGAGTTCCTCCTGCCACCCGACGAGGGTGACGATTGCCGTCGCCCCCGGGGCGCGCCCCGAGACGACGTCCCCGTCGGCGTCGACCTCGACGGTGAGCTCCGGGAGCGTGAGCGTCGTCATGACGCCGTCTACGGTTGCCTCAATCCGGTAGCCGGGCCGGACCAAGACGAGCGGCTCCCCTGGATTCGCGTTCGGCGCGGTGAGCGTAGCCTCCCAGCCTTGCGGGGTTTTCTGCTGCGCCGTCACATCGGCGCGCTCGTAGCCTTCTTCGTCGATCAGGCGCACGCGCGGTGCGGTGGTCGAGGTGGTGCGCACCTCCAGCGTCCCGTTGTGCAAAAATGCAATGAGCAGCGGATCGGGGGCGGCTTGGGCCGCGACGGGCTGCGCGGGCGTGCCGACGGCGCTTGCGAGCAACGTGGCCAGGACGATCGCGCAAGCGGCGAAGCGCGCGCGCAGGTCGCCCGGGCGACGCGGTGGGTTCAAGGGCGATACGGGGGGCCGCAAGTACGGCGACAGGAGGGGGGGCATGGTGGGCCTTCCTGGGTTGCGAGAGCTTCGGAACTTCACGGAGAGTACAGGCGAAACTGCGTCGGAGTTGCGGCGCCGGCCCGACCGGACATGGTGCCCGGCATCGTTGTGCCCGCAAGCCGCACTTGTCCAAACTTGACCATGCAGAAGCGGCGCTCCGCTACCTTGCGCCCAAAGATAGCGTGGCCTAAAATCGCCGGGTTCCCCTCCGCGCACCATCACAGCGAAATCCGAGTGTCCCCGTGCATGTCCTGATCACTGGGTACGGCGGCTTTGCCGGCCGGCACCTGGCCCGACATCTCCGATCTACATCGGATTGCCGCATCGGGGGCACGGTCCTGCGGGACGCCGAGGTCGCGGGGCTCGATGGCGACGCGGACTTGGCCGTCACCGCGGGTGATCTACGCGATCGCGCCGTGGTCGACCAGGCCTTCCGTGCGGTGGAACCCGACGTGGTGTACCACCTCGCCGCCCAGGCATCCGTCGCGCAGGCGTGGGGCGATCCATGGCCGACGCTCGAGACGAACCTGCGCATGACCCTCAACGTGCTCGAAGCGGCACGCGCTCGCGTCGAAGCGGGACATGCGACGCGCGTGGTGTTCATCAGCAGCAACGAGGTATACGGGGGGCCGCCGCCGGAGACCTTGCCCACCAGCGAGGCCGCTCCGCTCGCGCCGTCCAATCCCTATGCGGTCAGCAAGGCGGCCGCTGACCTCTTGGCAGCGCAATACGCGACCGGCCACGGGCTGGACGTCGTGCGCGTGCGGCCCTTCAACCACCTCGGCCCCGGCCAGGACGACCGCTTCGTCGCGGCCAGCTTCGCGCGCCAGATCGCCGAGATCGAGGCCGGGTTGCGGGAACCGTACGTGCGTGTGGGCAATTTGTCCGCGGAGCGGGATTTCAGCGACGTGCGGGACATCGTCCGCGCCTACGTGCTCGCCGCGCAGCGCGGCGTGCCCGGTCGCGTCTACAATCTGGGCAGCGGCCGTGCGGTACCGGTGCAGGCGGTCCTGGATCACTACATCGCTCGGGCAAGCGTGCCGGTTGCTATCGAGGCGGATCCCAAACGCATGCGTCCCAGCGACATCGTGCGCACCTTGTGTGACCGATCTCGTGCTCAGGAGGAGTTAGGCTGGGAGCCTGAAATCCCCCTGGCGCAATCCTTGGACGACGTGCTCGACGACTGGCGGGCGCGCGTCGGCGCCGCGCAACCTACCCCACGAGGAAGCTCATGACGAAGAAGACGGCGCTGATCACGGGCATCACCGGGCAGGACGGCTCGCATCTGGCGGAGCTGCTGCTCGAGAAGGACTACGAGGTGATCGGCATGGTGCGCCGGACGAGCACGGTGACCTACGACCGCATCGCCCACCTGCGGGACCGGCTTACGCTGGTGCCGGGCGATATGCTCGACCAGATCTCGTTGATCCATATCCTGAACGAGCACCGCCCCTCCGAGGTCTACAACCTCGCCGCGCAGAGCTTCGTGCAGACATCGTGGAACCAGCCGGTCTTCACCGGCGAGGTGACGGCGCTCGGCGTGACGCGCTTGCTGGACGCGATCCGGATCGCGGACCCCACGATCCGCTTCTACCAGGCCTCTTCCAGCGAGATGTTCGGCAAGGTGCGCGCGGTACCGCAGGACGAGGACACGGCCTTCTACCCGCGCAGCCCTTACGGGGTCGCCAAGGTCTACGGCCATTGGATCACGATCAACTATCGCGAGAGCTACGACCTGTTCGCCACCTCCGGCATCTTGTTCAACCATGAAGGGCCGCGGCGCGGGCTGGAGTTCGTGACGCGCAAGATCAGCCACACCGTAGCGCGCATCAAGCACGGGCTGGAGCACGAGCTGCGGCTGGGCAACCTCGATGCCCGCCGCGACTGGGGCTGGGCGCCCGATTACGTTCGCGCCATGTGGCTGATGCTCCAGCAGGACGCGCCGGACGATTTCGTCATCGCGACCGGCGACACCCACTCCGTGCGCGAGTTCGTGGACGTCGCCTTCCGCCATGTCGGCTTGGATTGGCAGGAGTATGTCGTCCAGGACGAGCGCTTCATGCGGCCCGCAGAGGTCGATCTGCTTGTCGGCGATCCGACGAAGGCGCGCGAGAAGCTCGGCTGGGTGCCGGAGGTCGGCTTCGAAGAGCTCGTGAGCCGTATGGTCGACGCCGACATGGCGATCGTGGCCGCGGCGCCTACGCCGACCACGGCTTGATGGCCGTGACGTTGCTGCGGCCGCCCCACTCGACGCGCACGGCGCGCGAGCCCAACGCGCAAGGAAGGACGGTCCGATGAGCGACGAGATCCGCTTCGGCACAGACGGCTGGCGTGCCCGCATCGCTGACGGCTACACCTTCGCCAACCTACGCCGCGTCGCGGCCGCGGCCGCCCGCTACTACCGTGACGAGTGCGACGGCGCGACGCGCGGCATCGTGATCGGGCACGATCAGCGCTTTCTCGCGCGCGAGATGGCCGAAGCCGCCGCGGAGGTGGTCGCGGCGCACGGGGTGCCGGTCCACCTGACGCGCGCCGCTACGCCGACGCCCGTGATCAGCTTCAGCGTCGGGGCGCGGGGCGCATGCGGCGCGATCAACATCACGGCGAGCCACAACCCGCCGACCGACCTGGGCTTCAAGGTGCGCGACGAACGCGGCGCCGCGCTTGCGCCGGCGGCGCTGGCGATGCTCGAAGCGCGCATCCCCGCTCCCGGCGAGCCGGTGGCGGACGCCGTGCCGACCTTGGCCGATGCCGTCGCCGATGGCCGAGTGCAGATCTTCGATCCTGCGCCGGACTATCGTGCCTTCGTGGCCGAACGCTTTGATCTGGGTCGCATCGCCGATGCCGGGCTGCGCGTTGCCTACGATCCCATGTGGGGTGCGGGCATCGGTTGGCTCGGATGGCTTCTGGGTCCCGATTCGCGCACGCAACTGCTCACGATCCACGGCGAGCGCAACCCGAGCTTCCCCGAGATGGCGCGGCCCGAGCCGATTCCGCCCAACACGGACGCGCTCTCGCGCCACGTCCGTGCCACGGGCGCCGACATTGGGATCGTCAACGACGGTGACGCCGATCGGGTCGGCGCCGTCGACGAGCACGGCAACTTCATCAACCAGCTGCAGGTCTATGCGCTGTTGGCCTGGTGGCTGCTCGAGATTCGCGGTGAACGCGGTGCCATCGTCAAGACGCTGTCCACCACGTCGATGCTCGATGTACTGGGTCAGATCTACGACGTGCCCGTGCACGAGACCGGCGTCGGCTTCAAGTACGTGGGCCCGAAGATGCTGGAGACCGACGCCATGATCGGCGGCGAGGAGTCGGGAGGCTTCGCCTTCCGCGGCCTACCGGAGCGCGACGGCCTCATGGTGGCGCTCGCCTTGATGGAGATGATGCTCGAGACCGGCAAATCGCCCTCGGCGCTGATCCAGACGCTCTACGAGACGGTCGGCGCCGAGTGGTACTACGCGCGCGACGACGTCCGCTTCGACCCTTCCGCGCGGGCAGCGATCCAAGAGCGCCTCGCCGACGCGGCACCAAAGGAACTCGCCGGCCTGGCCGTGACGAGCATCGATCGCACGGACGGCCATAAATTCCGTCTTCCGGACGGCGGCTGGCTGCTTATCCGCTTCTCCGGCACGGAACCGCTCATGCGTGTCTACACGGAGACCACCCACGACCATCTCGTTCGCCCGATTCTCGACGCCGGCCTTGCGCTCGCGGGGCTCGGACGGGAAGGCTTCGCGTCGACGGACGCGGGCGATGGTGATAGCGAAGGAGGAGCGGGGGCCGCGACCACGAACCCGTCCGGTGAGAGCGCCGGATGATGGAGGCCGCGGGTCGTTCGTCGACGTCGGATGCACGGGATGCCGACCTGGTGTTGGTCGACACGCACTGTCATCTCGACGCCGAGGCCTTCGAGGGGGAGCCGATCGCAGGCCTGCTCGACCGGGCCCGCAAGGAGGGTATCACGCGTGTGGTTACCATCGGCACACGCGTGGAGACCAGTGAGGCCGCCGCCCGGATCGCCCGCATCCACAGCGGCGTCTGGGCCGCCGTCGGCGTCGATCCCAATGATCTGGACGACTGGCGGCCCGACCATCTGGACAGCCTGCGCGCGCTGGCCCAAGGTCCGAAGGTGGTCGCGATCGGTGAGATCGGGCTGGACTACTATTGGGAGCGTTCGTCGCGCGACCTACAGCGTGCGGCCTTCGAAGCACAGTTGGAACTGGCCCAGGAACTCGACCTACCGGTGGTCATCCACAGCCGCGATGCGCACGAAGACGTCGCCTCGATCTTGTTGGCATGGGCGGCCGAGCACCCCGCGGTCGACCGACCGCTCGGCGTCATGCACTGTTACGCGGAGACGGTGGAGCGGGCACGTCCGCTCGTGGAGGCGGGGTTCTTGATCAGCCTGTCCGGAATCGTGACCTTTCGCAACAACACGATCGCGCCTCGCGTGGCGGCGGAACTGCCGCTCGAAGCGCTGGTACTGGAAACGGACGCACCCTATCTCGCGCCCCACCCGCATCGCGGTAAGCGCAACGAACCTGCCTACGTCCGGCGGATCGCGGAATCGGTCGCAGCGGTCCGAAAAGAGCCTCTGGCGCACGTCGCCGCGCAGACCACGCACAACGCAGCCCGGCTGTTTGGATGGAACCAGGGATGAACGCACCGAAGATGGACCTCGAAACCATCGCGCAAAGCCTGGATGAGCGCCTGGCTAGTCGCGGCGCCACCGCGGATGTCGCGGACGCCCACGGCGACCCGCTCGACGTCGTCCGGCCGGAGCTCGCGCGGTTGGACGAGCATCTCGTCGACGACCGCAACGTGGAGTTTCCGGTGGTGGCCGAGCTGCTGCGCTACGTGTTCAAGGCCGGCGGCAAGCGCCTGCGCCCCGCCATGGTGTTCCTGACCGCGCGCCTCGGCGATGCCGACGCCGATCAAGTACGCAACCTCGCCGCCGCCGTCGAGACGCTGCACACCGCCACCCTGGTCCACGACGATCTGGTCGACGGCGCCATGCTGCGACGCGGCCTGCCCACCCTCAACGTCCGCTGGAGCGCCGGCGCGACGGTGCTGGCGGGCGACTGGCTCTTCGCCCGTGCCGCCGCCTTCGCCGCCGACACGGAGCACGTGCGCGTGATGAAGATCTTCGCGCGCACCCTGGGCACGCTCACCAACGGCGAGCTGCGCCAGCTCTTCGGCCGCGCCGGCGTGCCGGGACGCGAAGAGTACGAGGCGCGCATCTACGCCAAGACCGCCTCGCTCTTCGAAGCCGCGACGGAGGCAACGGGCGCGTTGCTCGACCTGGCCGCGCCGCAGATCGATGCGCTGGCCACCTTCGGGCGCGAACTCGGCTGCGCGTTCCAGGTCGTCGACGATCTACTCGATTTCACGGGTGACGCGGATCGTCTCGGCAAGCCGGTCGGCAACGACCTGCGCTCCGGCCAGGTCACGCTGCCGGCCATGCGCCACCTCGCACGCCATCCCGGCGCCGCGCCGTGGCTCACGGGCGACGGCGACGAGCCGGACGAAGCGACCGTCGCCGCCTTGGTCGCGGCCGTGCGCGCCGACACGGTGGCGCTGGACGAGACGCGCGAAGCGGCCAGGCAGCATGTCGCACGCGCGCTGATCGCCCTGGAGGCCTTGCCGGCCAACGACGGCACCCGCGGCCTCATGCGCATCGCCCGCTACGCCGTCGCGCGCGACGTCTAGGCGGCTCGGCGCGTGAGCCGCTCGCCCGTCGTCGAAGCGGAACCTGCGCCGGGCCAAGGGGAGACGGTCCCGAGCGTCGGCGTTGCGATCGTCAGCTGGAACGTGCGCGAGCTGGTGCTGCGCTGCCTGGCCACCGTGCTCGCCTCGCCCGACGTCGGCAAGGTCGTCGTCGTCGACAACGACTCCGCGGACGGCACGGCCGACGCCGTGCGTGCGCAATTCCCCGACGTAACGGTGATCGCGAATCGCGACAACCGCGGCTTCGCAGCCGCGAACAACCAGGCCTTCCGCGCCCTGGGCGACGCGCTGCCCTACACGTTGATCCTGAATCCGGACACGGAGCTCGTCGGTGATCCCATCCCCGTGCTGCGCGCGAGCCTCGAGAGCCGTCCCAAGCTCGGCGGCGTCGGTCCCCGACTACGCTACGGCGACGGCAGCGTGCAATCGTCGCGTCGGCGCTTCCCGACCGTGGCGGCCGCCCTCACCGAGAGCACGCCTTTCGAGTGGCACTGGCCGGCGCACCCCATCGCACGCCGGATGCGCATGGACGATGTGCCGGACGATGCACCGCAGACCGTCGACTGGCTAAACGGCGCGGCGATCCTCTTCCGCAGGGCGGCTCTGGAGGAGGTCGGAGGCTTCGACGAAGGCTACTTCCTTTACTCTGAGGAGCTCGACCTCTGCCGCCGCCTCGCCGAGGCGGGCTGGACGATGGGCTTCGAGCCGGCGGCCGAGGTGCTCCACCTCGAGGGCAAGTCCAGCGAGCAGGTGGTCTGCGAACGCCACGTGAACTTCCTGCGCTCGCGTGTGCGCTACGTGCGCCGCTTCCACGGGCGCGCCGCGGCTGTGCTCGTACGCGCGGCGGTGTGCGCCATGTACGGGCTCGAGTGGGCCTTCGAAGCCGTGAAATGGCTCGTCGGGCACAAACGGGCGATGCGGCGCGAGCGAATGACGTGCTACGGTCGGGTGGTGCGCGAGGTTTGAAAGGCGAAGGACGCGCGGAGGTCGTGGGGCGTGACGTAGGGCGGCGGTCGTAGGACGTGGGGCGTGGGGCTTGACGTCGAGCGTCGAAGGTCGGACGTCGAACGAGCGTCAATCGTCGAACGAGCGTCGAACGTCGAACGAGCCTGGGACGAGGGACAGCCGAATTGGTGAGATTGTTGACGGACGAGCCCTTAGAGGTTGTGTAGGTAGGAGGTTATTCATGCGCTTCACAAGGTCTAGATCATCGTGGACGACACGGCCTGCGTCGCGATGGAAGCTCCAGCGTACGGCGACCGTTGCAGCGCGGAGGTCGGGCCATCGGGCGGTGTTCGCGACTGTACGCGCGCCCACGTTGGCGCCGGCGCTCGTCGCTGTGCTTGCAGTGGCGATCGTCGCAATCGTGTCCGCCGCGCCGCTCGTCGAAGCCCAGGGGACCGACGCACCGTGCACAATCCAGACTCAGGCCACCGTGTCGCCTACCCGAGCGCTGGTGGGTGAAGCGGTGACCGTCACGCTGGTCGCCGAGGCCGTATGCCCCGAGCTCGTTTTGCCGCAGGACATGATGCTTGCGCTGGATGCCTCGGGCTCGATGCAGGGCGAGCGTAGCGACGCGATGAAGATCGGTGCGAAGGCCGTGGTGACGGAGCTGTTGTCGTCCGCACTCCCGCCGGCCGAAGTGCGCGTCGGCGTTGTCATGTTCAGCACCGCCGCCAAGATCTTATGCCCCCTGGGCTTTGACCTAGGCAGGCTACTCCGCTGCGTGGATCGCGTCGGCGCTAGCGGGGGGACCAACGCGGCGGCGGCGCTGGACACGGCCCATCGTGAGCTGCTTCGCGGGCGGTCCGGGGGACCGGCGCCCGGCACCCAGAGCGTGCTGCTGGCCACGGACACCGAGTTCATGAACGGCTGTGGCCAGATGCTAGCGTCCGCCGCGAAGTTGCGTGCGGATGGGGTGCACATCGGCGTGGCCTGCCTCTCCGCCACCTGCAACCGAGCGTGCGCCGGCAGGATCGTTACCAACCCCGCGCTGCTCGCCGCGACGGACGCGGTCACGGATGTGGAGGCGACCATCCAAGTCTTGGGCAGACGGCTCGCGGACATCGCCGGGCCGAGACGTCCCGCGGAGCTCAGCATCCGGGCCTGGCAGGGCGCCGGGGCCCTCTTCGTGGCCGGCAGCGCGGTGCCTCCCGCGTCGACGCAGGCGGACAGCCTGACGTGGCGCTTCGGTCGACGCGGCATTCCGGGCGCGGCGCCCATTGGCCCGATGACGACGACGGTCCGCGTGCTTCCGACCGAGCTCGGCTCGGCGCCCGTGGCGCGCCGCGTCATCGCGTCCGTCGTCGACCACCTCGGTCGTTCCGTCTCGACGGAGTTCGATGTGCCGGACGTGCTCGCTATGGCGCCGGGACCCGTGCCCACCGCACGCACACCGCGCCCCACGCCAAGCCCGACCGCAACGGCCTTCGATCGTGCGGGTCCGATCGTGCCGGGCAGAACGGGTCGCGCGATCCATCTTCCCGTCGCATGGCGTGGGATGGCGACGGGACGCTTGGCGGAAGGCGAGGACTCGCGATAGCGGTGCGTTGCAGTAACCATGCTTAAAACGTCGCATCGCGGCGATTGGTCGTCGAGCACCAATGACGGCGCCACCTGCGCCCATCGTCCTGTCCCATTCTTGCCGCGCGTCGGTTAATCACGGTACGGAGGCGGCGAATGCGACGTGGGACGACCATGGCAATCGCGGTGGTGCTTGCAGCCGCGGCGCAGGCGACGGGGATGTCGGGTGGCGCAGCGATGTCCGTGCGCGCGCAGGACGGCGTAGCGCCGTGTCGCATCACGACCATAACCCGTGCGGCGCCCGCACGCGTGTTGCTCGGTGAGTCCTCCCGTATCACGCTCGTGGCGGAGTCCACGTGTCCGGACCTGGTGATGGCGCAGGACCTGATCGTGATGGTGGATGCGTCCGGATCGATGTTGGGTCCGCACGGCGCCCCGACGAAGGCCGGCGCACGGTCCGTCGCGTCCGACATGCTTCGGGCTTCACCCGCCACCGGCGGGGTCCGTGTCGGGGTCGGCATGTTCAACAGCGTGTCCGAGATGCTCTGCCCGCTCGGCACGAGCCTGAGCGCGATGCTCGGCTGCATCGACCGGGTCGTCGCGACGGGTGGATCGAAGGCCGAGCTCGCGCTCAAGGAGGCGCGGATGGAGTTCATTCGTGCGCTGAGGGTGAGCGGAGCGGCGACCAGGACTCGTGGCGTGCTGCTCCTCACCGACGCGGAGCTGCGCGATGCAGAATGCGAGCCGTTGAAGAAGGCCGCAGCCGAGATGGGTCCCGGTCACAGCACCGTGAGCATCGGCTCCGTGTGCATCTCGCCGCTTTGCGGTCGGGCCTGCCTGCGAGAGCTAGTGACGGAGCCGGATCTGTTCGCGGCGGTCGACGACGTCGCGCAGATCGAGCCGGTCATCCGGGACATCGGCCGGCGGCTCGCCGATCGCGCGGGACCACGGCGCGGATCGCAGATGAGCATCCGGGTCTGGCTGCCCGAGGACGTGGCGTACGTGGAGGGCAGCGCGAGGCCCGCTGCCAGCCGGCAGGCGGACAACCTGACCTGGCGCTATGGAAGCGCCGGTGTCCCGGGCGCCGCGCCGAGCGGGCCCGTGACGGTCACGTTCCAGGTGCGGCCGCTCCGTTCCGGTAGCGTGCGCGCGACCCACCGTGCCTTGGCGTCCGTCGTGGACCACCATGGCCGGCCTGTTTCCGCGGAATTCGACGTGCCGGAGCTCCTCGTCCTGGCTCCGGGACCGCCCGTCCCGACGGCGCGTCCACCGCGGCCAACGCCGCGTCCGACCGCGACGACCCCCGATCGGCCCGCGACGGGCCGGCCGCCGGGCTTGGGGCACGCGATCCACGTGCCGATCGCTTGGCCCGGTGAGGTGCCGGGGCGATAGGCCTGAGGCTTCGCCTCGCGACGATCGAGCGGAGCTGGGTACGCAATCGCATTTGCGCTCGCACACGACCCGCACGTGCGCTCGCACACGAGCCCGCGCCTGATCCCGATCCCGACCCGGTGGACGCACCGGCCACTCGGCACGTTTGTCAGCAGTCGATTCGTCACTCACCATTTACTCACGTACTGAGATTTTTTGGGTAGGCAGAGGGCGTGCGCCGCGGGACGCGAGCGCATGCCTCGTGGGGCGAGATGCAGCGTCGCCAACGCGTCGTTCGGACCATGGTCCTCTGTCAACCGGAAAGAGTCGTGTTGGCTAGAAGTCCGCGTGGGGCATGCTTCCCCCTCCGCGGACTCCGGTCGATGTGCTCGCCCGCACGGAGGCCGTGATGACCGCACTCACTCGCCGTTTCTTGCAACCAAACGCATGGATGGGCGCGCCCCTGCTCGCCGCCCTCATCGTCTTGGCGTCCAGTTCGGCCGCTGTGGACGCGCAGTCCCCCCAATACGAGGTCAACCATCCGCCGCGCGTCCAGCTCGGGGATGCGCCGCTGGACGGCTACGCCGGCAGCGCGGACGATCAGGTCCAGATCATCTGGCAGACGATCCCCGCCGGCAGCGGCACGCAGGATTCCTTCGCGATCGACTACCGCCTCGTGGGCGATGTCACGTGGATCGATGCGGGTACCACGAGCACGATCACGACCGGTGTCGGCGGGCGAATCAACCACTTCGTGGACATCACCGGCCTCGATTGGTACGCCGACTACGAATACCGTGTGGAGCATCTGCGTGCCGCGACGGTGGTTGCGTCGTGGCAGGCCGTCTTCCGTACGCGACTGCAGAAGAACGACACGACGCCCTATGTGTTCACCGCTTACGGTGACTCCGCGTACACGCCGGCGATCCAGGGCTTCCGGGATGTCCAGGATCGCATCAACGTCGCCGACCCCGACTTCGCCATCCTGCTGGGCGACAACTGCTACAACAACGGCTCGCACGACGAGATGGATGCGCGTTTCGACGACGACGAGGTGCCGGAAGCGCAGATCTGGAACTCGTCGCACATCGACTACGTCGGCCTCGGCAACCACGACGTCGGCACGGGTAGCGGCAAGCCGAGCGAGGACAACTTCGCGGTGCCGATTCCCGTGGACGGCGTGACCGCACCGGCGGAGCCGCCCGCGGGCGAGCGGGACGAGCACAATTACGGCTTCGACTACGGCATGGTCCACTTCATCACCTTCGACACGAACAGCCTGCACAGCGCGAGCCGGCTCGATGCCCAGCTGCAATACATCGAGGACCAGCTCGCCGCGGTCACGTCCACCTGGACGATCGTGTTCGGCCACCACCCGGTGGGCGGCGTGCCGGACAAGCCCGAGGGACCCGGCGACAATTACTTTCAGCAGGTCGTGCCCCGGCTCAAGGCCGCGGGCGTCGACCTCTTCGCGGTCGGTCACTCGCACACCTTTGGTTGGAGCTATCCGCTGATTGACGAGTCCGCCGGCGAGGCGGTCTTCGTGCTCGACACGGACAAGGATTACGCCAAGGGCGACGGTCTCGTGCAGCTCGTCTCCGGTTTGGGCGGCCGATCACTTCGGTCGGGCACCTTCTCGCAGTTCCCCTTCGTCGCGCAGGGCTACTCGACCAGCACGAGCCCGCCGGGCGAGTACGGCACGGCGATGCTCTACGTCAACGAACAACAGCTGACCGTGCGCTACGTGGCCGCGGACGACGGCGAGATCCTCGACCAGTTCACGATCACCGACGGAACGCCGCCGCAGACGGTCACGGTCGAGGCGACGGACGATACGGCCACGGAGAACAGCGCGGACACGGGCACCTTCCGTATCACGCGCGACAACACGGTCGGTGAGCTCGAGGTTCACTTCACGCTCGACGGGACTGCGGTCGACGGCGCCGACTTCAACACGCTCGGGATCACGACCACCCTCGCGGACGGCGTTGCGACGGCCGA
>JAJCYU010000029.1 GCA_029262755.1 Anaerolineae bacterium
GAAACTATGCGATTTGTTAAAGGCCTATACAATGAAAATAAAAAAGGGTTTGTTCAGACTAAACTCCACAAGAAACCTTCGATGCATGCCGCTCACTGTGCAATAGGAATTGTAGCTTTATTGTACAAACCTCACAACATAGATAACCGAGTAGATTGGAGTAAGCCTATTGGGAGAAGTCAACTCCAAAAACATCTAGGTGAGAGAATAGTGAATTCAATAATCAATTTTATTATACATGATTGTTACCGTTACGGTGGCTATTGTGAAAGCAAGGAAAGTTTACCAACAATAAATGCAACGGCCTCTGCGTTGTGGTGCTTATGGCACTTAGAAGCTTTAGATAAAGTAGATGTAACGATATTAAAGCAATTCGTAAATAAAAACGCTGTTCATGAAGATGGTAAGCTCGGCTTTAAAAATGAAGAAAAAGATCAAAACGCATGGGTATGTTCCACGTATTATGCATTACGTATTTCTAGAACGCTAGAATCAATTGGTATTGAAAAAGCAATTCCTTTTAAAGGGGAAGAAATACTATCCTTTCTCTTTGACTGTAAGGAAAACGGAAGCGGATTTAGAGACGCTAGCAATTTAGATTATGAACCAACGATAGTTCACACAAAAGATGCTCTTGCATTGACTGATGACAAAAAATATTGTTTGCGATTTAATGAATTTGTCAAAAATAAGAATATAGACTTTGAGCAAATGATAAAAGATATCAAGTTATTCTTGAAAAAATGTGTCTTTAAAGGTGTATATGGTTTTGCAGAATCAGAATTATATTTCCCTAATGTATATGGAACATTATTGGCAATAGATATAAAGCGATTTTTGAAGAGGCTAGAAAACAAAGAAACTGAAGACGTTATTAATAAAGAGCAGCGTAAAGATATCCTTGTATTCCTTAACTCATGTAAGGATGGAGAGAAAAAAGGAGGATATCGCGGTTACAGTTTAAATCCTAATTATATTTCCGATAAATGGTGGGAAACTGAAAGGGCCAACAGGGAACAATTTATGGAAGTAGAGCAAGAATGATTATTAGTGTCAATCCATAAGTTCAGGTCTAAGTTTATCACAAATCACTTTAATAAAAACTATTTACTAATCTACTGCACAAATCTTTATTAATGGATTTTCTATACCTTACACTTGTTGCTTTCTCCTCGCATCTAGAACTTTGCTGAAATCAATCTCTACGTATTCAGAATTCCACTCATTATAAAAAGAGGTATTATCGCTGCTTGATTTAGGTCCAGGTGGATCAATTTTTATTCTCGTAGGCATCATTACCGAATCACTAAGTAAGATACATTCTCCTCTTCTAAGAGTCGAAAACATACTTACTATTCCTCTAATTGAGTCAGGCAGCAAATTTTTAACATATGCTTGGTCATCAGGGTTAGTAATTATTAAGTATAAAAAAGTATTACATTTTCCTAAGCACATCCAATAAAACCCAGTCACCAGGAGCACGCTCATATTGCCATGCACTCCATCCATTGGCAGAACGTTTCACAACAGCTTTCGCTGCGAGTGAAGGAGAGTTATAAAGTTCTTTATTATAGAAAATAGTCCCGTCCTTTCTGACAGTCGCTTTATACATTTTCCCTTTATATTTAAAACGTATCCTGAAGCTTTTGCTTACATAAGCTGCCAAGATTGGTTTTCGACCTTTAACCTTCTTGATTTCTTTCTTCTCCGTTTTTTTCTCTTTTGTCATCCCAAGTAGCAATGCCAACTCTTTTTGCTGAGCTTTGGATATCTTTTTCTTAAAAAGTGGCTTGAGGTCTTGAGATTTAATAAACTTGCCTGATTGTCTATTACCCTTGGGAGAAGCTATCTTAAGAATGAGGGTTTCAAGCTCTCTTAAATGTGAGTCTTTGATAGTTAAATATACACTGAATGAATCCCAGGTTTTTGCATGTCTGTCTCTTAAATGTGTGGTAAGTCTATTACGGAGGTTTGATGCCAGACCTACATAACAAAGGTTATTTTTTCTATATAAGGCATAAACTCCATGACGGCCTTTAACGTATTCTTTTATTATATTTTGATAATTCTCTAACGCCTTGCGGGATATATTTTCAAGATGCTGGCAGACTAATTGTCCTTTGCGAGATTTCACTGTTCAAGCTCCTTTGTTTTTTTAAACCTAATGGGTTGAGTCGACTGTTATTTTGTAAGATGTGGTTATCATTTTTTACAATCAGAATAAGCTTCTGCTAATGTAAGCATCAAAACCTTTCCTGAATATACTCATGCTGTTTTTTCCCTTCCAGCATATCTGTAGCTGGTCCACTTCGAACATAAAACTCGGTATCTTCTAGAAAGCATGGCGCATTTGCCATACCACAATTAACTCGTAACACCTTTTTCCCATCCACTTCTATCAATTTATAATCTATCAATGGATAGAAACCCTCACCTACTTTTGACTTAATATGATTCTTGAAATTAAGCAAATACTTATCGTCGTTCTTGTAGAACTTGCTTATTTCGTCATCAACTCCTATGACGTCACCATCATCATTGACACCAATTAACAAGTCACCACCTTCTGAGTTAAGAAAAGCTCCTATAGTTTTCAGCGATGATTTTTCAATATATTTTTCTTTGGTACCCTTTTTGATATCAACCGAAAAAGTTTCCTTAAACTCCAGGGTTTTAGACTCACCTTTAGGTATTAATAATTTGATTTGATCTTCTTCACTCAAATTTTCTTTTGCTAATACTTTATATAGTTTCTGTCCTAGGTTATCTTGTGCTAAGTCTCTAAACTCTGGATCGCTCATCAAGCGCCCAAATATATCTTCATTCCCCTCCATTCGATCAATAACCAAACCCTCAAACAGCTTTTTAAATATTTCAAGAAAATCCCGCATTGAATTGACTTTCGCAGCCTGACGCAAATTATCATCATCTTTGGCTTCTGCTTCAATCTGGTCAAAGAACAATTGATCCGCCTCAGTGAAGTCAGTACCAAAGCGTTCATTTAAAATATTAATCAACTCAGAAAGACGTATTTCATCTTCACCTGTCTGACCTGTACCAACATCACTCGGGCCTTTAAGTGGTTGCGCTTCGCCTCCGTATAAATTAATGCTTCCCTCACTAATTTTTTGTAATCGGTAATATTCAAGTTCGACTTCATTTTCCAAATGATACGCAGGGCCAGAAGGACGTCTCGGCAACTTAGTCAATAAAAAGCGTAGATAGGTGTACAATTTCTCTAAATCTGAATCCTGATATGGAATTACTTGAGACAAGAAAGCATACATGTTTCGGAAATTAACAAACAATCCTTTTATTTCCTCCTGATCGGTTTCATCGAGTTCTTTATATCGTTCGACTGTCAAATCGAGAATGCCATTCATTCTGGCATGGTCATGTACGGATTCTTTACGCTTCGGAGCAAAATAGACGGCGCAGAAATCCCTTATTTCACTATCACGAAGTACTTGTCTTTCCTCTATCTGTCCTTGTAAGCGGTACATATGATGAGGATCGGTGAGTTCTTCTGCCTCTGTCTCTTCGTAATAAGGTTTGAATGCCACAAAAATCTCTTCCCGCGAATTCCTAAAATCCAAAACAAAAGTATCTTCCTTACCTATTGCCATACGGTTTAATCGCGAAAGTGTTTGAACAGCCTGGATACCCGACAGTATTTTGTCCACATACATGGTGTGCAAAAAGGGTTGATCGTAACCGGTTTGATATTTTTCTGCCACCAACAATACTCGATATTCTTCTGTATCAAATTTTTCCGGCAGCTCACGCTCACTAATGCCACCATTCATTCCAACTTCTGTATATTTCTTGCCCGGCACCTTTGGGTCTTCTACAGTACCTGAAAAAGCAACTAGTGTTTTTATATCTGTATATCCTTTATCTTTGAGATAGTCATCAAAAGCTAGTTTATAACGTACAGCGTGTAGACGTGACTCAGTCACCACCATCGCTTTTGCACGGCCACCTATTTTATGCCGTACAGAAGCTCGAAAATGCTCAACCATGATCTGTGTTTTTTGACCGATATTAACCGGATGTAAAGTTAGAAATTGCATCAATTCTCTTGCGGCTTTCTTCCGCTCTACGTTTTTATCATCCGTTACAATATCTGCTATACCGAAATACGTCTCATAAGTCGTATAATTTTTTAATACATCTAGAATAAACCGCTCTTCAATCGCTTGGCGCATGGTATATTTATGAAATGGTGCTTCGCCGCTAGGGCCGGGTTCATCAAAAACTTTCTTCGTTTTGTACTTTGGTGTTGCCGTGAAGGCAAAAAAGCTGATGTTTGGCTGGCGCCCTCGTTTCATCATACTTCTAATGATTGCATCATCTTCGTCTTCGTCATTTTCTGTTATACATAGTGCCGCCTCTTCTTCAATTCCCTCTTTATTCAGCACATACTTCAGCTCCATCGCCGTTTCGCCGGATTGCGAGCTATGTGCCTCATCGACAATGACCGCAAAACGCTTACCTTTCGTGGATATGGCAACACTACCCTCGCCTTGTTCCTTGTTTACCTTTTCAATAGTCTCGGTAACAAAAGGAAATTTTTGCACAGTAGAGATAATGATTGGTGTGCCAGTCTTCAAGGCAGTCACCAACTGGCGCGTATCCTCATCGATTTTCTGTACTACGCCTTGTTTGTGCTCAAATTGATAAATCGTGTCCTGCAATTGCTGATCAAGCACTCGCCTGTCGGTAATCACCACCACGGTATCAAATATTTTATTATCATCCGCATCATGCAAGCTTGATAAACGATGGGCCAACCAGGCGATAGAATTGGATTTACCTGATCCGGCAGAATGCTCAACTAGATAGTTTCGCCCAGAACCATTCTCCTTACTATGGCTAACTATTTTTCTAACGGAATCTAGCTGATGATAACGGGGAAAGATCATCGTTTCTTTACGGATTTTTTTAATTCCCTTATCCGTCACCACCTTTTTATCTTCCACTTGCAAATGCATAAAGCGGCCTAATATATCAAGCAAGCTATCGCTTTGTAGTACCTCACGCCATAGATAGGCCGTTCGATAGCCGCCATCTGCTGCGGGTGGATTACCCGCACCACCATTGCAACCCAAATTAAAAGGCAAAAAGAATGTCTTGGAGCCGCTTAAGCGAGTTGTCATAAATACCAAATCTTGATCCACAGCAAAATGCACCAAGGCGCGTTTCTTAAACTGAAACAGCTTTTCTTTAGGGTCGCGGTCGGTTTTGTACTGGTGTTTGGCATCCTCGACCGTCTGCCTCGATAAAGGATTTTTTAACTCCATCGTAATTACAGGCAGGCCATTGAGGAATAACACCATGTCCAGTGACTTTTCATTATCGCTAGAAAAATATAGTTGGCGAGTTACGCTTAAGGTATTGTCTTTATACTGGGCCAAAGTATTCGGGTTTAACTTAGTGCTCGGCAAAAAGAAGGCTATCCTCAGCTTCTTGCCGTAGCATTTAAAGCCATGACGCAATACATTAAGCATACCCTGAATTTCCAGGGTTTTGCATAAATCATCCAGCACAACCTTTTCAGTGTCACTACCGTGTATACCTTTTAGCGCCTGCCATAGCTTATCTTGAGTTTTCTGAATAAAGGAGAGTACACGAACCGGTTCCAATGCGCGTTCGGTGTCAAAATCGTCAGACTCGCCTTTTTCATAACAGTCTTTCTCTACAAACTGATAATCAATAGCATCTTCCAGACGATCTTCGGTATGTTTTTTCATATTTTAACCCTAACCTATAGACTCTATGGCAGCATTTTCTAACTCGTTCAAACTTAACCCATCTATATCTTTATAGTGATAATGACGAATTGATGGCTCCTTAACTAAATACTTGTTATCAGCATCTAAGTAACTAGAAGGGTCTTCGCAATAACTTAAAGCATATTTTGTAAGGTTCAGTCGCTTGCGCTTGCCAGTATAGATATTTATTGTCGCACTAAGCGCCCTGCACCAATCCTCGCTAGA
>JAJCYU010000030.1 GCA_029262755.1 Anaerolineae bacterium
CTTCGTCCTCGCGCAGCCGCGTCCGCCACACTCGATTGTTGGACATCGCCGCCACGTTCGGCATCTCGCCGCATAGCCAGCGCCTCGCCTCGCGCGTGGGCCACCATCGCTCGTCCTCGTAGCCGTCCGCGGCCATGAAGCAGGCCCATTCCGCGTTCGTCACGGGAAACCTCCCGATCTCGAAGCGCTCCAGCGCCACCCTGTGACGCGGGATGTGTGCCGACGAGACGCCGGAGCCGCCCGTTGGATGCCCCCAGGCGATCGGATCGTCATCCCCAATCTCGTAGGTCCCGGCTCCCACCGACACCAGCGGCGGCATGTGGTACGTGCCGTGCGGACCGAGCCTGCGCTCGAAGCGAGGATCGCCCAATGCACCCACCGCGTGGCCGCAGGCGATCCGCGCCCGCAGGTCGGCGCGCGCGTCCTCGGCGCAGGCGGCCAGCGTGCCGCGCAGCTCGTCGAGCAGCTCGTCCGCAAGTCGCGGCCGCACGTCCGGCTGTGCCGCCACGCGGCCCGCCAACGGAAGGTTCGCCTCCATGATCCCCCGCACGAAGGCGTCGGGATCCGGCGCCATGGCCGCCGCGAGCAGGGTGGTCTCCTCCCAACCCGTGCCGCTTCGCGGCGGCAGCGGGTCGGCCGCGCCTAGCGTGTCGATCAACGCCTCGACGCTCGGGTGGATCTCCGCGGCACGCCACGCGGCGCGTACCCGCTCCGGATCCGGCGATCGCGCCAGCTGCCGCGCCGCGAAGTACTCCTGCACGAGCTGGTGGACATACATCAGCTCGCCGGCCGCCTCGTCCTCGTCCAGCACCGCAAGGGCCGCGCCCGCAGCGAGGATGGCCTCGTCGGTCTTGCTGTCGAGCATGTCCAGCGCGTCGTCGACGTCGACGCGCACCTGGCTGGCCTCGCCGTCGGCCCGACTGGATTGCATCGCATGCGCCAGTGCCGCCAGCTGAGGCACGAGCACCCCGCGTTCGGGCAGGTCGTACGCGCCCTTCCACCGCCACTTGGCCACTTGCTTGAGGTCGCGACCCGCCAGCAGCAGCCCAGGCTCGAAGAGCGCGTTGCCGCGCTCGATCTCTCGCCGCAGCGCCTGCCTCACGAAGCCCGTGAAGAGACCGACCCGCCCGGTGGGCATCTCGCCCGTCGCCTCCACCTGCTCGACGAGCAGGACCAGGAAGTAGGGGGAGCGCAGGACCTCCAGCTGGGGGCTGCCCTTCAGGGCGGACCAGATCCGGCGATGGTGTCCGGGACTGTAGAGCGCAAGGAAGTCCGCCACCTGGGCATCGGTCAGCGGCTCAATGCGCACTTGCGGCACGCGCAGATCCGGCGTCGAGAGCGATTGACTGTAGTCCAGCGAACGGCAGGAGAACACGACGCGATTCCCGGCATGCTCGCCGGCAAGGCCGATCAGCCAATCCTTCCAGAGGCGCACGCGGCCATGGAAGTCGGCCTCGGAGGCGGCGGGCATCTCGTTGAGCGCATCGAGCAACAGGGTCACGCGGCCCTCGGCGAGGAGCGCTTCGAGCGAAGGAAGGTCGGGGCAGCGGGCGGACCAGCGCTCGGCGAGCCAGTCGGCCGGCGCCGGGAGCGCCTCGCCGGGGCGTGCCGGCTTGTAGGTATTGAGCGACACGAGGAGGGTGATCCGGTCGTCTCCCTCGCCGCGCAGCGCGCCGATCGCCGTGTCGAGCTCGAGGCGGCGCAGCAGCGTCGACTTGCCTCCGCCGGGCGGGCCGAGTACGACGACGGCCGGATGCTCCGTCCTCGACAGCAGCTCCGCCAGATCCGTGTGCCGTTCCTCCGTGGCCGCCCACCGGTCGGTGGCGGTCTCCTCTCCCTGATCGATCAACAGCGTCAAGCCCACAAAGCGCCCGTCGAGGCGGTAGCGCGCCTGGCTCCACTCGGCGATGCGGCCCAAGCGATAGGTCCGCCAATCCGCCGGCTTGTGGCGGGCCAAGGCCGTCGCTTCTGCCGAGGTCAACGTCGCCGTGAGCCCCCCATCCCCCGTGACCGCCGCTTCCAGTCGCGCCCGGGCGCTGTCGGTGTCGGACGGCCCCTCCCCGGCCTGGCGATCCACCACGCGCACGAAGTCCCGCGGGTGCAGCGCCTCCGCGGTCCGTGGCGGCGTGTCGACCTCGGGCATACCGGGAGTCAGGATCTGAACGATGTGCTCCGAGTGCCGCAGGTCTTTGAGGCGGTGCTCACCCCAGTCGCGCAGGCGGGCGTCCTCCGCAAGATGCTCGCGCACGAGCGTCGCCGTGACCCCGGAGAGCAGCACTTGCCCCCCGTAGCCGGCCGCCTCCAACCGCGCCACCCGGTTGACCGGCTGCCCGAAGTAGTCGCCGCCTCGCTCGGTGGCCTCCCCGGTGTGCAGACCCATCCGCACGCGCAGGGGTCCGAATCCCTCGCCGAAGACCGACCAGTCCTCCGCCGTCACGCTGCGCTGCGCCTCGATAGCCGCGGCCAGGCCGGCACCCGCGGTCGCGAAGGCGGCGCAGAATGCGTCGCCGATGGTCTTGAAAACGTGCCCGCCGGCCGCCGTGACCGCCCGGCGCAGCAACGCGTCGTGGCGCTCCAGCGCGGCGCGCATGGCATCGGGCTGCTCGTCCCAACGCTGGGTCGAGCCCTCGATGTCGGTGAAGAGAAAGGTGACGGTTCCGCTAGGCGGTCCGATCGCCTCCGCTGCGTGGGCGGCGCGGGCACGGGCTTCGTCGCCGGGCGCTGCCGCTGCGGCGTCCTCGCCGTCGCTCTGCGATGGGCCCTGCACCGTGACCGACTCAGCCGCCGCCACCAGCGCCCGCCCCACGCTCTCCGCGAGCTGTGCCAACGCCGCCTCGAAGGGCTGCCCGTGAAAGTCCGTGTACTGGATCCGCCCAAGCTGGAAGTGCACCTTCGTGGGCTCCAGCAGCACCGGCAGGACGGGCGTCCCGCGATCGAGCGCGTACTGCCACTCGTCCTCCACGTTGGACGAGGCCATCGCCGCGGGGGAGAGCACGAGGACGAGCACGTCGGCGGCGTCCAGCGCCGTCTGGATCGCCGTGCTCCACTTCGCGCCGCCGTGGATGCCGGCGCGGTCGATCCACGGCTCGATGCCCAGCGGCGGCAGGGCGGCCGCTAGGCGGTCGGCGAAGGCCTGGTCGGGGCGGGCGTAGCTGAGGAAGGCTTGGGTCATGGATAGGCAGGATGCCATGACGATGTCGGCCATGCTATCGAGGGGCCGGGCACCGGGAAGCGGTTCCGGCCGGCTATGCGGCCGGATGAAACGGCCGCGCACACGATGAGCGCATCCCTTAGGGACACGCTGTGCGGAACCTTCGCCGTCGCGGAACACGTCACGGACGGCGGCGCCGTCAACCTGGGCACCGGCCCTTACAACTGCAACTGCGACAACGCGCTCGCCAAGGAGCTGCTGATCACGGAGTCGCACGTGCACCTAGAGGAGGGGCGTGCGTCGCGCCATCGACTGGTACTATGCATTCCGCGACGGCGCGGACATCCGTCCGGAGCTGCAGCACCTGCTGTTGGAGCGCTAGGGGGCGCCGGAACCCACGACGAAGCAGCGCCGTCGCTACAGTGGAAACGCGCCCAACCCACCCCATTAGGAGACCCCACATGCCAGGCGGACATGCGTACACGGGCCCCGCGGAGGCCCTGGCCAACTACAGTGCGGCCATCGAGGCCTCCGGGAGCGACGCGGAGCTCAAGGGGGCCAAGAACCCCTACACCTCGCGCAACGGCAACATGTTCAGCTTCCTCTCGCCGGATGGCTCGTTGGCCCTGCGCATGTCCAAGGAACTGGGCGAGCAGTTCCAGTCCGAATATGAGAGCGGGCCGGTAATGGCCTACGGCAGCGTCATGCGCGGCTACGTCTCCGTGCCGGCCGACTTGCTCGCCGATCCGGCGGCGCTCGCCCCCTGGTTCCATAGGGCATGGGAATGGATCGGCACGCAGCCGGCGAAGGCGACGAAGAGAAAGAACAAGTAGTAGAGATCGCGAAGGAGAAGGCCCTAGTGTTTGAAGAAGACACGGCCGCGACCACTCTGGTCGCGGCCGTGTGGCTTGTTTGCGCTCCGCCGACGCCCTATTCGAAGCCCGCGACGAACGCTCAGGTGATCACGGAGGTCGGCGCCTCCGGCAAAACCTCGGCGGCGAGGGGCTCGTCACCCGGCCCCGGGGCTCGGCCATCGGGTCCGCCCGTCGACGAGATGGCGTCCACGATCTGCTCCGGCTCGACATGATCCCCGGAGTACGCGCTGACGTGCAGGAAGCGCGTCTCGCCGTCGGCGTCGATCACGAGCACGCCGCCGTTCTGGTGCGCATCGCCCCGCGTCGCGGACTGACGGTATCCCTGGAGCATGGCACGCGCGGACTGGACGAAGGTCGACGCCGCGATCCGCCGCGTCATGCCCAGGGCCGCGTAGGCCCGGCGTTCCGGATCGACGTACAGCGCGAAGGGCACATCCACTTGCTCTTGGAAGGCCTGCGCGTGGGCCGCCGTCCCGTTCCCGATGACGATGACCTGTGCCCCCCTGCGCTCAAGCTCGGGCGCGATGTCGCGCAACTGCGCGACTTGCTGTCGGCAAAACATTCAGCCGAAGTGGCGCACGAAAACGATCACGCTCAGGCGGTCGGCGATCAGGTCGCCGAGGGCGACGTGCCGACCGTCCGGGGACTGGACCTCGATGGGGGCCAGGCGGTCCATGATACGAGGGCTTGGGTGGGGCATGGTGGACTCCCGAGTCGGCGCCGGATACGCACCATGGGAGCGCGGAGAGGGGCGCGTTCTTACGTGGGCGGCTTCGAGGAGGGGAGGCTGGAGAACCAGACCGGCGTGGTCGAGCCCGGCCTCAGAACCGCAGGCCGATCGCGTTCCAATGCCAGCACACCAGCGTGGCCGTCAGCGCCGCGAGCGAGAACACGGACAGGTGCAGCTTGCGCCAGGCAGACAACTCGGCATGGGCGAAGGCGTGCGCGCAGAGGCCGGGGAGGCACAGGGCGAGGATCGCGCCGAAGGTGGCCAGCACGAGCGCAGCGCGCACGGTTGCGGGCACGCCTGACTCCAGGCTTCCTGTCGCCGTCGTGATCGCCATGCCGAGCAGAAAGGCCAGGAAGGAGAGGGCGCAGAGCGCGGCCCAGGCACGAACGCCCGGCCGCCCGGGCGGTCGTCCTCGCCGGATCGACCGCAGCCCTTGCGCCGCCCAATACACCACCGACAGCGCCATCACGCCTAGGGCCAGGAGGAACGCACTGCGTTGGGTGCGCGGCGGCACGGGGTCCGTGCTGCGGAAGTACGTGCGCGACGCCGTGCGCAGGCTCACGCCGCCCATGAGCGGGTCCGCGGCGAAGGCCAGTCGCGGTGCCGCCTCGCGGAGCCGGCGAAAGTGCGCCGGTCGCACTTCCACGTAGGGATCTCCGTCCACGAGCAGGAGGCCCTCCGGACCCAACCGCACCTCCTCGGCGCCTTCCATCAGGGTGAAGAAGCGATCGAAGGTAAACGAAGGCACCCCGCCGTAGAGGTAGTCGCCGACGTAGGCACCGTGGTCCGAAAGGGGCTCGAAAGGCCCGGTTCCCTCCGCCTCAGCCTCGGGCGCGGT
The DNA here is from genome assembly GCA_029262755.1 of Anaerolineae bacterium. Taxonomy (GTDB): domain Bacteria; phylum Chloroflexota; class Anaerolineae; order Epilineales; family Epilineaceae; genus JAJCYU01. Next base: position 5,595 of record JAJCYU010000030.1, read on the forward strand.
GGCCAGCCGCGCGATCAGCGTCTGCGCGAAGGCCGCGTGCGCGCCGGCGCCCTCCGCGTCATTGGAGGCCAGGAAGAAGGCGAGCCCCTCGTCGGGCAAGATCTCGAAGCGGGCGGACCAGCCGCGCATGTCGCCGCTGTGGCGAAGGGAGCGGGGCGTGCCCCCGTCCCGCTCGTGGATCCACAGACCGTAGCCGTAGGCGGTGGGCAGTCCGGGTGCGTTGCGGTGTTGGGGCTGCATCATCCGGCGTAGGACGCGGGCGCTCAGCACCTGCCGGCCTTCGATCCGACCTTCGCGCAACAGCGCGGTCAGGAAGCGCGTCATGTCCGCGCCTGTGGTGGTCATCCGGCCCGCCGGCGCGGTGTGCGACGGCTCCGGCCCGATGGCGCGCCCCTCCACGTAGCCGGTGGCCAGGTCCGAGGCTTGACCGAGCAGATCGAAGCTCGATCGCGTCATCCCCAGCGGCTCGAAGATGGTCCGCGCCACGTGAGCCCCAAAGTCCTCGCCGCTGCTCTGCTCCACCAGGTGACCAGCGAGCGTGTAGCCGTAGTTGTCGTAGACGAAGGCCCCGCCCGGCGTGCGGACGACGGGGGGCAAGGCATGGGCCAAATGTCGGCCCAACGGTTCCACCGCCGCGGGCGAGGCGGCGCGGCTCCCATAGCTGCGTCGATCCAGGCCGGCCGTGTGCGTCAGCAGATGATGCAACGTGAGATCGCCCGCCACGCGCCGGTCCAGAAAGCCGTCCGGAAGGTCGGCGCCGATGTCCCGCTCCAGCGACAGGCCACCGCGCTCCACCTCCTGCAGCGCGGCCAACGCGGTGAAGGTTTTGGACACGGAAGCCACCCGGAAGATGGTGCTGCGCGGATCGACGGCCGCTTCCTCCTCCACGTCCGCGTAGCCGTAGCCTTCCTCGAGCAGCACGCCGTCACGGTCCAACGCCACGAGAATCGTTCCCGGCACGTCACGCTCGGCCAGGTCCGCCTCCAGCGCGTCGGCCGCGGCCTGGAGCGCGAGACGGTGCGACGGCGCGCGCTGATCCTCGTGCTGTGCGGCGGCGGGGGCGGCCCGCGCGGGAATGGCAAGAAGACTGGAGATTGCGGCAAGCAGGATCGCCGAGCGGCGCATAGCGGCTCCCTCATGGTCTGGCGGGGTCTGACGGCCCGTGCACGCCACCGGCGCCCGGATGCGTGTCGGGTGCATCCGGCGCGCTACCGGCGCGGTGGGCGCTTGTGGGTCGGACGGCAGAGCGGGAGCGGATGTTTCGGCATGGGAACGGTTCGGCTCCGATCGGGGCCGGCAACGCAGGTCCTCGGTGGGTGCCCTTCGGTCGCGGAAAAGCGCGGCCCCTCCGTTCCGCATCCAAAGTCTCACATCGGCGTCGTTGGCGATGCACCCGCACGGACCCTTGCCCGCCGAGCTAGAATCTCCCCATGGCTTCCCCACCCGCGGACCCTGCGCCGCCACGCTATCGTCGCATCCACCTCCGCGGCGGCCCGCGGTCGATGGGCAGGGCCCAGGCCCGCCTCCTGGCGCCCTACCTTCCGCCATTTCGCCGTTGGGCGTGGGAGCGCGAGCCCGGCTTTCTGGACGCCTGCGCCCGACTCGTGCGCGATGTTCACGAGCCCTTGTGGGAGGAGCTCTGCGCCTTTGCGGCCTCGCACGGGATGCCCGAGACCGAGGGTCTCTTCGTCCGGGCCAGCGCCCTGCCCCACGGTTGCAGCTCCTTCGCCTGGCGGCTGCCGGACGACCGCGTGGTGGTGGGCCGCAACTACGACTTCCATGCCAAGAGCCCCACGCGCGACCTGCTCCGCACGCAGCCGGCCGCCGGCCACGCCCACGTGGGCATGTGCGGCGGCCTGGTCGGCGGCCGTTACGACGGCGTGAACAGCGCCGGCCTCTTCGTTGCGCTGCACAAGGTGATGGCGGACCGCCCGCCGCGCTATGCACCCGGCGTGCCCTACCACCTCATCCCTCGCCTCGCCCTGGAGCTGACCGACACCGCCGCGGACGCTGCCCGCCTCATCGGCGGCCTCCCCCACCTTGCGCCCTTCAACTACCTGGTCGCCGACCCCGGCGGCACCTTCGTCGGCCTGGAGTGCTACCCCGGCGAAGCGGTCCGCGCCCGCCGCAGCCACCGCGCCCTCGCGATGACGAACCACTATCGGCATGGAGCGCTCGCGTCGAAGCAGGGACGTCGCTCGCTGACGCATTCGCGGCGGAGGTTGGCGCGGCTGTCGACGGCGCCGGGCGGCGAGGATGGCTCGCAGGATGGCGGGGAGGGTACGTCTGCGAGCGCTTCGCAAGCGCCCGTTGGTCGCACGATCGTCCCGGCCCGCGACTCCGACGCGCTCGCCCCGGTCCGCGACGCGCTCCGCGATCACGACGCGCCGGTCTGCAACCACGGCGAGATGGGCGCCACGCTCTGGAGCGCCGCCGCGGACCTCACCCAGCGACGGCTGGCCTACGCCTTCGGCCCGCCCTGCGAGGTTGAGTACCAAGTCGTGCCCTTTCCCGAGCGGTAGCGTCCGCAGCGGCTGACCGCGCTCCGCAACCGCTCCTCGAGCGATCGCCCCGCTACCACGGCCGCCCCCGCAACAGGTTCAACGGGCAGGCGAGCAAGGCCGGGAAAGCCCCGCGCCGCTCCGTGATGTCGAGCGCGAGGCTGACGAACGCGAGAACGATGTATATGCCCGAGCTCCGCCGCCTCTTCCCACGCGTACGTGCATTTCTGCCACCATCGACGTCCCACGCGGTTGCCGGCGATGCAACATCGCGCCTATACCATGCTCCGGCGCGCCCTCCTTTCACGCCCCAACCCGGCCAGGAGCTTCGAGATGTCCCGTTCCACATCGAAAGCCGAACGCCTAAATCACATCGAGCAGCTGCTCCTCTCCAACACGCGCGGTATCCGCAAGGCGGACATCGCCCGGCGGCTGGGCGTGCATCGCTCGACGGCCGGACGGGACATCGAGGAGCTATGCCGGCGTCTGCCCATCTGGGAGAGCGACGAGGGCCGCCTGGGTATCAACCGCGACGATTACTTGACCGAGGTGCGCTTCACCATTCACGAGAGCATGGCCGTGCATTTGGCCACCCGCCTCATGGCCACCCGGTTGGACAAGCACAACCCGCATGCCGCGGCCGCTTTGCGCAAGTTGGGCCGGGCGCTCAAACCCTGCGCACCCCTGGTGGCTCGGCATCTGATGCAATCGGCCGATGCCCTGGACGCCGGCGGGCTGCGTGTGAATCGCAACTACCTCCGTACGCTCGAAACGATCACCACGGGGTGGTCGCAGGGGATTCCCGTGCGCCTCGAGTACGTGGCCGGCGACGGGCGCGAACGTCGCTTCACCTTCGAGCCGCGCTTCATCGAGCCCTATGCCGTCGGCCGCACCACCTACGCCATCGGCTGGGTGCGCGAGCGGGACGCGCTGCGCACCCTGAAGCTCGAGCGCATCCGCGCCTGCGACCTCCTGGAGGAGGAGCGCTACGAGGTGCCGAAAGACTTCGATGCTCGCACCTTTCTCATGGACGCATGGGGTATCTGGTTCACCGTGGACGACGCGGTGACCGAGGTGATCCTCCGCTTCTCCCCCGCCGTGGCGAAGCGCGTGCACGAGACCCAATGGCACCCCTCGGAGGTGGTCGAACACCTCCCAGACGGCTCGCTCGAGTGGCGCGCTCGGGTCAGCGAGTGGCAGGAGATGCTGCCGTGGGTGCGCGGCTGGGGCGGCGAGGTAGAGGTGGTGGCGCCGGAGGCGATGCGCGAGGATCTTGCGGAGGAGGCCAGGGCGCTGGCGCGGATGTACGGGGGGTGAGGGGCAACGCTCTCTTCACTACGATCACACACAACTAGGTTCCCGTAAACAGCACCAGGCAGACGTCAGCGTTAGCTTGGAGATCGAGTTTGGACCTCGCCCAATGCGCAGCTTGTTGCCGTAGTTGCAACAGTCGCCGCCGATCATTCCGGTGCCTGTCGCAATCAACGCCAACCCACCTCCAATGCAAAGGGTGAGAACGTGGACATAAACAAAGGGATCGACAAACTCCGGAGTTTCCTGAGCAAAGTCCGGCAAGTTTGGGCCAACGGCTGCATCGGGAAGACCGTCGTACTGAGTGGAATCTGGATGCTCTGCGGAATCTGTTCGATCGCGATGTGGATTGCGACACCTCAGTCGGTCAAAGACGAGCAGAATGCAACGGCTACTGCTCGCGTCGAGAATCGAGAAGCCACAGAGGAGGTACGCGGGACGCAGAGTGCCGCCGAAGAGACAGCAGAGGTGGCGACTGAGGAATTCGAAGCAGCGCAAAGCCAAGCCGATTCGACTGCGACAGCGGATGCGGTTGCCGCGATGACCGCACTCGCCCCTACCGAGGACCCGGATCGCGCGTCGATCGAGGAATACTGGAAGTTCGTCGGTTCCAACCTCGGCAGCATCGGCGAAGTCTCCACTGCTGCCGGGGAGCAACTGGGTCTTGCAGGAGAGGATCCCACCGTCATTCTCGACGAGGACTGGAAGCTCAGGATGGCGGTCGGCCTCGGTTTCATGGGCGGCTCGGCGGAGGCCATCATCAACCGCGATGATGTGCCTGAGTCGGCCACGGTTCTTCAGGCGGCGCTAGAGGAGATGGCTCGGCACCTCTCGGCGTCGGTGACGAGCTTTGCCAACGGTATCGACAATCTTGATCCGAGTGAGTTCGAGGCGGGCGGACGCGAGATGTCCGCGGCCAACTCTGTCCTGCGCGAGAAAGTGATGCCTGAGGTAGCGCGTTTCAAAGCCCTGCATGGCCTTGAGGATGTTGACTAAACACGAGTGGTTTCTGAGCCGACAACGACGATCAATGGCCATATCGCGAGGACGGGTGAAGGACTCACTGGCGAGCGGACTGGTGGGTTTCTGGATCATTCCATGGAATCAGGTATTGCGTGGTTGGCGGATTGCGCTCGCCCTGTGTGCCAACATAGCGTGAGCCAACGTACCGTGATCAACGCGGCCCCCGTTCTAGAATCTCCTCCGCGCGCGCAGCCACTGCCTCCAGGTCCATTTCGTTGCCGGTCCAGAGGTTCCAGCCAAAGTGCGAGGCGGCGATCTGGAGCTCGTAGCAGTGATGCCGCAGGGCCGCGTCGGCGAGATCGTCCGGACGCAGGTCGGGCGCCTCGAGTGTCCGGCGCCAGAGGTCGGCGGCCGCGATTCCTGGGTGCCACGGGCCCCAGTGCGTGCACCAAGCGACGTCGAAGAGGAAGTCGCCGCGCACGGAGCACTTCCACGAGAAGACCGCGGTCACACGCGAGGCGTCTTCGCTGATCAGCACGTTCTGATGGAGCAGGTCGCCGTGGACCAGGTCACGACGCTCCGGGCAACGCGGTAGCAGCGCATCGAGACGCGCTTCGCATGCCTGGATTATGGCATGGAGGCGGTAGTCCTGCGCCAGCTTGTCTCTCCAACCG
>JAJCYU010000031.1 GCA_029262755.1 Anaerolineae bacterium
ATCGGACGCGGCCCGTTCGGACGCGCCCCGACCGGAGGCAACAGGGTCGATTGGACCCCCTGTCGCGCCGTCGCGACCACCGCCGTCGCGCCATCTCGATTCACGGCGTCGCCACCTCGTCCCACGGTGCCGCCACGCAAGCCACGCCAGCGGCACGACCGGCACCAGCCCGAGGAGACGACCGGCGGGATGCGCGTAGACACCAAGCGCATACGCCGCGCCGACGATCATCCACGCGACGATCGCATCCCGCGGTCCGCGCAGCGCCCGCCACAAGGCCCAGGCGGCCAGGGACGCCACGAGCGGCAGGATGATTCCGCGAATACCGATACGGCTGAAGTGCAGATGCCAGTACGTCGTCGCCGTCGCGAACGCGGTCGCCAACGCGACCAGGCGCGCCGCGGAAGTCGATGCGCCGCCGGGTTCCACGTAGGCCGGCGACGATGCGCCCGCCGGATCCACGGTGCTCGTCACGCCCAACGCACTTCGAGCCCCCACCGCACCCTTACCACCCCATCCGACGCGCCCGAGTTCACCCAACGGCAGGCAGCGAACCCACGCCCACGCCGCCGCCACGCCCGCTGTCCCGAGCAGCGCGGACGCGAGCCGCAGCCCGGCGGGCGTCGGGCCGAAGCCCCCGATCGTGAGCGCTTGCACGTAGCTGAAGAGCGCCTCGCGCCCGTCGTTGCCCGGGAGATAGAGCGGCCGCCAGCCGCCGAGGATACGCAAAGCGTCGACGCCGTTGTGCGCCTCGTCCACGTGCAGGCCCGGCGGGACCTCGCCTAGCCGCCACAGACGCAGCCCCAGGGCGATGGCGAGAATGACGAGCAGCAGTACGAGTTCCGTGCGGCGCGACAACATCGGCCGCGGCGCTCCTGACGATCTCGCAGCGCGACCCATCATCTCGGCTTCACCGCGGTACACGTTCGTTCAGAGGCCCATCGCGCACCTGGCGATCGTGCTACCGACGGCCGAGCAGCCGCCGAATGCGCAACCGGCGTTCCTTCGCCCGCCACGCGCGCCGTCGACGTCCGTTCGCCAAGCGTCTTCACGCCCGCCACGCGCGACCTCGCCGTCCGAGCAGCCTGCATTCTCGCTCCCGCGGACCGCGCCCCCCACGCCCGCGCGCCCCGTCGCCCGCCCTCCGACCGTCCCTCGCGTCTCACGGTGTTTCGTCGTCGCCGCCGCTCGGCAGGGGAACGCTCGACCAGAGCTCGCGCAGTGGCAGCGCGTCCTGTTCGCCGACGCGCATGCGTTCGCCCGTGGTTCGGTCGTACCAGCCGATGACCGGTCGCAAGCCACGCAACTGGTCCGCGCGTCCTTCTGCGTCCGCGTCAGCGTCACTCGCGTCCGCGTCGACGACCGGCGTGAAGCGGTCGATGACGATGTCGCCCGTGCGCCAGCGTGTGGTGGGGTAGGTGCCGCCGCCCGGCTCGCCGTCTTGTTGGCCCCAGGTGGTGCCGTCGGCGGCGACGAGGTGGACGAACGTGGTCCAATCGCGATCCAGAGGTTCGACGGTTCGCCAAACGAGGGTGATTGGCACGGCGTCACCAGCCCGCGGTGCGTCCCCGACCGTGTAGCCCACCAGATCGATCGCTCCGCCGAAGCGTGCCGCGACGAAGATCTCGGGCTCCAAGAGGGCATCGCGCGGCGGAGCCATATCACCCGCCATGGTGCCGGACACGCCGAGGACGAGCAGGCGCATCCGTCCACGAGCATCGGGCAGACAAGCCAGCTCCAGGCCCATGCGCCTCTGCAGGCCGGGCAAGCCCGAGATGGGGCCCCGCACGGCCTCGCCGTCCACCATTCGAAGCTCGCCGCCCTGCAGATCGTCACCGCAAATTCGGCTCACGTCGTCGCTTGGCAACACGAGGGAGTCGCCCTGCGCGACGCTCACGCGGATCTCGTTCCACGGCGCAAGTCCGCCCACGAGACGGTCGAACGCGGGCATCACATCGTCGCGCTCCGCTTCGTCGGCCGGCCATGCGAGGAGCACGTCGCGCCCGTCGCCGGGCAGCACGAGCGAGCGGCGCCAATCCAGGCCGCGCAGCGCCGGCTCCCCCACCCGGCCGTCCGTGTCGCCCGCTTCGACGACGACGCCCACGACCGATTGCCCGTCCTCCCCGCCGTCCGCCCAGGCCTGCCACTGCTCGGGTGTCCAATCGTCCGAATCGGCCAGATCGAGCACCTCGCCGCCGCTCCCGTCGCGCCCGCCAAGAAGCGGCCGTGTGTAGTTCAGCAGGTAGTCGACCGTGGCCTGCTCCGCCCAGACCGGCGCCAGGAAACGGTCCGCATCCGTCGGCAACGCGGCGAGCGCGGCCACGATCTCGACCTTGTCCTGGTCGTAGCTATCGGCCAGTTGCGGCAGCGCGGGGAAGACCACGAAGGTCTGGTAGATCGCCCACACACCGGCCCAAGCCATCGCGGCCTCCGGCAACCGGCGCGCGATCACCGGTATCCCCCAACGAGTCGCGAAGCGGCAAAGCCCAATGGCCGGCAGGGTCATCAGCACGGGCAGCGCCCCGATCGCCCGCGAAAAGTTCGGCGGGCGGTCCGAGAGCAGGGTGGGCAGCAAACCGACGAGGGCCCATAGCAGCAACAGCGCCGCCGCGTCCGGGCTGAGTTCCAGCCACGGACGGGGCTTGGCTGGATCGGCCCGTCTCGGTACGACCGTTTTAACCAGGATCGCGAGCCCGATCACGGCCCACAGCGCGGTGATCGGATCGTAGACCGGAAGTCCGGGCAGCCCGTGGAAGGTGGACGGATCCCCCGCCACGAAGAACATGCCCGCCACGGCCGTGATCTGCGCCCACAGCGCGCGCCCGAGGCTGCCATCAAAGTCCCGCGCCGCGACCGCGGCCAAGGAGACATCGGAGGCGTGGCCGCTGAACAACCAGGGATGGCGCAGGAAGTACAGACCGAGGGGCGCAAACAGCACGGCGGACACCGTCCCGGCGATACCCAAGGTGGACATGTCCCGTCGCGGCCCCGGTGGGACTATCCGTGTTCGTAGCGATCGCGAGGTCCTGGCACCCAGCCGGCGTTCGTTCGACGTCGAGCCGGCCGTCTCGCGCAC
>JAJCYU010000032.1 GCA_029262755.1 Anaerolineae bacterium
CACCACCTTCGGCGGCCTCAACGTCTTCGACGGCGAGTACCCCGGCGACGACTGGACCCTCCGCATCACCGACAACCTCCCCGGCGACAACGGCGAGCTCCGCAACTGGACCATCCAGGTAAGCACCGAGCCCATCCCGTAGCGCCTGACACTAGGGCGTAGCCGGCCCGGGATCCCGTGCCCGGGCCGGCCCCACGCCCAGCTCGCCACGACCGCGGACGTTGATCGCGGAAGGTGAGACTAAGGGGCAGCACACGTAGGAACTGGAAGAACGCAGTTGCAGTTGCAGTTGCAGGCGCAGGTCGCAGCGACCGGGCAGCGAGACACGGAAAACAACTCGGCCCGGTATCAAGAACACCTTCTCAAAGCAACACACGGAACACACGGCGCGCGCAGCAAACGGTCGCGAAGATGGTCGCAGCGACGACGCAGCATCGCGATCCACGTGCCGGCAGCACGATACGCAGCACGCAGCGCAGCATCCCCGCAACCGCGGGACGGGTGGCCACCCGCCGACCTCCGGCCATCCCGTCTCGCGGTTGTGTTTGTTGTTGTGGGCAGGTAGATACGGCTCGTTGGATCGACCGGAATCGCACGGACTAGGTTCGAAGCTCTCGGACCCGTGGCGACGCTTTGCGGGGAAGGCACACTCCTACCCTCGCCATCTGGAATCGCCTAGTGCGGTCGAGAGGCAGAAGGCCACTACGCCCAACGGTCAGGTTCGCGAGGTCTTGGGCGAGCGCTACGGGGTGCGGGGTACCCTCCGCCCAGGAGCTAGGCGGCCCCGCGCGGAAGGCGCCGTGGTGGGAGTGGGCCCGTGAAGGAGCAGGAGCGCCTTCCGCGCGGGGTAGTCCCACGTGTGCCCGAAAAGCCGCCACGATCGCAGGCCTTCGAGCTCCTGGGCTCCGGGCACCCCGCCCCCCTTCGCTTTTGTAGGGAGACGGCCCCTTTGGGCTGAGGGAGGCGAGGGGGATCGTGGACTCGGGCAGCTTACCCTCGTTCCGCCTGAACGCGAGTGACCCGGTTCCACGTTTGGGGCTTAGCTGGGGCTGGAATTCGGCGCAACGTCCATCAACCGAACGTCTGCGGGAAGAAGTCGCCGGCGCGGCGCCTTGGGTAGGGGATGGCTGCGGACTTGTGGGCCTTCTCGTTGGACCACGCCCATCGGTAGTGTGTGGAAGAGCCGTGCTCGATGTGCATCGCCACGCGGAAGCCGATCCTGGAGTTGCGGCGAGCGGGCAGTTGAGGCTTGCGCGTCGAAGATCGGGCGAAGTACGGATCGTCGAGCCACGAGCCCCCTTTGGTTACGCGCGCGACGTGCGGGGGCGCGAGCACGTCTTCCCGAAGTGGTTCGAGGGGGGCGTACGGGTAGGGGTGCTCGGCGCGCGCGAGATCGGGGCCCCATAGACTGCGCGTCCACTCCCAGACGTTGCCTGCCAGATCGTGCACGCCCTCCGGCGTGGCGCCGGCAGGGAATCCGCCTACGGGAGACGGGTGACCGACATTGCCGACCCGTGTGTTGGCATGCTGTCTTTGGCACGCATAGCCATGCGGGTACAGGCGCCCGTCCTCGCCTCGTGCGGCGGCTTCCCATTGGATCTCGGAGGGCAGGTGAAAGGCGTAACCACTCCGCGCGGAGAGCCAGCGCACGTACGCCTCGGCCTCGTGCAAACTGACGCCCACGACGGGCTGCATGGAATCGAGGAATCGCGGCTTCAACATGTATGCAGGGGCTTTCGGCGGCTCCGTCGGGTACCAATTGGCTACGATAGCCTCGAACTGCTTCGGAGCTAGCCTACTGTGTAGTTGGTAGTCACTGGCCACGACAGGATGGAGCCGCTTCGCATTAGCCCAGGCTTGGAAACCGGCGTTGTCGCGCGGTATGGCCCGCCAGGTGGCCAAGAGATGCGCACGCACTGCGGCCACCGACTCACGTTCTCCGCGAAGCCAAGAGATGCCTCCGGGTCGGGTCCACCATTGTTCGTCCCGGTACCCGCCGGCCGCGACGAAGGCCCTGAATTCGAGGTTCGTCACAGGGAAGACCCCGATGGCGAAGGCCCCAAGACGCACCCGATGCACGGGACGCTCGTTCACGCTAAGGTCGCGCGCACCGATTGGATACACGCCGGCCCGAATCGGCAACAGAGGCGGCCAACAGTAGTCGCCGAGCGGCCCGTCCATTGGCCCGAACGGGGGGGATAGCATACGGCTCATTGTCTGACGGGAGGCCTGCGTCACGTCGACCCTGAACGCGCGCGGTCCCCCATCCTCCGGAACCTCCCCGGCCTCCGTAGGCGGAGCCTCGAGCCGGTCGGCTATCTTGCCCATCGCGTAGGCGCGCCCTGGAGCCAGGTCTTCGGCGACGTAGCGAAGGAACGGCACGAGGGTTCCAAGTAAAGCCAACTCGTGCACGATGGCCATGGCCGCGGCGCGGGGCCCGCCTTGCTCTGCGAGCTCCGCGGCTAGGCTTGGGTCCGGTGCGAACTCGGCGAGCGCCCACAGCAACAAGCGCTGGCGTCCAGCCGGGGTCGCCATCATGGGCACGTCTTCAAGCAAGACGACCAGCTCGTTGAATTCGTCATTGGTAGGTCGGTTTCCCATGGCGATCCTCGCGCGTTCGGTGACGGCGTTCGGTGACGGTGTTCGGATCACCGAACTGCAGCACCCGGACGCCCCACGGATGATCGGGACTCGCGTAGCAAGACTACGGATAGCCGCAAGCGCGGTAGCCGTCAGCAGGTGGTGCGCGCCCGGTACGTGTGGAGCTATGTCGACCCGCCCGTCGCTCAGGGCCATGCGAAATCAGGTTGACAGCGCGGAGCTCGCGGACTACGCAATCGCCGGCGCACGACGGTGTGCGGCATCGATGAGCAAACTAACCCTGGGGGTTTGTTGTCCCGCCTTCACCGGCTGGCGTGGGGCAGGAAGGCCTGTGCCGTTCGGCCCGGGTCGGGCGTTTGTCCGTCGGCCGGGACGAGTTCGTACGCGGTGAGTGCACGGTCCACGCTCCATATGTAGCCGTTGGCAAACGCCACGTCGGAGGCAGCACTACCGAGGTCGGCCTCCGCGAGAATCGCAGGGTGCTCGCGTCGGGCGATGTCCACGACCGTGAGCCCGCCGCCGGTCTCGCTTGTCCACACGATCGCGAGGCGGTTCGCCCAGCGGGCAACCCGACGGACCACGCCAGGCAGCTCGACTTCGGAAGCGAGTTGCGGCAGCGCTCGTGCCTCGCTTGCGAAGAGCAGCACACGACGACCGGCACCGGCTACAACGACATCGCGGTACGCACCATGAAGGATGGTGCCGACGGGCACGGGGAGGGCTTCGCCCACGAGGTCGCTGTCACCCTCGAATGTTAGTTGGGCAGCCTGGAGCATCATGCCGCCCGCTGGTCCGTGCAGGAGCCAGATATGAGCCCGTTCCATGGCGGCGTCGACGATCGACAGACCCCATTCGCGGGCAGGATAAATGATCTGCGGCTCAAACGAAGGCGTGCTGACCTCGTGAACGACGAGTGTACTTTGAGCGGGTTGCGACCACACGTTCCGCCAGGCAAGCACTCGGTTCGGCTCCGCGTTCAACAGCCGCAACGTCGATCTCTCGATCGGTCCGGGCACGTCCGCGAACAGCAACCGTTCCAAGGTGCCGTCACGCCCAAAGCGGAGGCTCTCTACTCCGCCCGGCTGAAGCGTGTGCACGTAGCCATCGCCGGTACGAATCATGTCGTACGCGGGATGTTCAATACGCACGTTGTGATCGATTGCAATGAGCCGCCAATCGTCGCCGTCGGTGGACTCCGCTCTCATCAGATCGCCATTCCGGTCCATGGCCCACGGGCCGTCTATCCCGGGCTCTACCTCGTGCAACGTGGCTACGCCCAGCGCCGGGCCGGTGGTGGAGCCGTTCTCGAACTCGACCCAGTACGACGAAGAGCCGCCGGAGACCCAAACTCTCGATCCTACGGTCACGGCGACAGGTAGAACGTACTCGCGTGAAGGGATTGGGTGGGCTTGGGACGGCATACCGGGGCGACTCATTTGAATCATCGTGGCGTGTTGGGTGAGGAACCAGTAGCCGTCACCGATAGCCCCGAAGCTGTGATAGGTGTTGGCCGGCATGTCTGTGGCCTCGGCTTCATGAACGCCAAGTGCACCCGATGTATCGAAAGACACGGATCGAACGATTCCATCTGCCTGTCCGATATCGATCGCGCCGGGCCGGACCACCATGCCCAGGGGCGCGAAGCCCAACCACACTTCGTCGCCGAGAACCGGGACACCACCTTCCTGCGTGACAAGCGTGCGTAAGACCCACAGGCCGGCGGTGTTTCGACTGGGTTGAATGATGGCCGCCAGGCCGTCGCTGAGGTCCGCAAGAAATCGGATGTCGCCGCGATCCTCCCCGCCCACACCGTCCTCCCAATCCGGCAAGCGTCGGGGGTCTTCTGGCCGCGACACGTCGAAGCGCACGATGCGCTGCCGTCCGTCCAACAACCAGACCTCGTCGCCGACCCAAGCGGAGGCTTGGGATCGAATGCCGGGCAGCGCGACGCGGCCCATCTCTCGGATCTTCCGCGGATCGCGCGCGTCGAGCACGACAAGATCGTGTGTGCCCGCGACTACGATGCCTTCACGCACGGCCAAGGTGTCGATCGCCGTACCCAGCGGAGCCGATAAGCCGGACGGTCCGTCCCCCGGTGCCGCGTGCGCGTCGATCACGACAATGCGGGAGTGCAGAGCGGCATACACGCGCTCGCCTTCCGCGACCGGCACGGTCACGACGCCGCCGACTTCATGTGCGACGCGAAGGTGGTGGCTGGGTGACTGGACGGCAGGACGGAATTGGTGCGCCATCGCTGGAGGGAGAAGGGAACCGGGTCGGTCGGTGGCGTCGGGTGGGGCCGCGACGTGTGGAGGCCTCACCGCGACGACATTCGACGATGTCTGGGAGGCCGTGCTCGCGCCGCAGGCGATCGCGGCACCCACAAGAGCCGCCATGCGCGACGCGTGCGGCCTCAGCCGCGCCGATCGCCCCTTCGTCGGCGCGCGCCGTTCGTTCTCGACCGTCACCGCGCGAGCCACGGGATGAAAGCGCGGTGCGATTCCTGGAACGGTGGTGCGGTCGGCGTCGCGTCTGGCGGTGTTGGCGTCGGCGTCGCGGTGGAAGTGCCTGTGGGTGTCGCGGTGGAGGTTGCCGGTAGGGTCGAACCAGGCGAATTTGTGGCCGTTGGGGTCGTGGGAGCCGCGGTCGGCTCCTCGACGGGCTCCAGCGCGAAAGCGGTGAGCGCCGTGTCCGCGATCCAGATACGGTCTTGGGAGATGGCGACGTCCAAAGGCATCGCGCCCAAATGGGTTTCCGCGAGCACTTCCGGTCGGTCCGGGAAGGCGATGTCGATGACGCTCAGCCCACCGCCCTGTGCGCTCAACCACGAGATCGCCAGGCGATCTCCGTCCCGTGCGACGGGGCCGATGGTGCCCGGGAATTCGATCTCTTCGAGAAGGCGGGGCTCGGGTAGATCGCGGAGTGATAGAAGCATGATGCGGTTGGCCGTGCTGGCCACGAGGATGCCTTCGTCGATGTCATGGAGTTGGGTAGCAGCACGAAAGAACAACGCGTTGCCGATGAATCTCCCGGGGCCGCCCCAATCCAGTTCCGCGCCGCGCAGCATGAAGCTCGGCCCGAGCCGTCCGGTGAACCAGATCTCGTCTCCGTTGAGCACGGCCGAGTCTAGAGAGACTCCCCATTCTGCGACAGGATCGATGGGCTCCGTGGGAACCACGTGCGGCGACTCGACGCCGTGGATGACCAGGGTGCTCTCAGCCGGGCGAGTCTGTGCGACGCGAAGAGCAACCACGCGACCGGGCTCGACATCGAGCAGGCTCTGGGTCGAGGGCTCTAGCTGGCTGGGCACACGCTTGAAGGACTCGTCGAGCAATTCTTGATGCGCGCCGAGGCGAATGCTGGTCACGCCTTTGGCATCCGTGTAGTGAAGCCAGCCGCCGGATGCGCGCACGGTCTGCTCGCCCGGAGCGTGAACGTGGGACACCCGGTTGATGGGAGCCAGCCGCCACACGTCGCTCGCGTTGGATTTCACGTGAACGAGCCTCCCCTGCCAATCCACAGCCCAAGGGCCAACCGCACCGGGCTCGACCTCGCGCAGGGCCGACGTTGCCAGCGCAGGGCCGCGCGTCGCGCCCCGCGCCGGGTCGATCCACATTGACTCGGACTCCATCGACATCCAGATCCGGTCCCCGACCGGAAGCAGGTTGTGGGCGAAGGAAGCCGCCTCCGGTAGGGGCATGTTGACCACGGGCCGGCTCCGATCTTCCAGGTTTGCCATCCGTATGCTGGGCGGAAAGAGCGTCAAGAACCAGGCCCACTCGCCCACGATGCCGAATCCGCTAGCCCGAGGAGCGAGGAATCCTAGGTCAACCTCGCGCCGTGGACCGAGCCGGCCCGCCTCGTCGACCGGCACGAATGCGGCTTTGCCGGGATCCTGTCCCAAGACGAGCTCGCCGTAGCGGTAGGCCATGCCCAGGGGCTGGAAGTTGAGCGTGCTGGAATCTAGTTCGTCCACGTTGCCATCGCTACGTGCGGCAAGAATGCGCAGCTTGACGAAGCGGTTGCCGCGGGGAGACAGCTGAAGGATGGCGACACGTCCGTCCCCCAGTGACGAGACAAAGGCGATCTCCCCACGAGGGGCCGCGTCGGTTTCGTCCGTCCAGTCCTGCAAGCGACGCGGGCGTTCCGGAAGCGCGATCGAGAAGCGTACGAGCCGCGACTGATCGTCGCGCAGCCATACCTGGTCGCCCACCCATGTGGCCCCCCGTGCACGGATACCGCGATTGCTCGCGCGCCCAAGTTCACGAATGAAGTTCGGATCGCGGGCATCGAGCACGATGAGATCGTTTGCGGCCACCACGACAATTCCGTCGCGTACGGCCAGCGCGTGAATCGTGGTCCCGAGCGGCGCGGACATGCCAAGCAGCGCCGCATCCGGATCCGCGGTCGTGTCGATCACCGCGACCCGCGAGCGAAGCGCCGCATACGCGCGGTCGCCGTCCGCGGCGGTCGCAGCAACGATGCCGCCGAGTTCTTGGACGATGCGGAGGTGGTGGTCCGCGGATTGGCTCGTGGTGCGCGCCGCTGAGCTACGTCGCAACGCCTCGCTCGAATCGACAGTCGCCCGTGAGGGCGCGGCGCCGACAGCACGGACGAGTGCGGTCGTGGCGGCGAGGCACACGAACGCCGCAAGCACACACGGGGCCGTGCCCGCTCGAACGGGCGGTGATCGTCGTCGAAGTGGTAGCCACCGACGGTGCATGATCGCTATCGCCTCCGAGAAGTGGGTGCGTCGCAGGCTACGACGTCGAGAGGAGAGGTCTGGGGATGGGTGTAGTTCCAGCTTGGCCGACCGGACCATCAACCTGCCCAACGAACAACCCCCCGTCCTTCACGGACGGGGGGCTGATTGTGTTCGTGTTCGTGCTCGTACTGCTGCCGGTAGATTGGGGTGTCCGGCGCCGCGTACGTCCGGTGTGAAGAGTGGTTACTGGACGAACGGACCGAAGAGCACGGGGAACCGCGACTCCCGGTCGATGCCCGGGTGCGAGCCGAGGAGCACGTCCTCGATGCCGTCCCCGTTGAAGTCGCCGATGGCCCAAGGTTGAATCGAGGGATCGGCGTCCCAAACGTGGTTGGCGGGCACACGGGACAGGTCCAGCACCGAGCGCTGAACCGTGTCGGCCGTCGTGAACAGGTGAATCGGCTCAAACTCCGCGGACGGTGTGTTGCCGCGGGACGGAGCCTGCTGGTTGAACGGATCGTCCAGCCGGTCTTCCGGGATGAGCGTGAACATCAGATCGCGCGTGCCGTCGCCGTCTACGTCAAAGCGTTGCCACGTGCGGCTGATGGCCAAACCGGCGGTACCGGCGCGCATCAGGATGCGATCGGAACGACCGTCCATCAACCGGCTCTCGATGCCTTCGCCACCCAAGAAGATGTGGGTCTTGTCCGAGAACTCGAAGGCGACGTCCGCAACGTCATCATCGTTGAAATCTTCGATGAGGGCGCTGGGCACGCGCTCGAAGAGCGTGCTCGGGATGACGGCATCGGGGGGGCGATAGTAGCCCGCAACCGGCGGTGGGCGACGCGGCTGGCCCGGGTCGGGCGGCGGGCGATCCGGGATCGCGCCACGTACGGCGAGCGGACCGCGCAAGCCGTCCTGCTTACCTTCCACGTAGCCAAGCTGGTCCGGCACGCCGTCGCTCGCGCAGCGGCGCGTGACCAGGTCGCTCAGGCCGTCACCGCTGACGTCGCCGACGCCGACCAAGCTGCGCTCGCATTGGCCGAGGCCCTCGACAAGCGCGTCATCGCGGAACGGACCGCGATCCACCCAACCAGCTGGGCGGTCCAACTCCTCGTCCGCATCCTCCCAGAAGAGCCACTCGCTGTCGCCGTACATGACGGCGATGCGGCTGTTGCCTTCGCGGATGGAGCGGCTGATGGTGCGCGCGGTGCCCACGGGGGCCGTGAGGAACGCGATGTCCGGCGGGTCCGCGGCCATGATCAGGTCGAGATGACCGTCATGGTTCAGATCAGCCCACTCGATGGTCAGAACCGAGGCAACCGTGGTGTCCATGCCCTCGGGCAGCGGAACACGGCGGTCAAGCTTGCGGTCACCGCGGCTGGCTTCGCCGATGTAGAAGTACGGTTCCCACTCGGTGCGACCGAAGAGCATCGAGACCTTCTGATGCTCGATCAAGTCGATTCCCTTGCGCGACGACTCCGCGAACGTGATGTCATCCATCCCGTCCCCGTTGATGTCCGCGACGGCAATGGATGCCGTCCGGTTGCCGCGACTGAGATTGAACGTCACGGCCGGATAGTAGAACGTGCCCTCCGCGTCATCGTCGAAGGGGCCGAGCAACATCTCAACCCACCTTGTCGATGTGGAGGTCACGGGCAGGAGGACGGCTTGGAAAAGCACGTCGTCGTAGCCATCTCCGTTGAAGTCACCCACACCGACGGCGCCGTACTTGGCGATGTTCTCGTCGAGTTGGATGACGGTGTCGAATTCGCGGTCTACCCGCGTGGTCTCGGCCATCGCTGCCTGGGCCGATACGGCCAGTAGCATGGCCACGGCTAGCAGCGCAAGCCCTCGTTGGGTCCAACGCATGGTCCCTAACCTCCGTATTGTTCGGACGCAATTCGCGTCGTTCGGTGGACACCCCTGCCATTCGCCGCAAAGTGCGCGTGGCATGTAGTTTGACGCAGCGGACGTCCCAAGGGGGACGGCGGGGGTCGAACCCATTTTCCACGGGGACAGCATATTCCGGCGAAGGTCTTCTACCAGTATAACAAACTTGCGACGATGAGGATTGCTCGTACTTCTGATCCACGTCCGCGGAACCGTGTTCAACGCACAATCGGCCCGTGCAGAATGCCGATCAGCCCCACGGAGTCCTGCGGATGCGAGGCGACCAACACGTCCTGCACCCCGTCTCCGTCCAGGTCATGAATTCCCGCCAGGTGGAAGCCTTCGTGCCGCCAGATGGTGCGAGCCGGATCGTGCCGCAGATCGATCACGCTCCGCGTCCGCCAGCGATCGGCAACGATGTGCAGGGGCTCCCCCGCGGGCACCGTATCGGGATGTTGGGTAGAGTCCGTACCTTCGACAACTCGCCGCCGTGCAAGGAGTAGTTCTGCGCCAGGCTCACCGTCGAGCTCCGCGGGCGCCCAGGAGCCGCTGAGGGCGGCCCCAGCCAACGTGGCACCCAAGATGACGCGGTCGGAGCGTCCGCGCTTGAGACGCGAGGCGATGTCGGGACCGCCGTTCCACACGTGCATCTCGAAGCCGGTCGTCAAGACAAGGTCCGCGATACCGTCGCCGCTCAGATCACGCGCGAGCAGCGGCGGCGGCGCGGCCATCAGGCGCGAGGGCGGTGCCGGGCGCCGTTTAACGAAGCCCGAATCGATCGGATCGATGGACGTAGCGATGGACGGGCTTGCGGCGATCGCAGCACCATCTGCGCTACCGGCGCGTACTCCAGCAGTCGCTCCGGCAGCCGCATCGGAGCCCGGTTCGGGGCCCGGGCGAGGCGCAAACTCATCGTCCACGACGATGCGATCCGGCCAGTCTTGCCTACCGAGCACGATGTCGGGAACGTCGGGCACGCCACCGCCGGCGCAGCGGCGGACGAGGAGCTCGGGACGACCGTCTCCCGTGACGTCGGCGACATCGCCCAGGCTCGCGGCGCAGCGCCCGAGCCCCGTGATGAGCACATCGACGCGGAACGGGCCGCGATCGACCCAGCCTGCCTCGAGTCCAATTGAGGGATCCCCGGCTTGCCAGAACAGCCATTCATCGTCACCGAACATGATGCCGATCTCGCTCTGCTCTGTGCTCTCTAAACCCGGCTCCAGCGAGCGGCGGGCAGGAGGAGGTGGCGGATCCGCGGCGACGATCAGATCGACGTGGCCGTCCGCGTTGAGATCCGCGAGGCGTACTGTCAGGCGCGAAGCGGCGCTGCGTTCGGTACCTTCTTGGAGCGGAACTAGCCACTCCAGCTTGCGATCACCACGCGATGCCTCCCCGACGTAGTAGAACGGCTCCCAGCCCGATCGCCCGAACATCATGCTGACTTTGCGATACTCCACCGCCTCGATGCCGCGCCGAGAAGCCAAGGCGAACACGAGGTCGGAAGACTCGTCACTATTCATGTCGCCCGTGGTCACCTCGAAGGCTTCCTCGCCAGGGCTCAATATGAACGTTGTCTTGAGTCGACCCCACACCACGGGTCTCTCCGTTCCAAATGGACCTTCATGCACTTCCAGCCACCGGGTCGAGACCGCGGAATGGGGCCGCGCGACAGCCTGCAGCAATAGGTCGGGCGCTCCATCCGCCGTGAGATCCTCGACGGCCCGCAGCGCGTACTGGGCCACCTCGGAATCGACGGGCACGACGACACCGGGATAGCGGCTGTCCGCCGGATCCTGCGCCAGCGCATGTCGCGCCGCGGCATTCGAGACGGCCATGGCGAGGCACGCGAGCAAGACGGGCGTGACGACACGCCCGACGCTGTTGCGCTTGCCTCGGCTCGGCGTGTCGAGCGCGTAGCGCACGTCGAGCACGTCGCGCACGTCGCGCGTATCGCTCCTATCACGGACTGGTTCTGCGCCGCGCCGAATCCTCATCGGATCAGCGGCCCGCGCAGGATGCCCAGATGCGCCGTGTCGGCAAGCGCGGCGGTTCCCACGAGCAGGTCCACGAAGCCGTCACCGTCGAGGTCGTCCATGCCCCACAACTGCAGATCGTCATCTTGCCAGATGGCGTCGGGTTCATCGTTGGCCATGTTGATCACGGTCCGCGATCGCCAGCCTTCGCCGAAGACATGTAGCGCTTCGGCCGGGGGTGGTGGGCTGTCCACTGGAAGCGGACTCGCCGGGTCGGGGCGGCGCTTCGCCAGGAGCAGCTCCGCGTCGCCGGTGCCGTCGAGATCGGCGGGCGCCCAGGCGCGGGTCAGCTCGGCGCCGGCGAGTGAGGCGTCGAGGAAGACGCGATCCGAGCGGCCGGACACCAGCCGCAGCGGCAGGCTGCTACCGCCGAGCCAGACGTGGAGGTCCGTGCCCGTGCCGAGGATCACGTCGCGAATGCCGTCGCCGTCGATGTCGCGCGCGAGCAAGGGGGGCGCGCTGACCATGAGGGCCGCGTCGGGATCTCCTACGTGCGGCACTTTGAGATAGTCCAGGCCGGCTGACGATGGGAAGAGCGCGGGAACGGAAACGCGGGAACCCAGATCGAAGAGTCCCGGAAACGCGGGGAGCTGAGGGCGTCGTGTGCTCTGAGAGCCAGGCAAACCTGCGGAACGCGGCGAAACAGCCTCTCGTTGCGCCGGTGCGGCCGGTCCGCGCGGCGGAAGGTTGGTCTCGCGACTCGGCGCGGGGAACACCCCGACCTCGTCTACCGCGCCTTCGACCCGGACCTGATCCGGCCACTCCGTGCGGCCCTGCACGATGCCGGGGAGATCGAGCAAGCCACCACCCGGACATCGCCGGATCAGGATTTCTGGCAGCCCGTCACCCGTAACATCCGCGATATCGCCGAGGCTCGATGCGCAGTGGCCGAGGCCGGTGATCAAGACGTCGACACGCAGCGGCCCGCGATCGACCCAACCGCCTTCCCGGCCTAGGTCGGGATCGGACTCCTCCCACGTTAGCCACTCGCCGTTGCCGAACATGACGGCGATCTCGCTCTCGCCGTCTTCGGGGAGGGGCGCGTCAAGCGGGCCGCCGTTCAAGGGCTGTGGCGGGTCGGCTGCGACGATCAGGTCCTCGAAGCCGTCGCCGTTGAGATCCGCCATGCGGATCGTCATACGCGATGGGAATCTCCTGGGCGCGGCTGCGGGAATTGGAACCCTCCACTCGAACTTGCGGTCGCCGCGAGTCGCCTCGCCGACATAGTAGTAGGGTCCCCAACTCGTTTTGCCGAGCAAGAAGGCGATCCGACGGTGCTCGAAATTATCTATGCCGCGCCGGCTCGCCTCGCCAAATACGATGTCCTGTATCCCGTCGCCGTTTGCATCGCCAAGGACGAGGGGCATGGATTCGGAGCCACGAGAGACGTTGAAGGTGGTCATCGGATAAGAAATCGTGCCCGAGATTGCGCGACGAGTAGGGGACGCATGAAGCTCAAGCCATCGTTTCGCCATAGGCCCAAACGGTCTCTGCACGGCCTGAATGAGCAAATCGGGCACCCCATCGCCCGTCATATCGCCGATCGCACGCGGCGCATAGTGTCCGACCTCTCCATCGAAGAACATCGACGCGTCCGGTGCGCGGTCGATCGTTCGGGTCTGCGCCACGACGGTTTGCGGCGAGAACGCACCGCGGAGCGAGCCCAGCAGGAGCGCGAGCAAGAGGAGGAGCACGCCCTGCCGCGGACGAAGCGTTCGCGACCTCGGCACCGATGGCCGCGCGCCGCGAATCGTGGCGGGTATCGCTGTCAGATCGATCGTTGGGTTGGTCATCGTAGGCCTCCCAGCCAGGGCAGCGAGAGAGACGAGCTTGCTTGGACGCGCTCGAGAGTCGAGCATCGGGTTTTCCGGCTACCGTGCGCGACTGTGGAGCGGCGCGCGGAATCGCCGTAAGAAGGTGGACGCAAGGCAGTGCGGATTGGGGACGGCCGCAGGCGAATCGTGCGGAATATGCGACGAGGCCCCCCGCAACACGCGGGGGGCCTCGTTCATTTCATGCGATGGTGACTGCCTCGTCCGTCGTACTCGCCAGGCGAGCGACGACAGTATTCGCATTAAGTGCCTAGCGAACGACCGGTCCGAAGACCACGCTGAATCGGGCCTCACCCGAGCCGGGCTCGCTGCCGAGGATCAGGTCGTCCAGGCCGTCGCCGTTGAAGTCACCTATGGCCCACAGCGACTGCGACTCGTCCTGCCAGACCAAGTCCGGCGCTTCGCGTGCGACGTCGACGATCGAGGCGTCTAGGCGACCACCGCGGAAGATGTGCATCGGCTGGATAGCCGGCTCCGCGGGCTCACGCGGGGCAGGTACGTCGGGCCTGCCGATACCGGGACCCTCTTCGCGGGCCTCGTCGACCAGCGAGACGGGCGGGCGCAGCGTGACGAGCAGGTCCTTCGTTCCGTCGCCGTCCAGGTCGGTCGGGCGCCACGTGCCGTTGGCATGCGTCAAGCCGTAGCCGGCGCGCACGTAGGCGCGGCTGGTGTGCATGCGCAGCAGGCGATCGGTCAGGTCGGGACCGCCGAGCCAGATGTGGGTCTTGTCGGTGAAGTCCATGCCGATATCCGCGATCTCGTCGCCATCCACGTCCGCGATGAACAAGGAAGGACGCGCCGTGAAGGGACTCTCACCGGGAACCGGCGCCGGATTCGGCGGCAGGTAGCCGGTGCTCGGCGGTGCGGGCCGCTTGGGCGGCTCGCCGGGCGTGATCGGCGGGCGGTTCGGGATCGCGCCCTCGATGGGCAACATGGCGGGCCAGTTTCCGCCGGCTACGAGTGCAGGCGTGTCGGGCACACCGTCGCCCGGGCAGCGGCGCACGACCAGGTCGGGCAACGCGTCGCCCGTGGCGTCCGCGATACCGATCAGGCTGTTGGCGCAGGCGCCCATGCCATGGATGCGCACGTCCTCACGGAAGGCGCCGCGATCGACCCAACCGCCTTGGCTGCCGGAATCCGGATCGGCGTCTTCCCAGAAGAGCCACTCCGAGTCACCGTACATGACCACGATCTCGCTGCCGCCGCCGCGCTCGGTCGTGGAAACGCCACGCGAGTTGGCCGACACCACGATCTCCGGCGGATCGACCGCCATGACGAGATCGACGTGACCGTCCGCGTTCAGATCGGCCCAGCGGTGGCTGACCTCCGAGGTGACCAGCGTTTGCTCATCTGGAGCAAGCTCGACCTGGCGCACCAGCTTGCGATCACCACGGCTGGCCTCACCCATGAAGTAGAAGGTGCGCCATTCCTGTCGTCCGAAGAAGACGGACACACGTTGGTGCTCGAGGGGATCGAGGCCGCGTCGGCTGACCGCGGCCAGGCTGATGTCGTCCATGCCGTCACCGTTCACATCGGCGATGGCCACGGACGGCAACGTATCACCTTGGTGGATGTTGAAGATCGTCGCGGGATAGACCGGGCTTCCCGACTCGATGTCGAAGGGACCGAGCATGAGCTCGAGCCAACGGGCCGATGCGCTACGCACCGGCGTCTCGACGGCCAGGAAGAGCGCGTCTTCGAAGCCGTCCCCGTTGAAGTCGCCTACGCCGACGATGCCGTAGTCACCCATCGCGGAATCGAATTGGAAGTCCAGATCGGGCGCGCGATCGACGCGCTGCGTCTCGGCGGACGCGCCCGGAACTGCGGTGAAAACGAGCAGCACCGCGGCTAGGAGCGGAAGCGCAGCTCGATGACCGCGCCCTTTCGATGATGTCATCCACGTCATGGCAATAAACCTCCTGTCGCGCACGGATTGATCTCAGTATACCCACATTCTACGGGCGTCTACGTGCGAGGTAGCCCACACGTGACCGCCGGCTGCCCGTCGGCACGGTTTCCAGCCCTCAGTTGCGGCCGGGGAGTAGTCCCTGCGCGAAGCTGATCGGCATGTAGAGCGTGGGGCAGTCGTCGCACACAAACGGCGTCGGCGTGATGGTCGGTGTCGGTGTGTCGGTCGGCACGCCTGTCTGCGTGGGCGTCGGCGTGATGCTCGGTATCGGGGTCGGCTGCCGCCACGGCTGCGGCGGCGCCTCGCCCTCCGGACGGCTCGACGGATCGGCGGGGTCCGTACCCGCGTCGTGCTCATCGCCGGTGAGCCAGCCGTCGCGATCGCGGTCCAAGGCCACACGCGGGCCGTCGTCCGGCGGGACGCAGGTGAAGGTCACCTCACCGCCGGGCGTGGCCGCCATGGCCTCCAAGGTGACACGGTTGGTCGGCGGCGCGCCGGCCCGATCGGGCCGGAACGAGCCCTCCCAGCGCAGCCAGCCGCGCTCGACACCGTCCACCCGCGCAACGGCGATCATCGCGCAATCCTCTGCATCCGCGCGCGCCTCCATCAGCGCTAGCATGGCCTTGTCTTCCGCGTTACCGCCTGCGGCACCGATCGTGACCTGCCGCCCGACGATCGGCGCCATGCCGGTGTCGAAGGCAAGCACGAAGTCTTCGATGGCGCGCTTCTCTTGATCCTTCTCGGCCTGGGTTTCTCCCGGGTAAGCAAAGGGGCCGCTACCGAGGAAGCTGAACACGGTCGGGAACGAGCCCGCGTGCAGGAAGCCAAAGCCGCTGACCTGCTCCTGGCTGTCGTCGAAGCGCCCCACCTTCTGGTACATGTTGCGTAGGTGCGGGGACTTGAAGTCCTGGCCGGTTCGCACGCCTTCGAAGTTGATCTGGCGGTTCGTGCCCGTCGGGAAGGGATGGCAGCCCTCACAGTTGGCCACACCCGAGTCCAGCAGGAACTCGCCACCGTAGAGATCGAAGCCCTTCTGCTGGAAGGGGGTCAACGAGCGGTCGAGTTCCTGAATCGGGTTCGGTGGGTACTGCACCGTCAAGGCGAAGCGACCGAAGCGATCCATGTCCTCGAGTGGGATCTCCGCATCGAGTCCGTTCAAGCCGACGTAGGCCGGGTTGAATTGACGGAAGCCGAGCAGCTCGTCGGCCGGGTCCGCGTCCGGGCCGTGCCGGTCACCGCGCCAGTGCATCGGCCCGGCGCCGTCCATGCCGCGCAGGCTCTGGGTCATCATGGGGCCCTTCATCGGGTGGAATTTGAAGTCACGCGGCTTGAGCACGAAGTTATCGTGCGAAAGGCCGAAGGGCATGTCGGCCAGCTCGCCTTCGGGGCCGGACAAATCCCACGCGAGGCCGTCGAAGTTCGCGAAGACGTGGCAGCTTGAGCAAGCCATGTCGCCGTGGCCCGACGTCAGGGCGGCGTCGTAGAAGAAGGGCCGCCCGTCCTGGATTACCTTCGGGGTCGGGTCGTGCCGCAGGGGCACGGTCGCGGCGACAGAGTGATCGGCCAGGCTGACCACCGAGATCGACGCATCGAGCCGGTTCAGCACGAACAGGCGGCCGCCGGCTTCGTCGAGCGCCAGGCCACCGGGTCCGAATCCGACGTCGATTCGGTCCACCACGTTGCCTTGGCCGTCGAGCACACCGACCTTGGCCGATTGGAAGGCTGCCACATAGGCACGTTGGCCGTCGGCCTGAAACACGAGGTCGAGTGGTTGGGCGAGGCTCTGCGACCGCACATTCATCGGCTGCGGCGACTCACCGCGCAACGCGTCCAGCTGCGGGTTCAGCGCGCCCGCGCTCACCACCCGTTGCCCGGCCGGATCGACCCGCGTCACCCGACTCGTGTGGGTATTGCTTCGCACGCGCGGCTCGTAGCGGACGTGGTTGCGCGCCTCGGTATTGCTGACCCACACCTGACCCGTGCCGGGTTGGACGGCCATGTTGAATAGGATCGTCCCCACCCGCTTGACGACACCGATCTCGCGCGGCTGCGCGGCGGCCGCGTCGATGATGAACACATCCTTGTCCGGCACGCGCGGCAGGGGGGTATAGAGGGTCTTCCAATCGCGGGAGCCGGTTTCGTCCACGTAGCGGCCGTCGCCGTGGTCGCGCACGATCAGCGCGTTGGCCGGCGCCGTCGCGCTTGCGCGTTGCGGGTAGCCGGGCGGAGGCACGGCCGTACCCATGGCCGTCACGAACTCCTCGGGAACGGTGGTCGAACCGTTGCCGGAGTGGAAAACGGCGGCATAAACCTGGCGTCCATCCGGGCTGGCCGCGAGGGCGCGTGGCTTCATGCCGAACATTCGCACCTCGCTCGGCGCGGCGGAAGGATTGTTGGCATCAAAGACCCATACGCTCGCCCGGCTGACGCCCGGGGTGGTCTCCTGACCACGGTAGGCCGCGCTGACGAACACGCGGTCGCGGTTGGGTCCGGCCACCACGATGTCACGCGGTTCGTCGCCGACATAGCGCGTCACGACCACGCGCGCGTTGGCGGGGTCCGAGGCATCTACGATGCTGATGGAGTCCGAAAGGTGATTGACCACCCATACTTCGCCGCCCGGCCGTACGGCGAGCGCCACGGGCCGCATGCCGACGAACACATCGCCGAGTGACGTGAGGCCCTGCGCACCCACCGCAAAGATCTCAAGCCGATCGTCGGGCGTGTTGAGCGCGTAGAGACGGTCGCCCTCCGGCGACATGGCCAGCGGGCGCACCGGCTCCGTCTCGAAGTTGGTGAACTCCTCGACGGCAGGGGCCTGCGCCGTGGCAGGCGCTCTGCGGGCCGGCTCGGCCAACAACGCGCCGACGGCTATCGCGAGCGCGACAGCGGCCGCGCAAAGCGTCGGCAGGGGCCGGGTACGAACGTGATCGATGAGACGCTGCAAGCGCTGCCGCACGGGACGCTCCTTCGGACAGGACCGGATAGGCGGATCGGCCGCATTGTGCTGCATCGGGTTGCGGGCGCGCCATCCGGGAGGTCGGGCGGTGATTCAATGCTCCGTGCGCTACGACGTGAGGACGTGCATGGAGGGGACGGGTGGATGCGGGGACGGGTGCACGCGCGGATCGTGCGCTGGAGCGGGTCGCGCCGGAGGCACGCGAGCCGAGCGCGCGTCGCGTCGCGCAATCGTGTGCGGGAGAGGAGGGAGGGAAACAGGAAGCAGGCGTACGATCGGCGCGCGGTTGCGCGATCGCCGCGCCGCATCCAGGACACGGAGCCCCCGGCGACCGGTTGCGGCCGGC
The DNA here is from genome assembly GCA_029262755.1 of Anaerolineae bacterium. GTDB lineage: Bacteria > Chloroflexota > Anaerolineae > Epilineales > Epilineaceae > JAJCYU01. The sequence goes on from JAJCYU010000032.1 coordinate 18,282, forward strand.
GCCGGGTTGCTCCGCTCCGGAAGTTGTAGGGCACGCGGGTCTAGCTGTCGGACCGCGATGCTTGAGGCGCGCTCCACGCCCGCGTGCCGTATGGTTCTACGCTCCAGCTTATCCCGGCGTGACAGCCCCTTGATCGCCGCGTCGCACGAGCACTAGCAGCAGCACGCTGGCCAGGACGATGATGCCCACGCCCAAATGCGTCACGCGCTGCAAGGGCCAGGTGGCGATCAGCGCATAGGCCAAGAAGGGTGCGGCCAGACCGCGGGTGCCGGTGAGGAAGGTGTGAACGGCCATATAGTCCGCCGTCCGGTGCGGCGGCGCGTACTTGGTCACCCACAGGTTCCAAGCGACGAGCCCGCCGCCGCTCGCCACTCCGAACAGCACGGCGCCAACGATCTGTAGCGGCAGGGAGGGCGTGAAGAAACTCAAGATGCTGACCACGAACAATCCGTTCAGGATCAACCGCAGGTGCAGAAAGTCCATCCGGTCGAAGAGCGGACCCCACCAAAGTGCGGAGACGAGCGCCGCCCCCTGCGGAATGACCACGGTCAGGTAGAGCACGAGGGCCGGCGCATAGGCCGGGCCGAAATCGCCGGAGGCCACCATTTCGGTGCGCAGCGGCACGGTGATCAGGTTGCCGATGCCCAGCAGCATCCACGCCAAGCTGATCGTGCCGAAGCGCGGGTGCTGCCAGAGCAGCGCGAGTCGGGCCAGTGGGTTGCGCCCGCCCCGCGCCGGTGGGTTGCCCGGAATCCGCAGTGCCGCCAGCGCGGCCAGCCCGACGCCGGCGGCCAGCAGCACCATGACGGGCCGGTAGCGCCCCACGTCCGTGCCCAACCACCGCGCGATGGCAACGCCGCTCAGCACGCCGGCCGCGGTAGCCGCGCTCGCAATCAGACCGAACATCCGCCCCCGAGAGCGCGCCGGCACGTTCTGCTCCCAGATCGCGGTTACCAGCGGCACCGTTGCCTGCATGAGCGGGATCCCGACCAGCACGCCGCCCACGAAGATCCCGAGTGTGGGGCTAAGGCCGGAGACGGCTAGCGCCACCGCGGCGCCGCCGAGCATGATCGCCAGCGCGTGGTTCAGCCGCGTCCCGCGCCGCGCGATGATCGTCACGGCCGCGGGCGCGAGCAGCAATCCGAGGAAGCTCGCCCCCGCCAGCGCCGCCTTGACCTGCGGCCCGGCCCCAAAGTGCTGGATGGCTACAAGCAGCACGAGCCCACTGCCCTGCCCCGCGGTCAGCGCCGGCCGGGTGAGGATCGAGCGCAGCGCTTCCCACCGCAGCGTCTTGCGGGTTTGCTCGCGCAGCGGACCGTCGGGCGACGCATCGCCGCGGCCGAGCGTATCGGGCTCGCCGGCGCGAACGCTCTTCGGCACGAACGCCGGCCCCGGCCCGATCGGCGCGTCGCCGACGGCAGGACGGGCCGGTGCATGCGAACGGTCGGGAACGCCGGCAGGCGTTTGCGGCGCGGCGGCGGCGTTGGACGTGGTCGTACGGGGCTTGCGGGTGGCGGAGCGTCGGACGGCGCACCTCGGTTGGGGTCTCTCGGTCGGAGCGTTGGCGCCGATGACGATAGCAGGAGAGAGCGTTGCCGCAGGTGTACAAAGTCCGGCTCGGCTCGTGCACAATCGAGTCCTGGAATCGATCGATGGAGTGGACCGCTGCGACGCCTCGCGCTTGCGTCGGCTGTCGCGCGGACCTGACATCGACACGACGATGCGCGGACATCGAGTGGGCGACGTGCGGGCACCATGCGGACGAAGCGCAGACGAGCATCGGCCCATGCGGACCGGCCCCTTGTTAGTACCGGGCGCTTTCGCTTAGTATGGGCGCAGATATCATCCGTTTCTCCCGTCCCGTGCGCTCGTGCCGCGGCATATCGAGTTCATGATTCCATCGATGCGCCGCCGCCGACGGGAGGCACCAATCATGTATCCGTACGTCGCACGCTTCCGCTCTACACCATCGCGTCAGCACTGGATCACCAGACCGCAGCTTCTCGCTACGCGCCACGTACCTGGTCGCTTCCTGGGCGACCGGCGAGAGCGCGGCGCCCGCGGTAGGTGGTCGCTTGGCAGGAGGGCGATCGGGCGGAGGTCGCTCACGGGTTCCGCCTCGCTCGGCCCGCTCGGCCCGCTCGGCCCGCTCGCGCTGATCGCGCTACTCGCCCTACTCGCCGGTGCCGGCGTTCGCGACGCGCCCGTCGGCCCGCCGCTCGCGATCGCGGCGAATTCGACGTCCATGCTTGCGACGGCCGAGGACGTGCACGCCCCACTCTTGCTAGCGGACCAGTTCGGCGGCGCGATCGCGTCGATCGCGGTGGACGCCGATCATGCCTACGTGGCGGTCGGCCCACGCATGGTTGTGCTTGCGCTGCCGGACGAAGGGGACCCGACGCTCTTGGCGAGTTCGGACGTGCTTCCCGGCCGCCTCGTTGAAATCGTTGTACGTGACGATCTCGCGATTGCGGGCTACGGCGTCGAGGCGGCGAGTGAGCGGAACGGTCTCGCGATTTGGGACCTGCGAGCACCGGAGGCTCCCGTTCTGCTCTCGACGATTGCAATGCCCGGCGAACCGATCGGCCTGTGGCACGACGGCGTGCGCCTCTGGGTAGCCACACGCGCGCACGGCCGCGATTGGGGCGGCGATCTGGTGGGGCTTGATCTGTCGCTGCCGGCGGAGCCTCGGATCACGTCGCGAACGAGGCTCGAACACGCACCCGTAGCCTTTTCAGGCGGCGGGAGCACGGTGTTCGTGCTCGGCGGAAGCACGCCGCGACCGAACGGACAGACCTACGGGCAACTGGAGCTGTTTGACGTCAGCGCGCGGAACCTGCCGCGACGCATGGGGCACGTCGCTTCGGGCAACCATGTGGGCTCGGGAGCAGACCTTGCCATGGGAGACGGCTATCTCTACATGGTGGACAGCGGCTTCGGAGGCAGTTTCACGGTGGTCGACGTACGCGACGTCAAGAAGCCTCGGATGGTGGCGCAGGCCAACTTCCAGGGGAAGAATCTATCGAAGATCGGCGACCTTCTTTATGTGTCCGGCGCTTACAGCCGCGCCCGGGTCCTCGACCTGCATCGTCCGGAGGCGCCTCGCGACCTTGGTAGCCTCAGCTTCGTAGGCCACTCGTTCGTAGCGACGGGGGAGATGATCCTGGCGATTTCCGGTGCGACCATCCACGCGCACCGAGCCGGCACCGACCCACTGACCGCGGTCCGCACCGGAGGTTGGAACAGCTTCTCCGGCGTCGGTGGACTTGCCGCGGAAGGCGATTCGCTATTGGCCGATATTGGAACCCGATTCATCGCCACCATCGGCGTTGATGCGCATGGTGCGCGCTTCGAGCGCGATCGGATCGTCTGGCCCTCCAGCGACGGCTATGGGGTTGGCCCAGTTCGGCTTGTCGCGGGCACGAACTTCGCCGCATCGACCTGGAATGTGAATAGCTCGGTGCAGCTGGTCCGCAAAGACGACGACGGCCTACCGGATTCCCGTGTTGGAAGCACAATCCGGCTTCCCCAAACGGGCGATATCGCCCCCATGGGTACGCACCTCGTGGTCGGCGAAGCAGCCCGATTCGAGTCCTTCGCTGCCACGCCCGAGCCGGAAAGCGGCAAGCTCCGTGTGTTCGATACCGCCGATCCCAGCGCCGCCACGCTGGTCGGCAGCGCACCGGCGCCTGCGGACATCGTAGGCATCGACGTTCGGGACCAGTCCGCCTATGTCGCCTCGAAGATCGGCCTGTTCGTCTACGACCTGTCCCATCCCGAATCACCCGAGCTGGTCTACCGGACGGACGAAGTCGTGGCGGACAAGGGCTACGTGTACGGACGGAATGTACGTGCCGGCGCAGGTGGGGTCGTCGTGCCGTTGCGGGATGGGGTTGCCGTGTTCGATCTGCGCGCGCCGCAACGCCCGCGTCTACTTGGCACCGTGCCTGGCCGGCCGGGTGCCCTCGCGATCGGCGGCAACGTGGTTTACGTCGTTGCTCACGCCGTGGACGACGAATCCGACAGCTCGTACCGCATGATTTCCGCCTACGACCTCAGCTCACTCGAACGCGGTCCGATCGCCCGCTACGAGATGCCTAGCGGAATCCTGGACATCCTGCTACACCGAGAGCATCTGATCGTCGCGACCGAGGAGACCGGCCTGTACTGGTTGCATGCCGGCGACCGGCTCCCTCGACCATCGGTCGACAGGCTATGGCTGCCGATCGCTCGCACCATGCGGTGAGGGTAGAGACGAAGTGGAGTCGGCGTTGCGACCCGGCGTAGCGACCCGGCTCGCCGACCGGCCGGTGGGCGGCAGGCCGGGGGCGACCGGCCGGTGGGCGGCAGGCCGGGGGCGGCAGGCGGGGGGCGGCAGGCGGGGGGCGACAGGCCGGAAGTCCGCGCCCCCCGATCCGCCCTCGCCCTATACCGCCGTCACGGGCGGGCCGCGACGGTCGCCGGGCGCTCGACGCGTTCGCCGGCGCGCAGGATCGACAGCGGCACCGTGCGGCCGACGAGCTCGCCGCCCAACGCGTCGAGCAGGTCGTCGACCTGGCCGATCGGTGCGCCGTCCACGGCGAGGAGTGTGTCGCCGAGGCTGAGCCCCGCCGCCGCGGCCGGACCGCCCGGCTCCACGGAGACCACGAGCAGGCCGGTCTTGCGACCGATCGCGGTTGCCGTTTCCTCGGGCAGGCGCACGACCTGGACGCCGACGCCCAAGTAGCCGCGCCGTATGTGCCCGTGTGTCTGGAGTTCCTCGACCACGCGTGCGATGGTCTGGGCCGGCAGCGCCAGGCTCGTGCCGCGGGCCAGCGCGGAGGTGGTGAGGCCCATCACGCGTCCGGCGGCGTCGATGAGCGGGCCTCCGGAGAAGCCCGGATACATCACCACGTCGGTGGCCAGGTAGCGCTGGACCGCGCCGCCCGCCGCCGTACGCCACGGGCCGCCGACGGCGCGGACGATGCCCATCGAGGCCTGCACGGTGCGGCCCGGTCGCCCGAGTGCCAGCGCGAGGTGGCCCACGGCAAGCGAGTCGCCTTCGGCCCACACCGCCGGCGCGAGCGTGCCATCGACGCGAAGCAGCGCGATGTCCGTTGTAGGGTCACGGCCGACGAGGCTCGCCGACACCCGTTCGCCGTCCGGCAAGCCGACGAACAACTCGTCGTCCCGCTCGACGACGTGGTGGGCGGTGACGACGAGCCCATCGGCAGACCAGGCGATGCCGCTGGCCGGGATGCGCCGCCGCGCCTCGATGCGCAATACGGCGGGATCGGCCGATCGAACCGCGCCGGCCAGCGCGTCGGATATCTGGGGAAGGGTAGGAGAAGTCACGGTGCGCTCCTGGGTAGCGGAGGGGGGAGGGGGCGAGGGAGGCGGCGTGGCAACGCTTCGAACGCGCGCCTTGTCCTGAGGGTAGGACGCCGCCTTGCACCCCGCCTCCCCCACATGGGTGGGTGGCGCATCGGACCTTTGGTGGGGTCGCGGGCGCGGCGATGCGGGGCGGTGGCGCGGGCCCTCGCGACTTGCAACGGTGGAGCGCATATCGCCGCGGGCCATCGCGACTCGCCACGGTGGAGCACATACCGTCGCACGCCATCGCGACTCGCAACAGCGGACCGCTTCCGATCGCCGGCCGTCGCGACTCGCAACGGTGGAGCGCGTTCCATCGCCGGCATTCGCGACTCGCCACGGGGGAGCGCGTTCCATCGCCGGCATTCGCGACTCGCCACGGTGGAGCGCGTAACGTCGCACGCCATCGCGACTCGGTCCGGTCTTGCGCACGCCGTCGCATCCCGCCACCGGCCGTCGCGACACGCCCCCCCACCCTCGGGCTACAGCGCCACCAGTCCCAGGCGCGCCGCGCGAATCGCGGCCTCCGTGCGGCTGGCGGCGCCGAGCTTGGTGAGGATCGCGTCGACGTGGTCCTTGACCGTATGCGGGCTGATCGTCAGGGCGGCGGCGATCTGTCGGTTGCTCCGGCCTTCGGCCAGCAGCGCAAGGACCTCGTGCTCGCGCGGGGTGAGGGGCTCGACGGGGCCTTCGGACTGCGCCGCGACGCCGTACACGGCCAACTCCGGGTGGAGGACGCGCAGACCGTGGCGTAGCGCCACGACGGCCGCGGCGAGGGGACCGCCGTCCACGTCACGCGGCAGGGCGCCGTGCGCACCGGCGCCCAGAGCCGTGCGCGCGGCGTCTTCGCCGTCGACTAGCACGAGGACGGGCAGCGGCTCGGCGTGCTCGACCGATTCGGCTACCAACTCGCGCGTGGCGGCTGGATCCGGCGCGGGGCCGGCGTCGAGCACGATGACCTCCGGTGCGTGGGCGGCGATCGCCGGCTCTAGATCGGCCGGCTCCGTCGCGCGTCCGACCACGCTCACTTCGGGGGGTTCGGGAGACTCGGGCCAACCGGGCGACGCGTCCGTGAGCAGGGCGGCCAGACCGGCCCGCGCGAGGCGGTCGGCGGCAACGACGAGGACGCGCGTGCGGTGGGAGCTCACGCGTTCATGGTAGGACGGCCGGAGGTCAGCGGCAGATGGTCCGGCCCGCAACCCGCGTGTAGATCGTGCGCAGATCCGAGGGGGTGGGGGCCACGAAGAAGCGATCGCCGCCCGCGAGGCCTGCGAGCAGGGCGGTGTCGGCGTCCGGACCGAGCGCGATCGTGTAGAGCTCAGCCCCGATCGCGCGAAGGGCTTGCGCGGCGGGCTCCACTGCATCCGCCGCACCGGACTGGCCGCCGTCGGAGAGCAGCACGACCACCGCGCGGTGGCGCGGATCGCGTGCGGGGCCGCCGAGCTCGTCGCGCGCGGCGCGCAGGGCGCGGTCGATGCGGGTGCCGCTGCCGAGCGCGAGCGCGTCGAGGCCGGCGCGCAGGCGAAGGGGATCGCCCGTCAGGGAAGCCAGCACGTTGGCCTGCTCGTCGAAGCCGATCACCGCAGCCTGATCGCCCGGCAGCTGGAGCAGGTCGATGAAGCCGCGCGCCGCGATCCGCGCCTCGGACAACTTCTCGCCGGCCATGCTGGACGAGGCGTCGATCAACAACACGATGTCGGCGCGCTCGACCGAGGGCAGGCAATGCTCGCGGTAGGCGATCGGCAGGTGGGCGACGTAGACCGGGATCGGCGTGGGCGTCGGAGCGATGACCTCGATCTGGGGCACCGGGAACACCAAGGTACGCGCGACGCCGTCGTTGTCGGTGAAGGTTGCCTCGGCGAGCTCGCTCACGGGCAAGATGCCCACGCGCTGTGGCTCTACGCGGAAGGTGAGGGTCAGACCGTCCGTCGGCAGGCTGGCCCGGCTCCAGCGCAGGCGGCCGGGCGCTTCCAGGGCAGCCGGCACGGCCGAGGCCGGATCGTAGGCGATATCGGGCGCGAGGCGGTCGTCGACAATGAGGTTGCCCACCGTGCCGCTGGAGACGACCAGGCGCAGGATCTCGCGGTAGATTGGGAACAGGGCCTGCGGTGTCGGTGCGAAGAAGAAGCGATCCTGGGTGGAGGCGATCGCCTCGAGCGTCGCCTGCCCCACGCCGGAGCCAAGGCCTACGGTGTAGATCTGAATGCGCTCGGCCTTGAGCCCATCGGCCACGAGGACTGGGTCGGGCGGCGGTCCGGTGTGCCGGCCATCGGTCAGGAGCACGATCACGGGGAGCACGTCGGGCCTTCGCTCGGCGCTCAGGTGATCGGCCGCGGCGGTGAGAGCGGCAGAGATATCCGTTTCGCCGAGCGCTTGCAGGCCGTCGATGCCGCGTGCGACCGGCAGCACGTCCGTGGTCAGCGGCACGTCGACGCGGGCGTTCGTGCTGTAGCTGACCAGCCCCACCCGGTGGAAGCGCACGTCGAGCAGCTCGACGAAGACGCGCGCCGCCGCTTGGGCTGCGCGCAGTGGGTCACCGTCCATGGAGCTGGAGCGATCGAGTACGAGCAGGATGTCGGCGCCGACGATGCGTTCCGTGTCGGGGCACTCGGCGTCGAGGGTCAACGTAACCGTGGCGGTGTCGCCCAACACGATGCGCGGCGGCCCGGCCACCTTGTCGCCCGTGACCCGGCAGGCCTTGGACGAGGGCGTCGGCGTGGGCGGCGGCGGTCCGCCGGGCGTCGGCGTAGCGAGCCGGCCGGGCGCATAGGCGCGAATGACGCGCGCGCCCGCCTCGGCCAGCCAGACGCGCCCTTCGGCGTCCAACGCGATATCCTCCGCCGCGTAGGCCGAACCGTCGCCCCGTGCGGGCTGCCAGCGTGACAGCAGCGCGCCGCTCTCGGCCGCATGCAGCTCCACGGTGCCGTCCACGAGCAACGCAGCGATCACGGGCCCCGCGCCGGGCAACGTGCCCGCCGCGATGCGCCGCGGACCCGCGAGCAGGCCGGCGCGCCATCCGATCTCGGGGGCACTGTCCGTGCGCCAACCCTCGATCCGCCCCGTGACCAGATCGGCGGTCCACAGGCGACCGTCCGCATCCGCGACCACGTCGGCGGGCCAGAGCCCCACGGAACCCGGCACGTCGAGCGCGCCGGCAGGGCCGCCCGTCAACGCGTCGATCGCCGCGGCCTGACGCTGGGCCGGCCGTGTGATGTAGAGCCGTCCCGCCTGGCGCGCGAGGCGGCCGCCCAGCCCGCAGTCGCAGACCAAGGACCACGGGTCCAAGGGCGATGCGGCGGCGGCGTCCACGGCAAAGCGCCGCACGCGCCCGCCCATGGTCGACAGGTAGATGCGGCTGTCGTCGGCCGCAAAATCCACCGCGTCGAAGCCGAGCACCGTGCGCCCGACCTCGGCGCCGTCGGCGGCGAGGCGGAGCACGCGCGCCCCGGAACCATCGAGGGCCAGGATGGCCGCGGCCTTACCCTGACCGGGCGCGCCCGCCGGCGCCGGCACGATGGCGAGCGCATCGCTGCGCGCCACGAGGTTGGAGCGCCGAGGCAGGTCGGACAGCGCGAAGGCTTCGGGCACGCGACCAAAGTCCACACGCGCCGTCGTATCGTCGTCGGCGACGCGGAAGGTCGATCGCTGCGCGGCACCGGTGGTCAGCACGAGCGCGCCTGCTCCGACGCCGAGCGACCACCGGAACT
>JAJCYU010000033.1 GCA_029262755.1 Anaerolineae bacterium
CGTGGATGCGGCGCAGCGGGCGTTCGGCGGCCGCGGCACAACGGTGCTGCGGCGGATGCGGGCGCCGGCCCTCGGCGGACGGGCGGCCATGGGATTGTTGCGCGAGGAGTTGGCCCGGCGGGGGGCGGAGAACCACGAGCACGAGCTGCAGCCCGTCGTGCGTGCGACGGCCGGCCATCCGCGCGCGATCCGGCGGGCGGGTTTCGCGTTGCGCGCGTCGGATCCCCGTGCGGTCGCCACGTTCTTCACGGACGCGAGCGGACCGGCGGCGGGGCTCTACGAGGCGATGTGGGGCACCGCGTGGCGCGACGCGCCGGCCGCGGCGCGCGAAGCGGTGCTAGCGGTGTTGGCGCTGCGCCGAGCGGGCATCGTGGCCCACGCCGCCAACGTGGCCCGCGCGGTGGGCGACGACGCGGCGCGGGCGGCGCGCGGTGTCGAGGACGCTCTGGATGCGGGGCTGCTGATCGGCACGCCGGAGGGCAGTTTGGCAACGGCCGCAATGCTACGGCGATGGCTGGAGCGAGAGGAAGTGCCGCAGCGGCTGCCTAGAAGGGCCAGAAGTACGGCACCGCGATCAACGTGACCACCATGATGGCCAGGTTGAGCGGTGCGCCGACCCGCGTGAAGTCGAAGAAGCGGTACCCGCCCGGCCCAAAGACCAGCACGTTCGACTGGTGTCCGACCGGCGTCAGGAAGGAGGTCGAGCAGGCGATGACCACGGTCAGGACGAAGGGGTGCGGAGCGAGGCCGAGGGCTAGGGCGACGTCGATGCTGATCGGCGCGATGAGCAAGGTCGCGGCGGCGTTGGACATCGGCTGCGTAAGGAGCGAGGCCAGGAGATAGAGGCCGGCAAGGACGGCGATCGGGCCGTAGGAGCCAAGGGCGCTCACCATGCCGTCGGCAAGGAACTGGGCGGTGCCCGTATTCTCCATCGCTAAGCCCAGCGGCAGCATCGATGCGATCAGGAACACAGAGCGCCACTCGATAGCCTGGTAGGCCTCGTCCATGGTCAAGCAGCGCGAGAGGACCATCAGGAGCGCGGCGGACACCATGGCCACTGCGATGCCGACCACGGAGAACGTAGCTAAGAAGAGCAGGAAGCCGATGATGCCCACCGCGATGGGCGCCTTCTTGAGGCGCCGTTCGTCTACGCGCACCGGCTCGAGGACGAAGAAGTGTCGGTCCTCGCGCATCTCCGCCAGGCGGGAGCGCGGGCCGGAAAGCAGCAGCGTGTCGCCGAAGAGCAGCCGTACGTTGCGCAGCCGTTTGTGCGTAATCGCGCCGTCCCGCCGAAGCGCGAGGGCGTTGAAACCGTAGCGGTCGCGGAAGTTCGCCTCGGCGAGGGTCCGGCCGATCAGGGGCGACTGGTTGGAAAGCACCGCTTCGAAGAGCAGCGTTTCCGAGGGCGCCTGGCCGGCCAGCGCCAGCGAGCCCTCGTGCTCGATGGACAAGCCGAGCCGCCGGCGCGCGTCGATCAGACGGTCCACGGGCGCCTCGACGAGCATGAGATCGCCCTCGCGGATGATCGTGTCGCCCGAAGGCGCCATGCGCACCTCGCCGTCGCGCTCGATGCCGACCACCGTCATATCGTCGTCGGCGCCGAGGCGCGTCTCGCGCAATGTCTGGCCGACCATGGGGCCGTCCGGCAGGACGCGGACCTCGCTGACGTAGCGGCGGATGTCGAAGGCCGCCTCCGGATGCTCGGCGGAACGGCGGTTGGGCAGCAGGAGTCGGCCGACGGTGGTCATGAACAGGATGCCGGTGCCGAACACGACGATGCCGGTCTTCGTGTAGTCGAAGAAGCTGAAGGGCTCGAAGCCGCGCGAGGCGAGGATCTCGGTAGCCAGGATGTTGGGCGGCGTGCCGATGAGCGTCATGTTGCCGCCCAGCAGCGAAGAGAAGGCGAGCGGGATCAGCAGACGGCTGGCCGGAATTCCGGTCTGCCTGGCGATCTGGATCACGGCCGGTAGGAGCACGGCTGCGGCGCCGATGTTGTTCATGAAGGCGGACATGCAGCCGCAGGTGAGCATCAGCACCGCGATGAGCCGTGGCTCGCTGCGCCCGGCCACACGCAGGATGCGTTCGCCGAGGAAGTCGGCGACGCCGGTCTTGAACAGGCCCGCCGACACGATGTACACGGCCCACACCGTGATGACCGCAGGGCTGGAGAAGCCCGAAAACGCTTCGCTTTCGTCGATCAGGCCCGTGAACACCATCGCGAGCAGCACCATGACCGCGATGACGTCGGCCCGCAGCTTCTCCGTGGCAAAGAGCGCCACGGCGGCGACGATCACCCCGAGCGTCAGGGCGATGTCGAAGGTCATGCCCTCGATCACGGGGCGCCCGGCAGACGGGGTAGCGCCCGGCTGGGCGCGGGCGGGAAGGCGGGCACGGAAGGGGGATTTGCCGCGAGCAGGGCGAGAATTTCAGTCACCCCACGCGCGAGCTGAGGGTCCTGGTCCGCCACGTGGTCCTGCGGTTGGATCTCCACCACGATGTCGGGATCCGTGCCGTAGTTCTCGAGCCCCCAGCCCACGTCCTGGAACCAGAACGAGAACTCGGGCTGGGTGGTGACGCTACCGTCGGTCAGCGCCTGACGCGGCCAGATCCCGATCACGCCGCCCCACGTCCGTGTCCCGATCAGTGGGCCTAGCGCCATCATCTTGAAGGCGTGGCTGAACATGTCGCCGTCGGAGCCCGCGCCCTCGTTGGTCAGGGCCACCAGCGGCCCCATGATCGACTCCGTCGGGTAGGGCACGGGGGCGCCCCAACGCTGCACGTCGTAGCCCAGACGCTTACGCGCCAGCTTTTCGAGGATCAAGGGCGACACGTGGCCGCCGCCGTTGAAGCGCACGTCGACCACGAGCGCTTCTCGATCGATCTCGGCCAGGAAACCGCGGTGGAACTCCGCGTAGCCGCGCGCGCTCATGTCGGGGATGTGCACATAGCCCGCGCGACCCTCCGTGGCCTCGTGCACCCAGCGACGGTTCGCGTCGACCCACGCCCGGTAGCGCAGCGCGCGCTCGTCGCGCAGCGTGTGCACGGTGAACGTGCGTGGCGAAGGGGCGGGGTCCGTTGCATCACTGGTGTCCGCTGCGGTGGTTTCGGGGCGCGATGGCCCTGCACTCTTCCGGTCCTCTTTCGACTTGACGCCCTTGCGCGCATCGCCATCTGCGCGCGAGTCGGCCTTCTCCGTTTCCGCCGTGCTATCCGCCTGGTCCCCGCCGTCTGCCGGCGTATCTGCTGCAGCTCGGACCATGGTCAGCAGCACGGGCTCGCCCGCGCGATGCACGAGGGCTTCGCCGGGCGATAGATTCGCACCCAAGCGTCGGCCGTCGATCGCAAGCAAGCGGTCGCCCGGCTGCACGTCGAGGCCCGCGCGGGCCAAGGGGGAGCCTTCGCTTGGATCCCAGGGGCTGCCCGCGACGATGCTCGCAACGGTCCACGACTGGGCGTCTTCGTCCCAGCGTAGATCCGCGCCGAGATGGCCGAGGCTCCAACGGGGCGCCGATCGGCGGTCGCCGCCGTATTCATAGGCATGCGACGTGCCCAGCTCGCCCTGCATCTCCCACATGAGGTCGGAGAATTCGTCACGGGTCGCGACGCGATCCACAAGCGGCAGGTAGCGTTCGTACACGGCCCGCCAATCCAAGCCGGCCATATCCTCGACCCAGAACTGATCGCGCTGCAGACGCCATGCCTCGCGGAGCATCTGGCGCCACTCGGCGGCGGGGTCGACGGATACGCGGACACGGGATAGATCCAACCACCCCGACTTGCGCGGCGGCCCCTTGTCCGGTGGCTTCTGCCCCGCCTTGACCACCCGCAAGCGCCTGCCGCTGCGCAACAACATCCAGTCGGCTCGTGGCGTGACCACCACCGCGTCGACATCGTCGGCCAAGGTGTCCAGGCGACGGTCGGCAAAGTCCCAGGCCAAGAGACGCCCCGAAGAGGGCCGCGGCGTATCGCCTTCCTCGCTTGGCGGGCCCGCCGGGTGCGGCATCGGGGTTTGGACGAACATCGCGCTGCCCTTGGCCGCGCGCATCATCCGGTACCGGCCCTCGGCCACGGGAAAGGGGATCACGCGCTCGGTAATGCCCTCGAGGTCGATGCGCAGCTTCTTGCCCTTGCGCTTCTTGGCTTCGGCCCTGCCCCGCCCCGCCGCCCCCGCAGCTTTCGCAGCGCGTGCGGGTTTCCCGTTGTCGTCCCCTTGGTCCTCTTCGAAGCCTACGACGCGCGCCCTCGCGGCCGCCCGAGGCGGCGCGATGCGCACGGCACCGCCGACGCCTTCGTTGTCTAGCTCGTCGTCGAGCTCGTCCTCGTCGCCATCTTCGTCTTCGTCCTCGTCTTCGTTCTCACCGTCACCGTCACCCTCCTCGTCACCGTCTGCATCGTCGTCCGCATCCTCGTCCAGGTTGTCGTCCTCGTCGTCCGCGGGTAGCGCGTCGTCGTCCGCGTCGATTGGAGGATCCTGCTCATCGTGGTCCGTGTCGTCCGCTTCGTTCTCCGCATCTTTCTTTTGCTTCGGCGGCTTGCTGCCCGGCCAGCGAGGATCCGCGGTGAAGGGGTCCTCGACGTCGGCGCGCAAGGTCAGCAGGTGGGGGCGTGTACCGTAGGGAAAGCCGAGATCGAAGTGCAGGTTGTCGTAGACGGGGCTGAAATCGCGTTGCGAGAGAAAGTAGAGGTAGCGTCCGTTGGGATCCCACGCCGGGCTTTCGTCGTGCAGCACCGGGGTTGTCGCGGGGTGGACCGCACCGGTCGCCACCTCGCACAGACGGATATGCGAGGTCTGGCGCGTCCCAGAATAGGCGTATGCGAGCCACCGGCCGTCCGGTGACCATGCCACGTCTCGGATCCGGTCGTGCTTGCTGACGTCGAGTACGCGGGCGGTTGGTGTGGACGCCGCCGCACCAGACGCCGCCGCCGCCGCGTCGGAATCTCCCGCAGCAGGAGCCGATTCCTCGTCCGACGCTGCTTCTTCGCCGCCTCCCGGCTTGTCGCCGGACGCCGCCTCCCGTCCCGTCTCGTCGTCGACCTTCTCCGCGTTCGCATCGACCTCGTCGCTTGTCTTGGATTGCGCCGCGGTGTCGTCGCCATTGAGCGCAACCACGATCAGCTCGAGACGGTGGTTGGTCAGGGCGATCACGTCTTTGTGGGGCGAGACGACCAGCGAGACGGGACGACCGAGGTCGAGTTCTTCGAAGCGCAGGGGCTCTTCGGCGCCATCGATGCGGTGGACCTCGATGGCTTCCTCGCCGTCGGTGTCCGCGATCAGCACGACGCGTTCGCCATCGGGCAGCCATGCGGCGAGGCGGTGGCGCACACCGTCGCGCGCGCCCAGCTGCACGACCGCGCCGTCGTGGTTGTCCATCGCGAAGGGCTTGCCGCGGCTGTTGATCACGACGGCGCGGCCCTCCGGGTGCAGCGCATAGCCCTGCAAGTAGCTCGACGCGTGCACGAAGCGCCGCTTGCGCCGTGGCCGCGGGCTGTGCAACGCGATCGGCACGCGGGCCACGCTGCCGTCGGCGGGATCGAACAAATACAGATCGGCGCCGGCGTGATAGACGATGCGCCGCCCGTCCGTGGCCGGATGGCGCACGTAGTAGTCGTCATGGTCCGTGTGGCGCAGCAGGTCCTCGCCGCCGGGCGTGCACGAGTAGAGGTTGCCGACGCCCTCGTGATCGCTGACGAAATAGATCCGGTCGCCGATCCAAAGCGGTTGGGCGACGTTGCCGTCGAGCGTGATCAGCCGCCGCCAGTCACCGTCGCCTTCCGCGTCCACCCATAGGTCGCCGGTCCGGCCACCCCGATACCGCTTCCAGCGTGCGATGTCGGTCAGGTTGCGTCCGATGACGAGCCCGCCATCCGGTGCGAACGAGACACCCATGGCCGGCCCGGTCGGCAGGATCTCCGGCTGGGCGCCAGGCCGGTCCGGGTCGATCAAGCGCAGCGTGGACAGCGAGCGAAAGGGCTGACCCGCGTCGGATGCGCACACGATGCGTTTCCCGTCCGGCGTCCAGCCGCGTACCAGGCTTGACGTACCCAGAAAGGTCAGGCGTATGGCCTCGCCGCCGGCCGCCGCCATCACGTAGACTTCGTCTTCACCTTCATCGCGTCCCGTGAACGCCAGGCGCGTGCCGTCCGGCGATAGTGCGGGATGGCTCGCTACCCCGGGGTTAGCCGTGAGCCGACGCGCAACGCCGCCGGTGGCCTCCACCGTCCACAGATCCTCCTCACACGCGAAGACGATCGTGTCCTCGTGCAGCGTAGGAAAGCGGTAGTAGCCCGCGTCTGACATGGCATAACCCCAGCAATGGGATGCTCCGATGAAAGGGTCGGGTACTATAGCGAAGGGCAGGTATGCGCGGTATTGAACTCGGTCGGCCGGACGCGGCGTATCGGTGTTCTACACGGTGACGCCTAACGCGGACGCCTAACGCCGACGCTCATAACTGCAACATCCGCTGCGACCGACGCGTCTGTGTCCGTGTCCTCGGCGAACGAATGTTGTAGATGCCTGCACCGGCAACGAATGATCACGCAGGCGACTCTTAGATCACGCACGCGACGTTAGAGAACGCGTACCAGAACGCATACCAGACAGAGCACACGCACACACCACCCCGTGGAGCCCGCGATCACACGTCTCGACGGTCCCATCATTGATTCCCCGCGTCCCGCGCACCCCGCGCACGCCCGAGCCCGCGGCATCGCGGCTTGCGTGCTGGTCGCAGCCGCCGCGTGTATGGGCGCGGCCGCCGGTGGGCGCCCGGTGCACGCCCAGGAGACGCCGCCCGAGCCGGGGCCGATCATCGCGCCCTTGCGACGGTATCGGCTGCAGGAGACCCGGCGCAACCAGCCTTGGCGCCCCGCGCCCGGTCGCTTCGGCCGCGCGGCGGACGTGACGAGCACACCCGACGGCCGGGTCTACGCGTTGGACGATCGGGTCGTCGCCGGCCGCGCCGCGGCCGTTCACGTGCTCGACCCGACCGGTCGGCCCTATGATCACTGGTCGGTGCAAGGGCAGAACGATCCGGTTGGCGCGGGCTACGGCTGGACGCCCAAGCGAATCGACGCGACCCCGGACGGCACCTTGCTCGTCCTGCTCCACGGTCGTTCCCAGGCGGGCGGCCTGTTCCATGTGCGGGTCGATCACCTGGACACCGAAGGGCGCGTGCTCGGCCGCTTCCAACGTGCCCTGCCGCTACCCGAGGCGTACGTCGACGTCGCCGCGGAGCCGGAGGGCGGCCTTGTGCTCGCCCGACGCGGGGCGAACCCTTGGTGCGTTGGCGCGAACGGTCTGCCCGGCCGCGACGGTCCCGGCCCCAGCCCCTACGGCATCGACCGCTACGGAGCGGACGCGCTGCGGCCCGTGTCGCCGGATGACGGCTCCGGCCCGGACCCCGGCCCCGCGCCCGACGACGAGTCACGCCCCACACGCGTGCTCACCCCGCCCGAGCTCCGCGTGCCCCTTTCGCTCGACGTCGACGCCGCAGGGCTCATCTACGTGGCCCAACGTGACCCGGCCCCGTGTGCCCTACGAACCGGTCCACCGCCGACCCGCCCGCCGGGCTTTGGAGCCGCGCGACGCCTCCTTCCCCCGAGCGACGCATCGTCGATCATCGCGGAGGTCGGGGGAATCACAGGATTCACAGGAATCGCGGAGCCAGAGACCGTCGAGACCAGCCAATCCCTTGAAATCGGCGAGACCGTCGAAACCATCGACATCGCCGAGACCGCGGGCCGCACGATCACCACGGACACGCGCCTCACGCGCGAAGGGGACGGTTCCGTCGAGGGCGTGCTCTTGCTCGGGCCGGATGGCCGCGTGGACGGCGCGTTGCCCTTCGCCGGTCCGCGCGACGTCGCGGTCGGTGCCGCGGGGCTCTTCGTCGCACGCCACGGCGAGTTGTTCGCAGCCCAGCCGAGCGGCGCAGGCATCGAGGACGAACCCCTGCTCACCGTGCCGCTCGGTCGCGCCCCGGGCGACCTGGATGACCCGGATCCCTTGCGGATCGACGTGCGAGCGGACGGCGCGCTCGTCGTCAGCCTCGACGATTGCTTGGCGCAAGGCGTGCTCTGGATCGATGCCGATGACGTGCGCCGAGCGGGTCCGCAGCCCGTGCGGGCACGCCTCATCGGCGCCCCGGACGCTCCCGAGCTCGAGGGGCCCGCGTGGCCGCGGCGCCTCGCGGCCGACACGAATCTAGCGGTGCTGCAGGGCCGGTTGCGCATTTCTGGACTACGGCCGGAGACGCAGTACGAAGCGAGCAGCCTAGCCGGGCACGACGGTCAGGCCGTGCAGGATTGGAGCGCGGACGGTACGTTGCGCGGGCAGCGCGCGGTGTGCGCCGGCGCGGGCGCGTGGCGCGCGCGCGACGTGGCCGTGGACGGCGATCGTGTCTTCACCCTACACGCGGATCGCGTGCGCCTGCGTCCCGATTTCGGTTTCCCCGCCTGGACCTTCTGGCCGGACGCGGAACCGCTGAACGCCGTCGATCCCGCCGCGCAGGGCCGTCTTCAGGCGATTGACGCGCGCGCCGGAACCGTGATGGCCCTCGATCAGGCATCGGGCGACCTCTTGTCGCTCGACGCGCAGGGCGTGCTCATCGCGCGCATATCGGTGCACGCTCGGCCGCCGGAGGAAGAACGCGCTCCCGTTGCGCCGGGCGAACCCGCTCCGCCACCCAACCCGGATCCGGATCCCGACCCCGCCGCCATCGCCGATCTGCGCGCCCTCCCCATGGACCTGGCCCTCGGACGGGGCGAAGACGCGGTCTTCGTGGCCTTGAGCGGACGCGGCCACGTCGTGGTGCACGCAGCCGACGGCGCACGGCGCGCCGCCTGGCCTACGCGCGACGCGATTCGCGCGATCGCGACGGGGCGTGGTGACGAGCAGGACGTGTTCATCCTCGGCCGCGGCGGCTGGGTGTATCGGCATCGCCCGGACGGAGCGCTGGTTGCGGCGTGGCCTCTGCCCGATCCCGGCGTCGAGGCCACGGACCTTGCGGTGGACCGCGCCGGCCGGGTCTTCGTGTCCTGGGCGCGCCTGGCGCCTGCGCGTAACGCCCTCGAGCAGCGCAGCACGCCGATCCGCGGGGCGGGGGTATGGGTGTTCGTCCCAGACGATACGAGCTGGGACGAGGCGCCGCGGCAGGCGAGCCCGCCCGGTAGCTGTCTCCTCGTGCCGGACAAGCGCGCCGCGCCGCCTTCCCTGATGTTGGGCGACGAGGTCTCGGTCACGCTGACGATCGCCGGGCGCTGCCCCGAGCCGCCGGCGCCCGTCGATCTGGTGATCTTGCTCGACGCTTCGGGTTCCATGGCCGCGGGGGAATCGGACGCCCGTGCGCTCGACGCACTCCTGACCATCCTCGCGGGTCTCGATCCACGCGCGGCGCGCGTTGGGCTCGTAACCTTCGCGGAATCGGTACGCGTATTGCAGCCACCGGACCACGATCTACCGGCCGTCGCTGCGGCGGCTGCGCGCGTGCGGGCTGCCGGCGCATCGCGCCTCGCGGCCGGTCTCGAGCGGACGGCCGACCTGCTTTCCGCGGAACGCGATGCATCGCCGGAACGCCTCGACGCGCGGCGGCTCGTGCTGCTGCTGACCGATGGTGCGATCGAGGACGATCCCGCCCTGTGG
This sequence comes from Anaerolineae bacterium, assembly GCA_029262755.1. Lineage (GTDB taxonomy): Bacteria > Chloroflexota > Anaerolineae > Epilineales > Epilineaceae > JAJCYU01. The sequence continues at coordinate 9,644 of JAJCYU010000033.1, forward strand.
CCCGCCCACGACCGGTTGCGCGCCGAGAACGCGGAACTGCACGTCCTGCGCTTCGCCAACGAGGAGCTCGATTTCCGTCACCAGGTCACGATGCGTAGCCTCGTGGTGGACGAAGACCGTATCTTGTCGGATCCGCCCGACGAAGCGATCCGCAAGCATCTCTTCGCGTTGACCTATCGGGCGAGGACCCGCGGCCTGCTGGCCTCCGCCCGAATCGTCGACGTGCTGCCCGACGACATGGCCTACGTGCCCGACACGGCGCGTCCACCGGCGCTCTATGACACGGCCACGCGCAGCCTCATTTGGGACGTTGCGGCGCGCCCCGGACAACCGATGCTCGGAGCGCCGACCCTCACCTACCGCCTTCGCCCCCTCCAGGCTGGGCTGCGCCCGACCAACGTACTCGCTACGGCGGCGATCACCGATGCCTTAGGACAACCGGCGACGTTGCGCTTCCCAGTACCGGAGGTCGAGGTGCTCGCTCCACGGTGGACGTTGCACATGCCCGTGCTTGGCCGCTCTGCTTGTCTGCGGCCGCCGCCCGCCTTGGATGTCGTCATCACGCTCGACACCTCACGGTCCATGGACCTGCCCGCGGGTGATCCGAACGATCCGTCTCGTAGTCGGCTCGACGCGGCGCGCGAAGCCGTGCTCGTGCTCGCGCACGATCTGGCCGCGCAGGGCGATCAGCCACCGGGTGGAGCCCGGACCTCCGCCCACCGGATCGGCGTGGTCGCCTTCCACGAGACGGCGCGCGAGGTCCTGCCGCTCGGGGACGATCTCGCTCTGTTGCGCACGAGCTTGGCCGCGCTCCGGACGGCGCCGGGATCGCGCCTCGACGCGGGGCTGCGCACCGCAGGTGCGATGATTGCGCGCTCCGATCGTTCCGCGGAACGGGTCGTCGTGTTGCTCACGGACGGTCGACAAGGCGGTGGGCCGGCCGGCGCGCGCGCCGCGCGCGATGCGGCGCGCGCACTGGATGCGCGTCGGATTACGATCGGCTACGGTCCGCGCGGATCCATCGACCTTTCCCTGCTGCGTGACCTCGCAGGCCACCATGACGATGCCATGTACGCACCCGACAGCGCATCGCTGCGCGTGCTCGCCGGCCGCCTCGCCGGCCGCCTCGCTTGCCCGGATGGCGCGCCGTGACGTGCCCAGTCCGGCTATCCATAGACCGCTTGCCGACGTCGGAAAGTCGATTGATCGCGGTGTCCGAACCCGCTAGGGTTGCGACGAGCCGTCACGTCGGCTGGCCGCGCGACGTCCTGACTTGATGCGATCGATCCTACCCCAAGGATGAGCTCCATGCGCGCCACCACGCTTGATACCAATCACCCCATCGACGAAGGGCTCGCGGAGCCGGCGTTGCGCGATTCACGCGCCGCCGCCGTCCTTGGCCTCCGCGTGCGCCGCCGAAGGGTGGCACGCATCGCTGCGGCGCTGGCCCCGTTGGCCGTACTCGTGGGGCTCACCGGCGCGGCGCACGCGCCGATCGCGGCGCAGGGGACGAGTGCGCCCCCCGACGAGGGCTCGACCTACGCGCATGTCGACACCTATCAGGACACGCCATGGGACCTGACGGCCGGCCGCTTCGGCCGTACGGGCGACGTAAGCTCCGCGCCGGGCGGCACCATGTACCTGCTCGACACGCGCAATGTCGCGGGTCGGCCACGGTCGCTGCACTGGCTCGATGCCGAAGGCGCGCCGCAGCAGGTCATGGCATTCGATGCGGAGCTGACGCTGCGCAACCGGCACCAGCCCATCCGAATGGATGTGGGCTTCGACGGCACCATCCACGTGCTCAGCGAAGGCGCAATCGTGCCCATCAGCGGGCGCAACTACTACGAGCATCGGATTTGGCGACTGCGTCCGGACGGCTCCGAGATCGACCACTTCGACGTCCAGGTCGAGTCACCGCGACGCTATGTGGACATCGCGGTTCGGGACGATGGCCGCATCTACGTCGTGCGCGTCAGCCGCAACCCATGGTGCGTGCAACCGAACTCGCCGCCTTTGGAGAACGTTCCGGGCGAGGAGCCGCAATACAGCATCGATGTCTTCGCCCCGGACGGCACGCTGCTCGAGCTCTTGATCCCGGATCCGCTCCGCGTTCCGACCGGAGTCGATGTCGCGCGCGAGGGAACGATCTTCATCATCAACCGCGTGCCCTCGCCGTGCGCGCAGGGTAGTGGCCCTCCCGGCGCGCCGCAGCCCACCGCGCGCCCGAGCGACGCCGGTGGACGGGCGGTGGACGAAGGTCCGCCGGATGTCCATCCCTTCGCCATTGAGCCGGATGCCGACACGGTGGCGGCGCTGCAACAAGCCGGCGGTCCGGTCAACGGTGTGATCGTTGTCGAGCCGGATCACGTCTACCGCGAGACCGTCCCGTTCTTTGGGGCGGACGATGTCGCGGTGGGGCCGGCCGGCGTATACCTGTCGCGCAACGTCGAGCTGTTCCGACTGCTCGAAGATGGCGGCAGCGGCAAAGGCAGGGTCGAGGAAAGCCCGATGTTCGTCGGGCCAACGGGTCACGTGTACGCCGGCTTCCTGCGACGCATTGTGTTCTTCTTGGATGTACCCGCGGACGGCCGCCTCGTGGCCGGCATGAACCATTGTTATTTCCAAGGCTACGTCGGCATCGACGAGCCCGACGCGCGGCCCGCGTCCGCACGCCTGATCGGCGCGATGGACGCAGTAGAGCTGGAGGGGCCCGCCTATCCCGTTCGGGTGGCCGCGGCGGATGAGCTCGCCGTTTTGCTGGGACGCATGGACATCTTCGGCCTGCGTCCGGAGCAGCAATATCGGCTGACCAACTACACGACCGAGGCGCAGAACGTGCAGCGCTGGTCGCTGGAAGACCCGCCCCAGGGCGGCGATCTCCAGTCGCAGCTCGGCCTCTGCCCCGACGCGGACATCTGGTTCGGCTCGGACAACTGGCTGACCCGCGATATCGCCATCGACGGCCGCGACGTGTACACGATCGACCCCGAGTTGGTCCAGCTACGCCCGGACAACGGGTGGCCCGCATGGACCTATTGGCCGGGCTTCCTGCTGGACGACCCGGATCAGTCGAGCTTCCTTGGCGCGGCCGCCGCGGACGACGGGCGCGTCGCCGTCCTCGATCTGGGCGCGGAGAGCATCGTGGTCGTGAGCCGCGAAGGCGAGCTCCTCGAGAGTTGGCCCTCCAACGTGGGTGGCGCCGTGGGACACCCGGTCGATCTGGCCTTGGACGCCAACCGGATCTACATCGCGGACCAGGCGCGTGGACAGGTCGTCGTCACCGACCTGAAGGGCAACGTTTTCGATAGCTGGCCGACCCACGACGGGCCACGCGCCCTTGCGATCGGCCCGACGGGCGATGTCATCGTGCTCGGTCGCGGCGGCTTCGGATTCCACTACAGCCCGACGGGCAATCTCTTGGCCAGCTGGCCGATGCCCGATCGCGGCGCCCAGGCTCGCGACATCGCCGTGGGCGCGGACGGCCGGGTCTACGTCAACTTCCTGCGTCTGAACACACCCGTGCAGCTGGGCTCGACCTCGTACACGAACATCGAGGCCGGCGGCGTCTGGGTCTTCGAGCGCACGGGCCGGCCTCTCGGCCCGCCACCGCCGCCGCG
>JAJCYU010000034.1 GCA_029262755.1 Anaerolineae bacterium
CCGCTCGCCCTGCAGCTGCACGGCATGGTAGGGCACGTCGCGGATGCTGAGGTTGGCGATCTGGAAGTCCTCCACCGGACCCACGAGGAAGCCGTGCGCCACGCCGCCGCCGCGCTGCGTCATGCCGGGGCCGCGGATCACCACGTCCTCCGGTCCCGTGCCCCCGCCGCGGATCTCCGAGCGGCGCACGACGCGGTCGATGTAGAGCGTCTCCGACAGCTGGTACTCGCCGGGCGCGATGAGGATCGTCATGTCGTCGACGAGGCCGTCGATTGCCGTCTCGAGTTCCGCCACGGAATCGACGCGAACGATAAAGCCCTCGGGCGGGGAGAGGGGCGTGCAGGGCAGCGGGCCGACGGCTGGAGCGACGGCCGGCGCAGCGGCGGGCCTTGCGGCCGGCGCGAGGGCCATGCGGCTGCCGACGTCAGCCGCGCCCATGTGGTCGCCACGCTCGGAACCGACCGCGGACGTCGCGCGCGTGCCGGCGACACCGAGCAACGTCGGGAGCACGATCCACGGGAGGAGCGAGGCCACGGAGCGCGTCGCGTGTCGGGTCGCCCGGTATGTCGGCAAAGGTCCGCCTCTCATGCTCCCTCCGGTGACGAGGACCAAGGTCCTCGAATTGAGATCGTGTCCCGAACGCGACGTGCTCGAGCACGTCGATCGAGCCCCGCCCCGCCAATGGAGCCTACGCCTTCCCCGCCCGGCCGAGGATGCTCGGCGTCACGCGATAGGCCTTGCCGAAGCCGGCGTTGAACAGGCCACCGCTCGGTGTCAGGCGGACGAGATGGAAATCGCCAAGGCCGAACATCATCTCGTGCTGCGGCAGCTTGTACAGGTAGCGCGCCTTGGCGGCCGGGTACTCCGGATCGTCGTGCTCGAGCACGTCGGCCCAGCAGTCGAGCATCAGGCGGTGCTTTTGCAGCGGCTCCGACTCCCCGTCGTCGGGGGCGGCGATCATCAGGCCGCAGCGCGGGTCGTGGCGTAAATGCGCCGTGTGCGCGGAGAGATCCGAGACGTGAAGCCAGAACGCGCTGAGGTCACGGGTGTCGGCGTAGCTCACGAGCGACACGGACGGGGAGCCGCCAGGGCCGAGCGATGCCAGCGCGGCGCTGCGATGATCGCGTACCACGGCCGCCAGCCAGGCCATGGACTCTTCATCGAATCGTTGCAGCATGTCAGATGGACTCTTGAGATTGGTCATGGGGCTAGAATACACGCATGAGCAACGTAGACGAGGTTCGCGACCGGCTCGACATCGTCGAGATCGTCGGAGAGACCGTACAGCTGAAGCGCGCCGGGCGTTCCTGGAAGGGCACGTGTCCCTTTCATCAGGAGAAGACGCCCAGCTTCGTCGTGTTTCCGGACTCGGGCAATTGGCGGTGCTTCGGCTCCTGCGCGACGGGCGGTGACGTCTTCGATTTTGTGATGCGCGTCGAGAACATAGATTTCAAAGGCGCGCTCGAAATACTCGCGCGTCGGGCGGGGGTCGAGCTCGCGCCGCCTTCCCCGGATCTGGAGCGGCGCAAGGAGCTGCGCGACCGGCTGCGCGAAGCGACGGCGGCGGCGGCGGAGTTCTTCCAGCACCAGCTCTTGCGCAGCGAAGAGCCCGGAGCCGCGGCGGCGCGTGAATACCTCGCGAAGCGCGGTTTCGGCGGCGAAGCCTGCAAGGCGCATGCAATCGGCTACGCACCCGATGAATGGCAACGCACAGGCGACGCGCTGCGCCGGCAGGGCTTCGACGACGAGCTGCTGCTCGCAGCCGGGCTGCTGCGCCAGCGGGATGACGGCAACGCCTACGACTACTTCCGTGGGCGGGTGACGTTCACCATCCACAGCCTGCGCGGCGAGGCCATCGCTTTCGGTGCGCGCACGCTCGATCCGGAGGGCGTTCCCAAGTACCTCAACAGCCCGCAGACGGAGATCTTCGACAAGGGCCGCACCCTCTACGGTCTCGACCGGGCGAAGAAGGCCGTGCGCGATGCCGGTGAGGTCGTGGTGGTGGAAGGCTATACGGACGTCGTGCGTGCGCACGCGGCCGGATTCGAGAACGTCGTCGCCAGCCTTGGAACGGCGCTCACCGAGCACCACGTCCTGCTGCTCAAGCGCTTCACCCCGCGCATCGTCCTGGCGCTGGACGCGGACGCGGCCGGCCAATCGGCCACGCTGCGCGGACTCGAGGTCGCGCAGGAGGCGGCCGGCGGCGATGTCGTGCCGGTGCCGACCGCGCGCGGCGTGGTGCGCTACGAGCACCGGATGGACGTGGAACTAGCGGTGGCGACGCTGCCGGAGGGCCGCGATCCCGACGACGTGATCCGCGAAGACCCCGAAGCGTGGCGCGCCTTGATCGCCGGAGCGCGCCCGGTGATGCAGCATCTGTTCACCGTGCTGACGGCCGAACTCGACCTGAGCGACCCGCGCGGCAAAACGACCGCGGTTGATCGCCTGATGCCGGTCATCGCCGACATCCCTGAACCCGTCGCGCGCGCCGCCTGGGTTTCCCGTCTGGCGGACCTGGTACGCATCGACGAGCGGACCCTGGCCGGCTCCCTCGCGCGGGCCGCCGCCGCGAAGAAGCGCCGTCCCACGCCGCGCCGCGGCGCCGAGGACACCGGCCGCGCGCAGCCGGGTTCGCGTCCGGGTTCGCGCGCTTCGTCCGAGCGTGGAGCAGGGTCCAACAGGGAGCGGGATCCCAACGCACCGCCCGACGGTCCGACTTCGTTCGACCTCGAGGAAGGCGCGCCGCCGCTCGGCGAGGCCGATCTACCCGCCGGGTTGGATGGCGCGATCGGCTTCATCCCTGAGGAGCGCAGGTCCGCGCGACCGGCGTCTACGCCGACCGACCTCGCGGCCTGGCTCATGGGCCAATTCCTCCTCGCCCCGCACCGGCTGCCCACCCTCAACAGCGCGCTGCGAGACGAAGAGCTGCCGCCGCTTACGGAGACCGACCTGGAGCGCGCCGTCGACCGCGACCTCCTGGTGGCCGTCGGCTACGCCGCGCACGGGGTCGCGCCACCGGACGCGCCGCCGGAGCACCGGCTCGAAGCGCTGCCCGAGAGCCACGCCGCCTACGCCGCGGGGCTGCGCAAGCAAGCGGTGGACGCGCCGGTCCTCGACGAACTCGATTGCCGCCGCGCGCTGCGCCGGGCGCTGCTGCGTCTGCGCATCCAGGCCACGAAGAGTACGTTGGAGGGGCTGCGCTTCCTGCAGGCCGAGTCCGAGGCGGACGAACGGTCCGCACTGGACGATCGCGTGCGTCAGGTTACCCTCGACCTGGCATCGCTCCAGGGCCTCCTTACTCCGCGCGGTCGGGCTCGCGGCAAGCGCGACCGGGCGGTCGGCTAAGGGCTCCTCGAGCAATACGAAGCGCTATTCGGTCACCGCTGGACTGCCCCGTCGCCCCATCGCCCCATCGCCCTCTTCTCCTCCGCAATGGCGCTGCCAGTACCTCGTCATCGCGAACCACTGGAACAGCCGAGCGGCGCCCTCGGCAGCTGCCTCCAATTGCTGGTCGGGCCCTACGGCGACGACGGCGGGCGGTCGCAGTGCTACCACCGATTTTCGCGCCCGGCCGACGTGCAACCGTCCACCGTGCGACGGTGAAATCTCTTGACCGCCCTCCCACCGCTGGCTAGAGTCTGCCGCACATGCGATCTCTCAAGTGGCTCATCCCCGGCATGCAGATCAAGCGGTGGCTCCTGCTGCTGCTGGTCGGCGTGACGCTGGCGGCCCTCGGTCTGGCCTACGGGCTCATCGAGCTCTATGCCACCGTCCAGGTGCCCGATGCTCTCCAGACCTTGGTGAGCTTCGTGACGCTGCAGCCCTTGCCGCAGTGGCTACGGGCCGGACTCTTCGCCCTGGCCGGTCTCGGTGGCCTCGGCTTCGGTCTATACGGGCTCAACCGTTCGCTGCTGAGCGCGGTCGATCCGGACGGCAGGGTCGATCTCGTCGAGCAGGTGGATCGGCGCCGAAGGCGGCGCACCGCGCCCAAGATCGTGGTGCTTGGCGGCGGGACGGGTCTCTCGACGCTGCTGCGCGGCCTGAAAGAACACACCGACCAGTTGACCGCCATCGTCACCGTCGCCGACGACGGCGGCTCGAGTGGCAGGCTGCGCCAAAGTCTCGGCGTACACCCGCCGGGTGACTTCCGACAGTGCATCGCCGCTCTGGCCAACACCGAGCCGCTCATGCAACGCCTCTTCGAGTATCGCTTCGGCGACGGCAGCGAGTTGGGCGGGCATGCCTTCGGGAACCTGTTCATCGTGGCCATGACGGGCATCACGGGCAGCTTTGAGAGCGCGCTGCGCGCGTCAAGCCGGGTGCTGGCCGTGCGCGGACGGATCGTGCCCTCCACGCTCGAGCACGTCACCCTATTCGCGGAGCTCGAAGACGACCGGGTGATGACGGGCGAGTCCAAGGTGCCCAAGGGCGAGGCGCCCATCCGCCGCGTCTTCCTGGAACCGCGTGACGCCCGGGCCTACCCCGAGGCGGTGTCGGCGCTGCTCGAGGCCGACCTGGTCGTGCTCGGCCCCGGCAGCTTGTACACCAGCGTCCTGCCGAACTTGCTCGTGCCCGACATTGCGGCCGCTCTGGATGCGACGCGCGCGCCCGTGGTGTACGTGGCCAACGTCGCCACGCAGCCCGGCGAGACGACCGGCTACAGCCTGTCGGACCATGTCGCAGCCATCCGCCGCCATCTGCGGCGCAAGGTGGTCGATATCGTCCTGGCCAACAACAACCTGATCCCGCTCGAAGGCCATCCGTCACTCGAAGCCGTTCTGCCGGAGCCGCCTTCCAATCACTTCTTCAGCGGAGCGGGCCCGCGTCTCGTCCTCGCCGACCTCATCGACGAGCAGACGCCCACGCGTCATGAGCCGGCCAAGCTCGGCGCGGCAATCATGGCCCTGCGCCGCGACCACACACGTCGTTCGACGGCGGAGCGATCCCAACCGGAACCCCCGGAGCCCGCGCCCGCGATGTAGTACTACGGGATCGGCCGGCCTGCTCGGGCACAAGCTGCATCCGTGACTCCTTCCCTACGGCCGGCGAAGCACTGTCCCTGTCTGCTCGACGTCGACCGCAGCGTGTGCCGCTACGCCCCGCCTGCGGTCGAATTGTGCCGTCTACCTTGCGGTGACCGTGATATCCATCCCGGACGCCGCCCACTTCTCCTCGCGCCGCCTCTTCAACCCTTCCCCGACGTCTCGCGCCGCGTCCCAGCCCCAACCTCAACCCCTACCCCAGCCCCAGCCCCATGCGACGTTCGTGCGACGCTCGAGCGACGTTGGCGGCGACGAGGGCGCGACGCCCGCCACCTAGCCTCGCCTTCCCCCGCGCTTGCCGCGGATCCCAAGGAGCGAGGCATGACCTTCCGACCCCCGATCAACCTGCCGTCCCGTCCCCGCCGAACGCCGCCGCGGGCCGCCGCCCAGCCGCTCGGGTCCCGCCCGAACGGGGCCCGTTCCACATCACGGTCGGCATCTACGCCGGCCGCCCTCCGGCACCGTAGATCCGGATCGCCCCCCGCCGCACCGGATCTGGTTCGCTCGCGCGCCTGGCAACGTGGCCTGGCGGCCCGCGCGGATGATCCCAGCCCCGACGCGCTCGCGCCGAACGAGCAGCGCATCGTGCGCCTGCTGTGCGAGGGCTTCGACCGTCAGGAGATCGCCGCGCGCATCCGACGATCGCGCAGCACGCTCGACCGCACGATCTGCCGGATCTATGCGGCCACCGGCTTTTCCTCAGCCTACCAGGTCGTGGCGTGGGCGCACCGTACGGGCGCCCACGTACGCGGCCGACTCCCGGACGTTGCCTCCCACGATGACCGCGATCGCCGCTTCGTCCGCGATGAGCGCGACAATCGCGAAGCGCACGATGTCGGCGCTGCCCCGCATGGGGAGGAGTCGTCATGACCCTCGAGACGATCCGCCGTTCCGAGGTCGGCTCCGTGCTGCGCCATCTTGCCCGCGGCGCCGCACCCGATCACACACCGCTCGACGGGCTCGTGAGCGTGGCGCGTTCGCTGCACGCCGCGGGCTTCCAACCTACGCCGCGCGCCCGCCGGCACGAGCTCGCGCGCCTGCTGGTCGGCCTGGTCGAGGACGAGCTGACCCGGCTGCGGCGTATGGCCGGCGCCTTCCGCGTGGACGTACAGAGCCGAGCGGCGATCGCGTTGCATCGCACCGGGGGTGTAGCCGAGCGTGGCGCCGACCGGGTGGTCGACGACGCGCGCGCCTTGGATCGCCACGTCGAGACGCCCGATACGTTGCGCGCCCGCATCCGCGAGGACTTCGCACAAGGCAGCGTCGCGCTTGAGGCGATGAGCGCCGTGTATCACCTGTACCTACGGCCCGATCTGGCCATCGATCTGGACGACTTCGTGGCGTTGCTCGGCGATCGCCATCGGCGCACCGTGCAACGCCGTCTGAGCCGCGGCGTCGCGTTGATCACGGACCGCCTGCTCGAGCGCGAGCGGGAGGCACGCATCGCGGACCGCCGGGCGCGGCTGGCCGCACGGCTGCCCGCTGCCGCGGGGCGCCTCTTCGGCGCGGCCGGCGCCATCGAGACACTGGCCGAACAACTCACGGCGGGCGAGACCGTCCTGCTGGGCGGTGCGCCGGGTTCGGGCAAGACGACCGTCGCGCGCGCCGCTGTCGCGCGGCTGCTCGACGACGGCGTGCTCGATGCGCTCGCGTGGCTGCCGTCGCCGCCCCGGCGCGGCCCGGCGGCGGGCATCGCGGACGGGGCGCTCGTCGCGTCGCCGGCCTGGCGCGTGGCGGCGCCGCCGCTCGGGGGCGGCACGGTGACCGATGGGGTCGGTTCGGTCGCGCCGCACGGCAGGTCAGCCGGCGAGCGGGCGGCGTTCGCGCCCGCCGTGACCGGCCTTGTGGCGGACGCGCGCGCTCAGTTGGACGCGCTGCGCGCACATCGCGCGCACCAACCGCCGGTTCCGACCTATCGTGCGATAGCCGCCGACGCCGAGCGAGAGCCGACGTCGGAAGGAGAGGACCCCGTCGGTGGCTGGGAGGGGGGCGCAGGCTCGACGCGTGCCCTGCGCACGCTGGTCGTCATCGACGGGCTCGATACGCCCGAGACGGCACGCGCGGCCGCCCATGCCGCGGCGCACCTGGGGACGCCGGCCCTCCTGATCGGAAGGGCCGTAGACGCGGCGCAGCGGG
>JAJCYU010000035.1 GCA_029262755.1 Anaerolineae bacterium
ATTTCTTCGTCGGCGGGCTGGCCGGTATGGCGGCGGCCATCGCGCTGGTCGCGCGTTGGACGCTCGCGGACCCAGCGCTCCCAGTCGCAGCGCTCGCATTCGCCTTCGCTGGTGCGTTGATCTCGCCCCTGCTGCTGATCAGCGACCTCGGTCGGCCCAAACGCTTCATCTACATGCTGCGCGTGTTCAAGCCACGCAGTGCGATGTCGATGGGCGTGTGGATCCTCATGGCCTTCAGCGCAGCGGTCGCTCCGGCCTTCGCCCTGTCATGGTGGGCCTGGGCGCGCCCGGAATCGGCGCTGGCGGCGGTGTGGCTGCCGTGGCTTCTATGGCCCGCGCTCGTCGGCGCCGCAGTGTTCGGTTTGCTGCTTGCGACCTACACGGGCGTGCTCCTCGGTGCGACGGTCGTGCCTGCGTGGCGCGTGCATCATCGCCTCCTGCCACTCCATTTCGGCATCGCCGCGCTCGGCTGCGCCGCGGCGGCTCTGGAGATCGCGGGTTTCCGCATCGCCTCGCTCGCGGCACTGGGGTGGCTGGCGGCCCTTGTCGAGACGATCGTTCTGGCGTGGATCGAGCTGCGCCCGCGGCCCGCCGACGCGGCGCTGCGCCACGGCGCGAGCGGCCGGCTGATGCGGGTGGGCGGCGCGACGGCCGGGCCGGGCGCGTTGCTGGCGCGGGGGCTGCTGGGTCCGGTGCCGGCCGCGGTTGCGTTCCTGGGCGGTACGCTGGCCGTGCGCTACGGCTGGTTGGCGGCCGGCAAGGCCTCGGCGCTGGATTCGCATGCCGCGCTCGACGCCGAGGATTGATTCCTTCGGCGGCAGGGGAAGGAACGCGTGGAATCGCGTGAACGGCCGATCCTATCGATCGATCCCTTTGGCCCATTGATTCAACGTGGAGCAACCCACCGGATCGGCATATGTCAGCCCGCCGGATCGGCGCGAACGGTTGCCAGTTCCCACTCCCCGTCGTCACCGGTGCGCACCGTGTAGCGGACCATGATCGGGCGACAGCACACCTCGCAGTCCTCGACGTATTCTTGCCCGCCTGCGGTGAGGTCGAGCAGCATCGAGATCCGTTCGGCACAGAAGGGGCAATCGAAGTAGGCTTCTGTCTCACCGGTCAGTGCGATCTATCCGTGGAGGGCGGCCCGTATGGCCAACGTGCAAGATTCTGACGCCGCGCCGGAGGCCACCGATTCGAGCGCGCCGCGCGATGGGGTGATTGTAGAGGATGGCTCGGCAGATCCGGACGCCACACCGGCGTCCCAGGACGCGCTCAGCTATGCCGAGATCCGTCGCTACAGCCGGCACCTGATCATGCCGGAGGTCGGCCTCGACGGGCAGCGCGCGCTGCGCCGCGCCCGGGTCCTGCTCGTGGGCGCCGGCGGTCTCGGTTCGCCGACGGCGATGTACCTGGCCGCGGCTGGCGTCGGCACCATCGGGCTCATCGACCCGGACGTTGTGGACGAGACCAACCTGCAACGGCAGATCATCCACGGCACGCCCGACATCGGGCGCTCCAAGGTCGATTCGGCCTCCGAGACCATTCGCTCGATCAACCCCAACGTCGCTGTCGAGGGACATAGGGTGCTCTTGACCAGCACGAACGCGTTGGAGCTGCTCCACGGCTACGATGTGGTCATCGACGGCACGGACAACTTCCCCACGCGCTACCTGGTGAACGACGCCTGCGTGATGCTCGGCATCCCGAACGTCTACGGCTCGATCTTTCGCTTCGACGGGCAGGCAACGGTATTCGCCCACGAGCAAGACGGCGTGCGCGGTCCCTGCTACCGCTGCCTCTTCCCGGAACCGCCGCCGCCCGGCATGGTCCCCAGCTGCGCCGAGGGCGGCGTGCTCGGCATCCTGCCCGGCGTCATCGGCCTCATCCAGGCCACGGAGGCAGTGAAGCTGATCCTCGGCCGCGGCGAGTCCCTGGTCGGCCGCCTGCTGCTCTACGACGCGCTCGCCATGCGCACACGAGAGCTGCGCATCCAGCGCGATCCCGCGTGCCCTGTTTGCGGCGATGCCCCGAGCCAACAGACATTGATCGATTACGAGGAGTTCTGCGGTCTGCCCGGCCACGGCCAGCCGGTCGCGCTGTTCGACGACGAGATCGAGCCGGCCGAGCTCGCGGCACGCTTCGCCCAAGGGGAATCGATCACGTTGCTCGATGTGCGCGAACCGCACGAGCACGCGATCAATCGGATTCCGCACGCACGGCTGATCCCGCTCCATGACCTACACGATCACTACGAGACGCTCGATCCAACGGCCGAGATCATCGTCCATTGTCTCATGGGCCAGCGCAGCGCGAATGCGTGCTACGCCCTGCGCGACGCCGGATTCGCGAATGTGCGCAATCTACGCGGCGGGATTCGCGCTTGGATCGACGAGGTTGATTCTTCGCTGCCACGGTACTAAGGAGCTTGGGAACGAACGATTCGAGAGCTCGCCTCAAGCTGGCTAGTCGGAACCCAACGTTCGAATTCCTCGGTGGTCATGTCGTAACCCAACACGCTCACGCAAACCCGCTGTGTCATAGTCGAACACAGCTACGTAGCGACCTTCACCCTCCAGCGCAACCAGCTCCTTCTCAGCAAACCACTCTAGTTCGAACGAGCCGGGAACCAGCTGCACGGCACCGTTCCAGGCGACGAACGAGACGGTAGCCATCTCGTCGAGGAAGAGCCCAGCGTGTGTCTCACGATTGAGTTGAAAATCCCAGCCGCCGGGAATGCCGGTCATAACGACGTGTTGCGTGCCATCGGGGCTTGCCGACCGCAGCATGGCACGATCGCGGAACACCGGAAGGCCCAGGCTCCATAGCAGGCAGAACGCAGTCAGCGAGACGACGATGATCTGTGGAGAAAACCTGACCTGGGAGAGGCTCGGTACGATGTTGTGCACTCGCCACCATAGCCACATCCAGAACCAACCTACGATCACGATGGGCCACGTCGGGACGATGGCTGGATTGATTCGAAATGACAGCCACCAGAAGCCGATCGTGAGAATCACGACAATCGGGAGCCAGGCTTCGCGTAGCCGTCTCAAGAAGATTTGAGACATTGCTCTGATCCCCGTCTGCCCGGCCGCCATTGCACTCTCTCCTATCGCTGACATGTATCGACTCTGAGTTGACGTGCTCGAAGCCTACGCAGTGGAAGGCGGCGAGTTGCCGAATTGGAATTCCGAGCGACGCCGCAATCCTGTCATTTCCGAAGAAGGCGCGGCGACCTTTGGCGCAACCCAGCCGATTTCGGCCAATACGGGTCAGCGGGGTAGGAACCCCTGCATTGGAGTGCGCGAATCCCGATTCCCGCAGGCCCGCAGGCAACGCGACGAAAATGGTGCATGGATCGACGAAACACATTTCCCCATGCCGCGGAATGAGGGCGCAGATCGACGGCGACGGCAGAGATCATGTGGAACGGTTATGGGCCGAATCGCCTTGCGGACCGACGCGAATCACATACACATCCAGAACCATGTTGCCTTGTCGTGACGACGAAGGTGCGCCACGAAGCCGGTGGAGGTTCGAAACTCGAGCGTCTGGGCATCTACGAGGCGAATCCTACCGGGAGTCGAATTGACCGCCTCTGCGTTCGGATCGATTGACGTCGCATGCGGGATCCAGTAACTACCGTCGAAGTCGATCGGTGACCAAAGTCCGCAATGCGCGGTTACGTACGCATACCATGTCCCGGTCTCGGCGTGCTCGGAGGTCGGCGCGGGCAACGCAAACTCGCGTTCGTTGGCCGGCAAATTGGGCGTGAGTTCCGGGACGGGAAGATCAGGCTCCACGGTCCCCATGAGCACAATCTCGTCGGTTTGCGGCGAGTAGAAGACGGGTCTCGTTGGGTCGCTTGTGGCAGGGATGCAAGCCATTGTTGCGATGGCGATCATCGAGAGGATAGAAATCGAGAGAGCGCGTCCGATTTGTCGGGTTGGGCACGCACGTCGCAGCATCATACGAGGCAGCCTCCTGGGCGAAAGCGATGGATTGGGTACTCGTACCGGCAGTGACTGCGACGCCCTGCTAGAGGAATCGCGTCGCGACACTACTCCATCCCATTCGAAGAGGTTCCCATACCTCGGGTAAGCGGCATCACCCGGTCTAACCCAGTGATGCGCTGCGTAGGGGAAGCCAAAGTTTAATCGACAGACTCTCGAGCAAGTGGTCACGACGTTCGGAAGGAGAACTGTCGTGCCAACCACTCACCCTCAGTTCACCCTCCCGAAATAGCCCCGACCACCAGGAACGGTTCCGCGCCCTCGACCACCGCTTCCGGGAGCGGATCGTCGTTCGGCGTGAAGGAGCGGTCCTCGCCGCAGGCGAAGTAGCGCAGATAGGCGCGGCGTTCCTTGGAGGCGTGGTCGCGGATCGTGCCGCGTAGCATCGGGTAGCGTTGCTCGAGGGCGTCGAGAACGGCGTTGGTCGTGATCCGCTCGCCGTTCTGCTCGGCCAAGGACAACTCCACTTCCGCGCCGACGCGGGCCAGGTTGCGCAGGTGGTAGGGCAGCACGACGCGGATCATGGGAGGACCTGCACCTCGACGCTCAGCACGCGTGGGAAATGTTCGGAGATCGCGTTCCACGTGTCGCCGCCGTCGGGCGAGGCGTAGACACCGCCGCCCGTGGTGCCGATGTAGATACCGCATTCGTCCATCGTGTCCACCGCCATGGATTCGCGCAGGACGTTGACGTAGCAGTCTTTCTGCGGGAGTCCCTTGGTCAGGGGCTCCCATTCGTTGCCGCCGCTGCGGCTGCGGTAGACGCGAAGCTTGCCTTCGGGGACGTAGTGCTCGGAGTCGCTCTTGATGGGCACGACGTAGATCGTTTCAGGCTCGTGAGCGTGTACGGCGATCGGGAAGCCGAAATCGCTAGGCAGATTGCCGCTGACCTCGTGCCATGAGTCGCCGGCATCGTCGCTGCGCATCACGTCCCAATGCTTTTGCATGAACAACGTGTCCGGTCGCGTGGGATGGTGGGCGATGCGGTGGACGCAGTGGCCGATCTCCGCTTCGGGTTCCGGCATGAAGTTGGAGACGAGGCCCTTGGTGATGGGCTTCCACGTCACGCCGCCGTCGTCGCTGCGGAAGCTTCCGGCCGCAGAGATGGCGACGAAAATGCGCTGTGGGTTCGTGGGGTCAACAAGAATCGTGTGCAAGCACATACCGCCGGCGCCCGGCGACCAGTCGGAGCCGGTCGTGTGCGTGCGAAGGCCCGGCAGCTCCTTCCAACTCATGCCGCCGTCCTTGCTTTCGAAAAGGGCAGCGTCTTCGACGCCGGCATAGACGTGGTCGGGGTCAGTGCGGGAGGGCTCGAAGTGCCACACGCGCTTGAAGTCCCATGGGTGCGGGGTGCCGTCGTACCATTGGTGCGTGCCGGTCTCGCCCTCGTAGGCGAACTCGTTGCCCACCGTCTCCCACGTCTTTCCGCCATTGTCGCTGCGATGGACGACCTGGCCAAACCAGTCGGTTGCCTGCGAAGCGTACATACGGTCCGGTGCGGCAGGAGAGGCATTGATGTGGTAGATCTCGAGACCGCCGAAGAGCGGTCCTTCGATGTTCCATGCGTTGCGGGCGCCGTCGGCGGTACAAATGAAGGCACCCTTGGCGGTGCCGACAAGAACTCGTACGGAGGACATGGGGCTCGAACTCCTCGCGCGAGCGCGACACGGCCCGCGATGGGGCGGCGAGCGGGGGGTTGGGGTCCAACGCGCCCGCCGCGAAACACGATGCTGAACACGATACGGTTCGCGAGGCACGACGTCAACGGGCTCGGCGAGATTCGCGAGCCGGAAGGGGGGCGGAAGCGGCCACCGCGCGGAGTTTGGCTACAGACGAGGACAGAGGAAGGGAATGGGAGTGCGCTAGGGCCGGCTGGCGAGGATCGGCTTCGGGAGCCGAATCCCACAGGGGTGCAGACCTCCGGCTACGAGCGCGCCTTCGCGGCCAGATAGGCCACCTCTACGAGCATCGAAAGATCCATGGCCAGCGAGCCGAGGCTCGCGCCCCCGAGCGTTCCGCGGAACGTCGTGAGGCCGAGCGCAAGCACGCCGAACAACACAACGAGGTTGATGCCAACCGCGGTTGAGACGAGGCCCGTGCGGCCCGCGGCAACGTGAAGTCCGCGTAGCCACGATACGAGCGTCGAGAGCAGCGGAACAGGGACCATGAGCGCCAAGGGAAGCCGCGCCGCTTCGATCATCGGGGGGGCAAGACCGGTCAACGTGCCGAGCCAGAAGGTGCCCACCGGCGTGAAGGCGACGACTGCCATCAGCGCGGAGAGCACGAGGCCGAGGCCCCAGGCGACCCGGCGAACGGGGGCGGCGTTGCGTGGGTCCTCGAGCTTGGCGACCGCGACCTCTTGGTAGGCGAAGCCGCCGCTGCGCATGACGAAGCCGAGGCCGATTAGGACAGGCCAGATGGCCAGCGCGCGCAGGGCGTCGGGTGCCCGGCCCAAGGCGAAGCTGATGGCCGGTTGCGCGCCGAGGATGAGCAGGCTGGTGGCGGCCAGCGGGCCATAGAAAGAGAAGAATGCCGGAAGGGAGCGCGCTCCGCCGCGAACCTCGGCTTCGTCGGGGCCGCTGAGATGCGCGCGGACGATCGGTCGCACGAGCACGTAGGCCGCGGCGGCGCCGACGAGCACGCCGACGCTCATTGCAAGACCGCCCGTAGCGGCGCCCTGCGAGCGCGCTTGCAGGCCCGCCACGCACACGAGGGCCATGGCGGGGATGCGCAGCATTGTCGTAACGCTGACGCGGCCCGGCTTGCCGTAGCGGATCATCACACCCTGCCACATGCGGCGGTACGCGATCGCCGGTGTCCAAGGCGTCATGGCCAGGAAGGCCGCCTGCCCCGGCCCGATCAGTTCGGGCGGAGCACCAACTAGCGAACCGACGAACCAGCCGTAGGCCGGCGTGACCGCGATGAGCAGGTGGAGGGCGCCGAGAGCGGCGGCCATCACATGCGTGTAGCGCAGCAGGTTGCGGTAGGCGCGGGGTCCCGTCGCGAGGGCGGTGCCCGCGGTCAGCAGCATGATGATCGGCGATTCAACGATCAGCGCGAGCGAGAACGAGAGGCCGAAGGCGGCCAGGTTGCGCTCGGCGTCGGGCAAGCGCGCGATGACCGCCGCGAGGATCGGCTGCTCGGTGGACATGAGCAGCCACATGAGGGCCAGCGGGGCCCAAAAGCGCAGGATCGCCGCGTTGTTGGGCGCAGGGCCGTCGGACGGAGCCGACGTAGCCCCACGGTCGCGGGGCGTGGGCGGCGGGGCGGCGACGGCGGCCGGAGCGTCCTGCGCACAGTCCGACGCGCTGTCCGGCGCGCTGTCCGGCGCAATGTCCGGCGCGCTGTCCGGCGAATCCGTGTGCGCCGCGTCGTGCGTCGTGGAATCGGCCCTCGGCTTCGCGTGTGCACCGCGTCGCCGTCGGGCCGATCGGCTCAAGGCGTGCCGCCGACCGAGGTATTCTCTTGCCCGCTCTCCTGCCCGCCTTCTTCGCCGGAGGCCTCCGGCGTAGCGTCCGAGTCTTCCGTGGACGCCGGCTCGGAGCCCAGCTCCGACTCGGTCGCTTCGGATTGCACAGGGATCGGCGTGACGAAGCCGGCCATGAGCGGAACGCGGTACGAGCGCAAGACTTCCCGGATCCGGCTCTCATTCTCCGCATAGCTGCCCTCAGCCACGCTTACGTTGACCATGGAGAAGGTCGTGCCGTCGATCTGGAACAGCGCGAGGGCGCGCATCGGCACGCCGTTGCTGCGTTCATAGACGATGTCCACGCGCATGGCTTCGCCGGGGCGTTCCACGACGCTCTCGCGGTCCATCTCGCGGTAGCCCGGTTGATCCATCCAGCCCGTCACGTCGCGCAGGACCGTGTTGACCGTGGTGCCAAGCGAGGCAGGCGGGCGGCCGTTGTCGAATTGCGTGATCGAGAGCAGGCCGTCCCCGTCGGGAGCTTGGAAGAGGGTTCCCAAACGCACGTCCGAGCTACTGTTGGCTGGCTGTCGCGCTTCCATCCAGCCGCTGGGGACGTCGATCTCGAACAGACCGCCCTCGTCGACGTAGGGCTCGAGGCTGCCGAGCTGGACGGGCACGGCATCGCGGGTTGCGGGAGCCGGCATCGTCATCTCGACCACCGTACGATCGCCGGGAACCGC
>JAJCYU010000036.1 GCA_029262755.1 Anaerolineae bacterium
GCGCGAGCAATTCGGCGACCTTGTGGACCGCTACGGTCCCTTTCTCATGCACGGGGATCCGCCGGCCGATGCCCTCGTGGCCGCCTTCGCCCAACTGCCGCCCGGCCGCGGCCGCAAGCTCCTCACGCAGGCGTTGGAGCACGGGGTCGATAGCGTCCGCCGTCCTCCGCCCGCGCTAGAGGCTTTCTTCCGCGAGGTGGAGGACGTGCCCGTGTGGGTCGATTGGCCGCAGCTCGAGCGGGGCGGCGAGGTTGTGCTGCGCGCGGGTCCTGTGGCGTTGCTCGTGCTGGAGACGCTGGCGCTGCCGCTCTCCTATGCCTCGGCCAGCGGGAACAAGCCGCTGGCCTTCTCGGGGAGGCTCGTGCAGCGGGCGTATCGGCGGCTGTCGGAGACCGTGCGCTTTGTGGTCGAGACCTGCCGTCCCGAAGGGCTCCAACGCGGGGCGGACGGGTACAACATCACGCTCCGCGTGCGCCTGATGCACGCGCAGGTCCGGCGGCTGCTCCTGCGTAGTGAGCGATGGGACATGGCGCAGTGGGGCATGCCCATCAACCAGGCGGACATGGCGGCCACCAACATCTTGTTCTCCGCGTCCTTGATCCAGGGCATGCGCCGGATGGGCATGCGTCTCTCCGACCAAGAGGTCGAGGACGTCATCGCGCTGTGGCGCTACGCGGGCACATTGATGGGCGTCGATCACCGGCTGTGCGTCACGACGCTGGCGGAAGGCCGGCGCATGGGCGCGGTCGTGCTGGCCACGCTCGAGCCCCCGGACGCGGACTCGTGCGCCCTCGTCGAGGCGCTCATGGAGGTGCCGCACCACGCGGCTTCGAACGCGAGTGAGAAAGCCGTAGCACGTTGGTATGTCCCGCTTTCTTACGCCGTGTCTCGTTGGCTGATCGGCGACACGTTGGCGGACCAACTCGCCTACCCGCGTTCCCGCTGGTCCTACGCCGTGCCGCCCGTTCGAGCCGGGCTGTGGGCGTGGTCAACCGGTCGGCGTGCAATTCCCTTCCGCCACCGGCTCACCCGCACGGCGAGCACGCGCTTCTGGGACGAGATGACCGCCGACGGCCACGCCAGCCTCGCCACCGCGTTCCGCCTCCCGAACCGTCTGGACCGACTCCACCGTGGAGGTCACGATGACACCCCCTAGGCTCGAATTCCTCACCGCGGAGGACCTGGCGCTGCTGGAGCGCGACGCACGGTCGCGAACCTATGCCCAAGGCGAGGTGGTGATCGCCGAGGGCGTCGTGCCCGACGCGCTCTTCCTGATCCGGGACGGCACGGTCTACGTGCAGCACGAAGGCGTGACCGTGGCCTGCCGGGGCCCGGGCGAGATCCTCGGTGAGATCTCCTTCCTGGAGCAACGCGGAGCCAGCGCATCGGCCGTGGCGGCGGGCGAGGCGCGCATCGACCGGCTCGACGTCGCGACGCTGCGTAGCCGTCTGTCCGCGCACCCGGACTTCGCCGCCCGCTTCTACCGCTCCCTGGCCGTCCGGCTGTCCGAACGCCTGCGCGAGACGTCGCACATGCTCTCCCGCCTGCGGGGCGATCTCCAAAGCGGCCGGCTGCACGCTCACCGTGCGTCGGCCGGCCAGCTCACCGCCCCGCTGATCGCTCCCGAACTTGCCGAAGCCATGTCCTCCATCCGCCGCGATGTGCGCGGCGCGGAGGCCGCGCTGCAGGCGCGTAGCCTCAGCGCGTCCGCGGCGCAGGAAGCGATCAACGCGGCCTGCGAGAGCATCGTGGCCGAGCTGGTCGAACACACGGGCGACGCCGACCTGCTCGAGCTCGGCTACCGAGACCTGCTGGCCTTCCGCGATCCCGAGCACTTGCGCGAGGGCGTCGGCGGCTACGTGTTCCGCGAGAGCTTCGCGCTGCTCATGCGCAGCACCACGCTGGCCCGCTGCTACGCCAAACCCGCCGGCGTACCGGAAGACCACGAGACCATGCAGGCCATCTACGACGCCGACCCCTTGGGCGACGGAGCCATCGGTCCGCTCGTCGACCGATGGTTCCTCGATCGGCCTTTTTGCCGCATGCGCCGCGGCGTACGGCAGGTCATGGCGGAGCGTCTCTCCACGCTCGTCGCCGCGCACGAGCAGTCGGTCCACCTTTGCGATCTGGCCAGCGGCACGGCCCGCGTGCTCTTCGACGTCCTGGCGACGGAGCCCGGGACGCGCATCCACGCCACGTGCATCGACGTGGACCCCGACGCGCTGCGTCTGTCGGCATCGGAAGCCGCCGCGGCGTCGGACCTGACGATCGCCGGCCGGATGGCCTTCATAAACGCCGACGTCGCTACCCTACGCGCAAGCTCCAACATACAGCTCGCGCCCCAGCACATGATCTACGGCGTTGGCCTGCTCGAGTACTTTAGCGACGAGGACGTCGTCGACCTCCTCGACTGGTGCCATGACCATCTGGCCCCCGGCGGTACGGCGCTGTTCAGCCAACTATCGTCGACCAATCCCGACCTTCCGCTGCTGGTGCACATCGTCCAGTGGCGCCTGCACCCGCGCGACGAAGCGGCGCTCGCAGCACTGTGTGCACGGTCGGCGTTTGGAAGCACGGCGGAGATTGCCACCGTGGAGGACGGCAACGCGTTGCTCATGGCCATTGAAGTCGCCGATACTGGCTTGACGAAGCCCTAAACCGCGGCGACAAGTGTCTCAACCCGACGGCGGCACGTACCGCCCCCGCGCGTCGAGGTAGCTCATCCATAGGATCCTGGCCGCGACCGAACGCCAAGGCGTCCACGTGCCCGCGATGCGCAGCTGCTCATCCTTCGTCGGCAGCGCGTCGAGGCCTTTGAGGTCCCGCAGCGCGGCCGCCAACGCAAGATCGCCCGGGGGCCAGACGTCCGGTCGTCGAAGCGCCATGAGGTAGTAAACGTCCACGCTCCATGGTCCGAGTCCGGGAACCTCGAGCAACATCGAGCGCCCGACCTCGTCCGGAGCGGCCGCGACCGCGGCGAGGTCGAGGCGTCCGTCCAGCACGCGCGTGGCCAGACCGTGGCAGTAGCCCGCCTTCTGCCGGGTGAGCCCATGTTCGCGCAGTCCAACCGGTCCGGCCTTAAGGACGGCCTCGGGTGTCATCCCTCCCAGCTCCCGGCTCACCCGCCGGTACAAGGTTTGCGCCGCGGCGAGCGACACCTGTTGCTCCAGGATGATCTGCACGAGGGTCGCAAAGCCGGGCTCCCGCGCCCACATCGGCGGTACGCCGAGGCGATCGACGATCGCGCCGAGGTCTGCGTCGATCGCCGCCAACCACCCGACCGCCTCTCGGAGCGATGAAGGGGTGAGGGAATCGCTCACCCGCTTCGCTCACGTAGCAGCGCACCGACCCGCAGCCGTAGCGCGGGCAGAAGCTCCGCCTCGAACCATGGATTGCGGCGCAACCAGAGGTTGTTGCGCGGGCTTGGGTGCGGCAACGGAAGCGTGTTCGGCCACCGCGTACGCCACGACCGCACCGTCGCGGTTACGGTCGAGTGCGCGGCTCCAAAGTAATGTGCTTGCGCATACTGCCCGATCACGAGCGTCAGCTCCACGTGATCCAACTGGGCGATCAGCTGCTCACGCCACGCGGGAGCACACTCCGGCCGCGGCGGAAGGTCGCCCGACGTACCCGTGCCGGGGAAGCAGAAGCCCATCGGCAGGATCGCGAACCGTTTGGGATCGTAGAATTCCTCGCGCGTCACGCCCAGCCATGCTCGCAGCCGCTGTCCGCTCGCGTCGTCGAAGGGAACGCCCGACGCGTGAACCTTGCGCCCGGGTGCTTGCCCCGCGATCAAGATGCGCGACCCGGGATGCGCTTGCACGACCGGCCGTGGACCGAGCGGCAAGTCGCTGCAGATCGCGCAAGCCCGAACGTCGGCAAGCAGGGCATCGAACGAATTCATGGCGCCCATGATCTAGGCATTCGGCAAGGCATGGCAAACACAATGCTCCACGAGTCGCCTCGCAGCCGACGACCGAAGCCTCTTCCAGAAGAAACTCACCGCCGGCCGGTCGCCACAGGTCGCCGCTGCATCCGCCGGTCGCCCCAGGTCGCCCCGGTCGCCCCAGGTCGCCGCTGCGCCCCGGCGCATATTGCCGCAAGTCGCCGTGACCCCACCTACGACGGCTCGCGTGCCTCCGCATCCTCCGCGACCTCGCGGATCATGCCGCGGAAGATGAGCGCGTGCACGGGGTAGAGGCCGTACCAGTAGAGCAAACCGGCCAGGCCGTGCGGGGCGAAGAATGCCGTCTGCACGAGCCGCGTGCGTCCGGATGCGTCCGGGTCCTCCTCCGCGTCGAACTGGAGCCAGGCGCGGCCGGGCACCTTCATCTCCGCACGTAGCCGCAGCATCGCGTTGTCTTCGATCGCCTCGACGCGCCAGAAGTCGAGCGAGTCGCCGACGCGGAGGCGTTCCTCATGGCGACGGCCGCGGCGGAAGCCCGCCCCGCCGACCATGCGGTCCACGATGCCGCGCACGCGCCACGCCCAGTTGGCGTACCAACCTTGCCGTCCGCCGAGGCTGCTGAAAGCGTGAAAGACCTCCGCGGGCGCCGCCGCGACGAGCCGCTGCCGTCGCTCGATGATCATGCCGCGGTCCGACGCGAGCTCCACCGACGGCGTGTCGTGCCGGTTCGACGCGAGCGCGTCGCTCCACGCGGTCTCGACCTGGCCCGCGTCCAGCGACGCGAGCGCCGCCCGCACGGCCTCGCGGTAGCTCAGCAGCTCGATGTCCGGGAACATCCCCGTTGCGCGATCGTCACGCACGATCACCTCGTTGCGCAGGCCCACGATCAGCGGCCGGGCGATGCGCGAGGGGATCGGGGTCACCCAATGCACCCAGTATCCGGAGAGTTTCGGGGTCAGCACCGGCACCGGCTGCAGCCTGCGCTTCAGACCACGCTCTGCGGCGTAGCCGAGCATCATCTCCGCGTAGGTCAGCACGTCACGCCCGCCGATCTCGATGATCTCGCCGGCACTCTCCGGGCTCTCGAGGACGGCCGTCAGGTAGTCGAGCGCGTTGCTCACGCCGATGGGTTGCACGTTCGTGTAGACCCAGCTCGGGCAGATCATGATCGGCAACCGCTCGGTCAAGTGACGGATCATCTCGAAGGACACGCTGCCCGAACCCACGATGATCGCAGCCCGCAACTCCGTGACGGGCACACCCGACTCGCGCAGATAATCGCCGGTCTCATGTCGCGACCGTAGATGCGGCGACAAGTCGGCCTCCGGGTTGCCGAGCCCGCCCAAGTACACAATGCGCTGCACGCCCTGCTCCCGGGCCGAGTCGCCGAAGCTGCGTGCCGCCGTCCGGTCACGCTCGTGGAAGTCGTCGCCGCCCTGCATGCTGTGGATCAGATAGTACGCGGCGTCGATCCCCTCCAACGCCGCAAGAAGCGTGGGCGGCTCGAAGGCGTCGCCGCGCACGACCTCGACCGCGTCGAGCCAGTCCCGCCCTTGCAGGCGCGCCGGATCGCGCACCATGACGCGCACGCGATAGCCCTCCGCCAGGAGGCGCGGAACGAGGCGACCGCCGATGTAGCCGGTGGCGCCGGTGACCAGTACATGGTTGAGGGAGGGCATGGGGGCTCCTTGCAGCCGTTGGGTTACGCGAGGTAACGCGGGACCGAACGGATAGGCGACGGGTTTGGGCGGGGTCTGGGCAATGGCACGGGGCTGGGGAACGGGACAAGGACCGGTTTGTCGAACACGTCCTACGGGACTCCCGTGGCCGATGATCTTACGCCGTCGTGCGAATCGGCGGCGCCGAGTGGCCGGCGGACGCCAAGATCGTCCCGGGCTATGAGACGGGAGGCTCGGCACCGATTCGTGGGCATCGCGCGCAAAGCATCCACGCGGAATTCCAAAATCCAACGGCATCACCCACCCGCTCTCACGGTATACTATCGGCGGCGTCCGACGCGTTGCGCGTGGGGCGCCTTCGCGGGACTGATCCCGCTCTGAGCCGGCCGCCATGTCCGATATCTCGTCCGTCGAGACCCAGTTGCGCAGCACGTTGGACCGGGTCGACGGGTGGCTGAAGTTCGCCGAAGCGAAGAATCTCGCCATCATCGCGCTGAGCGGTTCCGCGACAGCCGCGCTCATCGGCTTTCTGCGTGGCAGCGATCTCGGCGTGATCACGGCCACCGTGATCACCGCGGCCGAGATCAGCTTCCTGCTCGGGCTCGCCACGGCGCTACTGGGCTTCATGCCGCGTACCGCCGTCCTCGACGTGCTGGCGCGTCGGCCGATGGACCCGGATCCCGACGCGGACAACCTGCTCTTCTACGGCGACCTGCAGAAATACGCACCGCAAGCCCTGGCCGAAACGATCGCGCGACGCTACGCCTCCAATGATGCCTATCGCGCCAGGGAACACCCCCTGCACCTCGACGTGGCGGCGCAGATCGTGGCCAACGCGCGCATCACCGTGCGCAAGCTGCGGGCCTTCACGATCGCGGCGCGCTTCGTATTGCTCGGCGTGATGCTGGTGATGGTCGGCCTTATCACGCGGCTCTTGCTGGGGTGAGCGAGGACCGCGCGCTGCCGCGCGGCACCGTCGCGTTCCTCTTCACCGACATTGAGGGCAGCACCGCGCTATGGGAACGCGATCGCGCAGGCATGGAATGCGCCGTCGCCCGCCACTTGGAGTTGCTCAAGGCGGCGGTCGTGGCACACGGCGGCTATCCCTTCAAGGTGGTCGGCGACGCCGTGCAAGCGGCCTTCGACACCGCGCCCGCCGCCATCGCCGCCGCCGCGGACGCCCAGCGCGCGTTGGCGGCGGAGCCGTGGACGGAGCTGGGTGGTCGGCCGCTTCGGGTGCGCATGGCGGTGCACGTCGGCCAGGCGGAGCCCGCGGATGGCGACTACCTTGCGCCGAGCCTCAACCGGCTGGCCCGGCTGCTCGCAGCGGGACATGGGGGCCAGGTCCTCGTCAGCCACGCCGCGGGCTCGCTCGCGGAAGGCCGACTTCCCGAGGGCGCTGTGCTGGTCGACCTCGGCGTGCATCGCTTGCGCGACCTGCTTGCGCCCGAGCGTATCCACCAGCTGCGTGCGCCCGGTCTCGAGCACGACTTTGCCCCGCTGCGGACCCTGGACGCGCGAAGCCATAACCTGCCCATCGCGCCGACGCCGCTCGTGGATCGCGTGGTGGAGCTTGCGGACGCGACGGACATGCTGCGGGCCGGGACCGCCCGCTGGCTGACCCTGAGCGGCCCCGGGGGCGTGGGCAAGTCACGTCTTGCACTACAAATCGCCGCCGACCTCATCGACCGCTTCGCCGACGGCGTGGTGCTCGTGCCCCTCGATGCGGTACGCG
>JAJCYU010000037.1 GCA_029262755.1 Anaerolineae bacterium
CGTCGACACGCCGATCGAGGCGATGAACATGAAGAGCAGCTGGCCGCCAATGCCTTCGTACGCTGCTCGGAAGGTCGGTAGTGCGCCTACAACCGAGATCAGGATCACGGCGATCGCTTGGATAATGCGCGTCTGGCCCGCGATGACGGTCATGTTGACCTCGGACTGGTCACGCAATTCCTTGGCCTTGCGAATACGTAACTGCAGGCCGTTGAGCGCTTCCATGATGTCTTCGTGCTTGGCATCCTCGCCGCGCTGGAGGATGTAGATGAACTGCTCCATGTACGGATCGTCCACACGCTCGCGCAACTCGCTAAAGGCACGCGAAGGCAACGAAGTGATGTAGAAGGTCGTCACGGCATGGGACACCGCGGCACCGACGGGAGGCTCGATCTTCCGATTGGCCTCCTCCAATGCGTTGAAGACGGTCGGCCGGATCCGGAACACGCTCTTGAACTGCGTCACCAGATTGGCCACCTGCTCCGAAACGACGCTCTTGCGGCTCATCAGCTCCTTGCGCGACTGACGCCACGCCCAATAGAGACCGACGATCAACAAGTATATCGCTACGATCACCGCACGCTTGACCTCGTAGATCGGCTCGATGCCTTCGATCGTCTCGTTGACCTGACGCTGAACGCCTCGGCCGTACAAGATGGTGAGCATGATCGTGATCCCGATGATCATGTAGACTCGCCAGTCATAGCTGATATGGGACGAGGCGCCGGTTTCCTTGTCTTCGCGCCGCATCCGCTTGCGCCTGCGATACTGCAACGCGTCGAAGACGAGGTAGCCAAGAAGGCCACCACCCCCGACCAGCATGATCATCGGTCCGTTCATCGTCGTCCCTCGCTGCGGCTTGGGCATTCCATGCGATGGCGGATCACAGCTCCCGCCAACGGCGCGGCTCTCGCAACGGCGTCCACGTCTTGCGTCGTGGATCCCAATCCTTGATCGTTTCGTAGTTGTACTCAACGCCCTCTGCCGTCCGCGTGACACCGCTGACGGCGACCATCTCACGCATATAGCGCATGTAGCGCTGCGTGTCGGGGTCATAACCCTTGTGGATATGCACGGCCAGACCCAAACCCGAGCCGATGATCTCGCGCCGCTCGTTGAGCGGAATACCCGATGCGCGCGAAAGCGTCTCGATACGCGTCATGGCGAGGATGGCCGAGTGAGCGTGGGTGGTGGTGAAAGCCGTGATTCCCAAGTTGAGACCCATGATGAACTCGATGGCCTCTTCCGAGACCGTCTCACCAATGATCATCACATCGGGCCGCATCCGAAGGAAGACGACGTTGACGACACGTCCCACCGCGCCGTGACCCTCTTCCACAACCAGGTGGTTGAAGTGCGGCAACTGCGGCTGCACTTCCTGGAAGGTCTCGACGAGCGAGAGCTGGCAGTGCTTGGGAAGGTACTGGGTAAAGGCGTTGAGGATCGTCGTCTTGCCGGCGCCGGGGCGACCGGAGAAGATGCACGACTTGTCCATCGCGCGGGACAGATCCTTCAAGAACTCCGCCGCTTCCGCGTCGATGGCCTTGTAATCAATCAGGTCTTCGAAGGTCAGCTTCTTCCGGCTGAACCGCCGGATGTTGATAGCAGTGCCTTCACGCGAGAGCGGCGGGATAGCGGCCGTGAAGCGACTACCGTCCGGCAGACCGAGCTTGATCTGCGGGTCCTCCGCACTCAATTCCTTGCCCTCGAGGTCAGCGATACGCCGGGTCATGCGGAAGAAGAACTCATCCTGCGCGAGCTCGCCCACATCGTGAATCTGACCGGAGCGCTCGACCTGGACGAAGCCCTTGCGGACGATGATCTCTTCCACGCCCTCTTGCTCGAGGTAGGGCTGCAGTACGCCGAGACCGGTGATCCGCTTGGCGACCTCGCGAGCGACCGCTTGACGGTCCTCCTCGGCAATCTCGAGGCCGAGTTCCTTCATCGCCCGCAGAACGTTGGCGTGAAACGCCAACTCTTCTTCGGGATTCGAGACGCGGCGCCAGCGCGGAACCGGGATCTCGCGACGAACGCAATAATCCTGGACGCGCTTGACTACGTCGTTGTAGTCGTAGCGAGTGATCGTGCTCATCGGCCGATACCCGAGCCTCCACCACCGGTCGTCGGCGGCTGCGGCGGCGGCGTGGCCTGCATCTGCAGGAACAGCGCCGTCGCGGTTGCCGCGAGATCCGGCGGCAGGCCGGGCGTCGGCGACGCGAAGGCCGGCGTCGAGAGCATGCCCGCATCGACCGTCTGGTTGGCAGCCAAGGTCACGTACGGCTGTAGGCCCTGCGCCTGCAGGGAGTCGATGATCCGAAATGCCTGGTCGGGCGGAACCGCAACCGTGATGGTCGAAGCCGAACGCTCTCGGGAGTCCGCACCGTAGCTTACTTCGCCGCTGGAGAGGTTCACCTCAGGCGTAGCGTTGGATACCGGTCCACCACCCGCACCGACGCCGACCACCCAGAGGCGGGGCTCGATGAGGATCGTGACGTTCTCGCCTTCCTTGCCCAGACAATAGGGCGGGATTCGAATCTGGACCCCCGTCTGCGTGTTGTTACGCGGGCAGCTCGCCGATCCGTAAAGGTTGATGATGTGGCCCGGCCGCACCTTGCCGCCGACCAACGCTTCCGTACCGGCTGCGAAAGTTACGATCTCAAGACCGAGGTCTTCCGTGAAGCGCACCTGCTCCGGCGGCAACGCGTTGACCGCGGTCATCAAATCGCCGGGCTTCAAGCGCTCCGTCGTCATCTTGCCGACAACTGCGTCAAACGGATACGCTGCTTCGTCCCGCGCATCGCGGGCGCGCAGCGGATCGCCGTAGCGCAGCATGTCCTGCGTGATGATGGTGTATGGGTCGATAGCGCGCGCGGCACGCGCCGGTGTTACGGTTTGCTCGACAGTCTCCTCATCGAACAGGCCGGCGATAGTCATCACCAGGCCAATGCCGAGCAGGCCGACGGCCAAAGCAAGAATGATGGTTCGAGAATTCATAGTGGGTGTCGTCTCCCCCGTCTAGCTGGCGGCGCCGCTCAGTCTTCCTTCTTCGTGCGCGTGAAAGCCTTGCGCAGGCCGGCAAACATCTTGCGCGGCTCGTACTTGGCCCACGTGCCTTTGCCGTAGGTGTGCAACAACACGCGCTTCCCAAGCTCGCCACCCCAGCGGTCCGGCTCACGAACCTCCGGGATCTCCAACGCGCGTTCGATGCCGGACAGAGCAAGTGAGTCCACGACACCGCCCTTCTTGTTGACGAGGATTTCCGCCTTGGGGCCGAGCTCTGCGCTCAGCTTCTCGGCGTTCTCCACGGCATCAGGACGGGGCGTGCAAACGACGTACCACTTGTCGATCTCGTCGCGAACCGAGCCGATCAAGGCATGCGGCCAGCGAGCATCGATCACAGTGAGCACGTGCTCTCGCATCAAGTCCTTCAGGTACTTGCCGAGCAACTGGATCGACAGATCGCGCGAGTTGTCGTAATCCATCGGCACGAGCGTGACATCGTTCCAGACATGCGGCTCGATGTCGGGCTGCGTCGCGAGCTCGAACAACGCCGGAACATCTGCGCCGATCAACGAGCCGAACGCCGATTCCCCATACGTGAACTCAATCACGCACACGGGCAGCTTCGTTCGTCGGGCGAAATGCGCGGCTGTGTCCAGCGCGAGCACGGACTTACCAACGCCACCGGAGTAGGAGACGAAGGCAACCGTTCGCTTGGTGGGCAGGCCGGTGTCCTGGCCGCTGGAACGTGCCGCCTCTTTGAGCCACGAATCGGGCTCGGCGAGAAACTCTTCGCTGGAAACGAAGGGCACGTCACTGTCGGAGAGGATTCCGCGGAGCATCCCAATGCTGTACGGGTGCTCGACGAGATCATCGTAGTCGACGACGATCAGCTGCGATCCAGGCATGGCATCGTAGATCTGACCGGTGAACAATGCCTCATCGTATTCCAGCCCATCAATTCCCTGCAGGGCCTCGAATACGGCGAGGTCTTTCGTGGCAACGAGTACTTTCACGGGGCGACACCTCTTCGCATGGCTCACACCTCACGCGGTGGTCGGCGGGCACGGCCTACCAGGTCCGAGACGGTGAAGCCTCGGGGCGGTGGGTTCGCGGACCGGATCGATCTCGAAGGATCTACCGATCGACGGTTCTGTCAAGTTCAAGACAGGTTTGACAGAAATGACCCCAAGTTGTCGGGCACCCTAGCATGCGCTCCGTAGTAGCCGCTTGACACTGACCTGACCGTCGCCTTCCGAAAGCCTGACGGATTCCTGACAGAGGCACGGTGCGCAGGGTTGGCGCTGCCCGAGGCGTCGGATTATATTAGGTCTGGCGAGGCTGGCAACGCCGGATGAATGACGTGTTATCGTGCCGGCACCCTGACGGAGCATCGGAGCGAATTGGGCGCGCTTCTGCCGCCTGCTCCGTAGCGGTCATCTGTAGTTGTCCTCGCGGGCGCTGCGCGTCTAGCCGCCCGAAGAACTTCTCTTTTCTCCATACCAGCAAGGACGGTGCCCGTGGCGGCGGACGTCAAGTCGAGGCAATCACCGGGTCGCGGTGTCCTAGGCGGGTTGAGTTGGCAGTTGCTTACGCGCTGGCGCGCCTACGCGACCTACCTTGAGACCATGGAGCAAGTGCTCGGGACCTCGGAACTGCCCGGAATCGGTTCCGTCCAGCTCGAAGACACCTTCGTGCCCCTACGGCTGCGACCGTGGGACGCGAAGCTGGCGAGCGCGCGTTTCGCTCCGCAACCCGACCTACCGCACACGACCTTGCCGGATGTCATCGCTACGCATGAGCGCATCGCGTTGATCGGACCGACGGGCATCGGTAAGAGCGCGCTGCTTCGTTGGTTCGCTTTACAACGGATCCGCGATGCGCGCCAGGCAGGCAGACGCGTGCTCGTGCGAGAAGGCGGTTTCGCGTCGCTCCCTATCTACGTTCCGCTAACGGACTCAGACGAGAATGCCGATCTGGTAACACGAGCGGCAAACGAGCTCAGCAATGCAGGCTTCGACGGCGGCGACACGTTCTTGCCTGCTCTGCTGGAGGGACAACGTGCCACGCTGCTCTTCGACCACCTAGACACGCGCCCTGTTCATGTCCGACGCGCCCTGGCTCGCAAGATCGTCGATTTCGTAGCGCAGTATCCCGGCAACCGGGTCGTCGTGGCGCTGCGCGACCCGGCGGACGCCACGTGCCTGGAAGGCTTCGATACCTTCGAGGTCGCCGGCGTAGATCCGGACAAAGTGGAAACGCTCGCGGCGCGTTGGGGCTTTGGACACATTGCCGATCAAAGCGGCTTCCTGCACGTTGTAGAGCGCATGCCCCTCGTTCGCTCTCTCGTCGCACGTCCAGGCTGGCTGGCTGCCGGACTTGCCCACGTGGGCGAAGACCGCATTCGCGCTTTCGACATCGTGGAGGGCTTCGTCAGACACGTCGAGCCGAACTCGGACAACAGCGAGGGCTGGCGAGCACTCGCCTGTGCGATGCATACCGCGCGCGACGCTACCGGTGAAGCGAGCCAGGTCCCTTCCGATCGGCGTGAGTCCGGTCTTCTTTGGTGGTTGACCAACGATCGCTTCACGTTCGTCCACCCGGCCGCCCAAGCCTACTTCGCGGCCCTCTCCGCGACACAGACCACAGAAGAAGAGCCGATCGCAAGTTGGGGCGCTCGTGCCGGCGATCCCTGGTGGGACCCTGTTATCGTGTTGGCCATCGGACATCTCAGCCAGACGGACGCCGTATTGCTAGTGGAGTCCATCTTTGCGGAAGGCGAACCACACCTTGCCGCCTTGGCATTGGCTGAAATGCGCGAACCACCAGCGGACCTGAGCGAGCGGGCCCAGATCGCCCTTCTCGATGACATGGCGGTCTCAGGTGGGGGCCGCGGAGACCGAAGAGCAGCCATCGCGCTCACGGGTCTGGTCGGCGGCGAGAGCGTCGGCCGCGGCGGCGTCCTCGCACCCGTCCTCGGCGCCCTCGATCACGGTGAGGGCGAAGGCCGCGTTGCGGCAGCCCGGGCTTTGGGCCGCCTGGCGGATCCAGCGGCCATCGCCCCCTTGCTCACCGCGCTCGGCGATCGTACCGAGCGGGTGCGCCTCGCGGCTTCCGATGCGCTTGCGGCATTCGGCGAACGCACGCTGCAGCCGCTCGTTCGTCAGCTCAACGTTCCGGACGAGAATCTGCGCCAGGCTGCCACCCGTGCATTGGCCCGCCAGGGTGCGGCTGCCGTTCCGGCCCTCGTCAAGCTCCTCGATTCTACGTCGGGCGCCGTCCGACTTGAGGTCGCAGATACGCTCGCCGCCATCGGAGCGCCCGCGGTGCCCGCCCTGGTGCGCGTCGTCGCGAGCGACATGGCATATGACGAGCGCGAAGTCGCCCGAGGCGAGGCCGCAGCCATAGCCTTGACCAAGATCGGTGCGCCGGCTGCGCGGGCGCTCGTTCCGTTGTACGCCGACTCCGATCCAGCACACCGGGAACGGGTGGTACGTATCCTGCGCGATATGGGCGCCGTTGCGGCCGATGCGCTCGGCGCGACCGTCAAGGACACGCGCAACGGATACAGTGCGCAAGCCGCCGCCATCTTGGGCATGTTGCCCGAAGTCGGGGGTACGGCCGCCACACATCTCGTCGTCGCTTTGGCTGACGATCGATTCGAAGTGCAGGACGAAGCGCGGCGAAGCTTGGGCAGCCTTAAGGGCGATGCACGCGATGC
This sequence comes from Anaerolineae bacterium, assembly GCA_029262755.1. Classification (GTDB taxonomy): domain Bacteria; phylum Chloroflexota; class Anaerolineae; order Epilineales; family Epilineaceae; genus JAJCYU01. The sequence continues at coordinate 6,722 of JAJCYU010000037.1, forward strand.
GTTGGTCAAGGCTCTCGACGCCGACAGCGCCTCCGTTCGATGGGAGGCTGCCCAGATCTTGTTGCGGCTGCCGGATCCGCCGACGGACCAACTTGTGGACGTGCTCGGCCAACGATTGGAGTCGCGCGAAGTTGCCGAACGCCGCCAAGCCGTCGAGGCCCTGGCGCGCCTCCCTGCGGGCGCGGTACGCCCGTTGATCGAACGAGCGGTCGGCGATGATGACCCGCTCGTGCGGCGTTCCGGCATTCGCGCGCTCGGGGCGCTGGACGATCCGGAGGCTATGGAGACGCTGCGCCGGCGTTGGGGCGAGGAGACCGACACGCAAGCGGCCCTGACCATCCTTGAGATGCAGGCAAGCATCGACCCGGCCGGGGCGGTCTCGACGTTGATCGAAGCGCTGACCGCAGAAGAGGCCCTGCTGCGCGGTGCCGGCGCCGAATTGCTGGCCGATGTAGGCGAGCCGGCGGTCGTACCGCTCGTGGAAGCGCTCTTCGCTCGTCCGGGAGAAATCGACCGCGAGGGCGCATTGCGCGTGCTGGAACGGGCCGGCGTCGGCGCGCGATCGGGGGGCCACGCGCCGCCCAACCTCGCACGGGCCGTCCACCGAATGTTGGTCGAGCCGCTGGACGTCGAGGAGCTCGTCTACCTTGCCACCACGATCGAATGGTGGCCGCCCGCCCTCGAACTGCACCGCACCTTCACCACCGTGCGCCAGTTCCTGGACTACGACACGCTCGGCGGTATCGCCGGTGCGGAAGCCGAAGTCGAGTGGATCGACGAAGGCGCGGAAGGCACGATGTGGCTGAACCCGGCCGCACAGCGAGCGTTGCGCCAGGTGCGGCTGATCTCGCAGGCCGTGCAGTATCACAATCGCGCGTCCAAGCGCAGCGCCAAGGAAAAAGGCCTGCTGACCGCCACCGCGCGCGTCAACGAACTACACGCGATGGTCGGCGATCTCGG
>JAJCYU010000038.1 GCA_029262755.1 Anaerolineae bacterium
GCGCCGGGCGTGGCGTTGACCGTACGGACGATGCCGGCGGCGGGACTTCGTAGCTCGTTCTCCATCTTCATGGCCTCGAGGATGAGCAGGCTTTGGTCCGCCTTGACCGCGTCGCCGGGCTCGACGAGCACCTTGACGACCAAGCCGGGCATCGGGGCTTCGATCGTGGCGCCGGAGGCCGCTTCGTGACCCCGGCGGCTCATGGCGATGAGTTCTTTGAGGCGGGCCTGTCCGACGTCGACGGGGAAGCGGTTGCCGTCGATTACGACGTACCACATGCCCTCGCGGCGCTCGACGTGCAATTCGTGGCTGCGATTGTCGATGATGAGCGAGTAGAGCGTTTGGCCGTCGATGGTGCGCAGATCGACCGCGTAGCGGTGGCCGTCGACCGTGACCTCGTCGGGACGCGTGACGTCGATCTCGAAATCGCGCTGGCCGACGGTAGCCTGGTAGCGCATGGAGGGACTCCTCTAGAACCGAATCACTTCGCGGAAGCGAAAGACGAAGGTAGCGTGATCGAATGCGAGGTCGTGCACTCTGCCGAATGCGAGATCGAATGCGAGATCGAGCGCACTATGGAGCTCCCTATCTACCGCGCGACCCGCGCGACGTGCGGCGAGCACGGGCTAGCCGCCGAGCCGCGTGGCCAGCGCGCGGCGGCGGCCGAGGCGCTTCCACTCGCTTTGGCCGGCGGGGGCTAGGCGGTTGATGGCGTCGCTGCGGTGCTTGTGGGCCAGCAGCGTGGCGGCGATGGCCGCGATGCGGTCCAGGTCGCTCTCCTCGTCGTCCTCATCCATACGAAAGTGGGTCTCGAGGTAGCTCGTGTCGTAGAAGCCGCTGATGAACTGCGTGCGGTCCATCAGCTTCTGGTGGAGCGGGATCGAGGTCTTGATGCCCGCGATCCGGTACTCATCCAAGGCGCGGCGCATGCGCAGGATCGCGTCGGGCCGGTTCTCGCCGCGTACGATGAGCTTGGCGAGGAGGGGGTCATAGAAGAGCCCGACCTCGTAGCCCTCGTACAAGGCGCCGTCGACGCGCACGCCGGGGCCGGATGGTTCGTGCAGCGAGGTCACGCGGCCCGTGGAGGGCAGGAAGTTGTTGTAGGGATCCTCGGCGTTGATCCGGCATTCCAGGGCGTGGCCGGTCCACTCGATGTCCGCCTGCTCGAAGCGCAGCTTGCGGCCTTGGGCGATGCGCAGCATCTGCTTGACCAGGTCGACACCGGTGACCATTTCGGTGACAGGGTGCTCCACCTGGAGCCGGGTGTTCATTTCGAGGAAGAAGAACTCGCCCGAAGCCGCGTCGAGCAGGAACTCCACGGTGCCCGCGCTCTCGTAGCCGACGGCGGCGGCCGCCGCGACGGCCGCGGCGCCCATCCGGTCGCGTAGCTCGGGCGAGACGGCGGGCGAGGGGCATTCCTCGAGCACCTTTTGGTGGCGGCGTTGGAGCGAGCACTCGCGCTCGCCGAGGTGGATCACGTTGCCGTGCTTGTCGGCCAAGACCTGGATCTCGACGTGGCGGGCTTGTTCGATGTAGCGCTCTAAGTACACGGTGTCGTCGCCGAAGCTCTTGAGCGCCTCGCGCCGCGCCGCAGAGAGTGCGGCGGTGAGCTGGGAGGGCTCGTCGCAACGGCGCATGCCCTTGCCGCCGCCGCCGGCCGAAGCCTTGATCAGCAGCGGGTAGCCGACGCTCGGCGCGATCTCGATGGCTTCTTCGTCGGTGAGCCCTTTCTCCGTGCCGGGCACGACCGGAACGCCGGCGGCGATCATGGCTTGGCGCGAACGCACCTTGTCGCCCATGGCGCGGATGGCGGCCGGCGGCGGGCCGACGAACTTCAGCCCCGCGTCGGACACAGCTTGCGCGAAGTCGGCGTTCTCGGCAAGGAAGCCATAGCCGGGGTGCACGGCGTCGGCGCCGCAGGCCGCGGCCACCTCCAAGATCCGGTCGCCGCGCAGATAGCTCTCCGACGCGGCGGCCGGGCCGAGCAGGTAGGCCTCGTCGGCGAGGCGCACGTGCAGGGCAGTGCGGTCAACGTCGGAGTAGACGGCCACCGTTTCGTGGCCGAGTTCTTGACAAGCGCGGATGATGCGAACGGCGATCTCGCCGCGGTTGGCGATCAGGACCTTCATGGGGCGCCTTCCGTGCCCGGTACCGGGCGTGTAGAACGAGCGAGAAGCTAGAGCGGGATGTTGCCGTGCTTCTTGGGGGGGTTGTCGTCGCGCTTGTTCTGGAGCATCTCGAGTGCGCTGATCAGCCGCTGCCGCGTCTCGTGCGGCTCGATGACATCATCGACGTAGCCCCAGGCGGCCGCCACGTAGGGGTTTGCGAAGCGCTCGCGGTACTCCTCGACGAGCTCAGCCTTGCGCTGCACGGGGTCATCGGCTTCGGCCAACTCGCGGCGGAAGATGATGTTCACCGCGCCTTCGGGGCCCATGACGGCGATCTCGGCCGACGGCCAGGCGTAGTTGATATCGCCGCGGATGTGCTTGCTGCTCATCACGTCGTAGGCGCCGCCGTAGGCCTTGCGGGTGATCAGGGTGATCTTCGGCACGGTGGCCTCGGCGTAGGCGTAGAGCAACTTCGCGCCGTTGCGGATGATGCCGCCGTGTTCCTGGTTCAGGCCGGGCATGAAGCCGGGCACGTCCTCGAAGGTGACCAGGGGGATGTTGAAGCAATCGCAGAAGCGCACGAAGCGTGCGCCCTTGCGGGAGGCGTCGTTGTCGAGGACGCCGGCCAGCACCTTCGGCTGCTGGGCGACGATGCCCACCACGCGCCCGTTGAGGCGCGCGAAGCCGACCAGCAGGTTCTGGGCGTAATGATGGTGCACTTCCAGGAACTGACCGTCATCGACCACCTTGCGGATGACGATGGTCATGTCGTAGGGCTGGTTGGGGTTTTCGGGGACGATCGTGTTGAGCTCGGGCGCGGTGCGGAGCGGATCGTCCTGCGGTTCCTCGTAGGGCGCGTCTTCTAGATTGTTCTGGGGCAGATAGGACAGCAGCTGGCGCAGGACCGCGATCGCCTCGCCCTCGCTCCCGGCCGCGAAGTGGGCCACGCCGCTCTTGCGGTTGTGGACCATCGCCCCGCCCAGTTCCTCGAAGGTCACGTCTTCATGGGTGACCGTCTTCACCACGTCGGGGCCCGTGACGAACATATACGAGCTGTCCTTGACCATCACCACGAAGTCCGTGATGGCCGGCGAGTAGACGGCGCCGCCGGCACACGGGCCCATGATGGCCGATAGCTGCGGCACGACGCCGCTGGCCATGACGTTGCGCAGGAAGATGTCCGCGTAGCCGCCGAGGCTGACCACGCCCTCCTGGATGCGCGCACCGCCCGAATCATTGAGGCCGATCACAGGCGCGCCGTTCTTCATCGCCATGTCGAGCAGGGCGACGATCTTGTCGGCATGGGCGCGGCCGAGTGAGCCCCCCAGCACCGTGAAGTCCTGGGAGTAGACGTAGACCAGGCGGCCGTTGATGGTACCGTAGCCTGTGATCACGCCGTCGCCGAGGAATTTGTTCTTCTCCATGCCGAAGTCGGTGGCGCGATGGGTCACGAAGGCGCCGAGCTCGTGGAAGGAGTTCTCGTCGAGCAGGAGGTCGAGGCGCTCGCGGGCGGTGAGCTTACCCGAGTCATGCTGACGTGCGACACGAGCCTCGCCGCCGCCCTCGCGGGCCTCGGCGCGCATGGCGCGTAGGCGCTTCACCGAGGCCGGCACATCGTCGGAAGTGGGATCGGGCTTGGGCGTGGAATCGCTCATCGGGCGGCCCCGGCTCAGCCGGCCGCGCGCAGGACGTTGCGCGCGATGACGAGACGTTGGATCTCGCTTGTGCCCTCGTAGATCTCGGTGATGCGTGCGTCCCGGAAGTAGCGCTCGACGGGTAGCTCCTTGGAGTAACCCATGCCGCCGTGCACCTGCACCGCCTTGTCCGTGATGAAGTTGGCGGCTTCGGACGCATACAGCTTGGCCATAGAGGCTTCCAGGGAGTAGCGCTCGCCGCGGTCCTTCTTTACGGCGGCGCGCAAGGTGAGCAGACGGGCGGCGTCGAGCCGGGTGTTCATATCGGCCAGCATGAACGCGATGGCCTGGTGGTCGGCGATGCGCTTGCCGAATGCCTTGCGTTCCTGCGCGTAGGACACCGAAGCCTCAAAGGCGGCGCGCGCAATGCCGAGCGCCTGCGAAGCGATGCCGATGCGGCCCGCGTCGAGGATCGTCATCGCGACCTTGAACCCGCCGCCGTCCTCGCCGAGCACGGCGTCGACCGGCGCCTTGTAGTCCTCGAACGTGACCTCGCAGGTGGCGCTGGCGCGAATGCCGAGCTTGGGCTCGGTCTTGCCGCGCTCGAAGCCGGGCTGCGTGGTGTCCACGAGGACGCACATCGTGTCGTTGTGGTCTCCCTTCGGGTTGGTGGTGACGAACACAACGATCGTGTCCGCGACCGGCCCCGAGGTCACCCAACTCTTGCGCCCGTTGATGAGGTAGTGGTCGCCGTCGAGGATCGCCGTCGTGTGCATGTTGGCCGCATCGGAGCCGGACTGCGGCTCGGTGAGGCTGTACGCGCCGATCTTCTCGCCGCTGGCCAGGGGTACGAGCCATTCCTTGCGCTGGGCGTCCGTGCCGAACTTCTCGAGGCCGTAGCACACGAGGGAGTTGTTGACCGACATGATGACGCCGTGGCTGGCGCATACGCGGCTGATCTCTTCCATGGCCAGCACGTAGCTGACCGTGTCCGCGCCGACCCCGCCCCATTCTTCGGCCGTGGTCAGGCCCATGAGGCCGAGCGCGCCCATCTTCATCACGGTATCGCGCGGAAACTCGCCCGTTTCGTCGATCCGAGCTGCGATCGGTGCGATCTCGCCTTCGGCGAAATCACGGGCGAGATCGCGAATCATGCGCTGTTGGTCGTTGAGCTCCAGATCCATCCTGCCCCCTGCACGCGAGTCGGCCGCGGGCCAACGAGGGCCCGAGACGCACGATCGGCGGGCATCATAACGTGCCCTATCGGGAAGGGTCAACAGAACGCGGTGCGCAAGGACGCGCCACCGGCGTAGCGGCGCGTCGACGGCCGAACGCCTCCGCCACGCTTACCGGCGCCCCTTCGACCCCGATCGCGCTTGGGCTACGGTCGCGGCCACGTTCGCGGCTACGGCTGCGGCTACGGCTGCGGGTTCAGGAGGGGCAGCCGGATCACGAATGCCGGCGCAGGCTCGCCCGTCGGCGTGGGCGTGGCGCTGCCCGCCGTGGACGTCGGCGAGACCGCCGCCGTCGGAGGAGGTGGCGTGCTCGTCGGCGCGTCCGGTGTTGCGGTAGCTTCCGGCGTGGCGCTGGCCGGCGGCGGCGTCGGGGTGGTCGTGGCGGGCGGCGTTGTCGGGGTGACGGTCGGCGGCAGCGTCGGCGTCGGCGAAGGCGGACCGGCCGGCGGTGTCACGTCGCTCAGAACGTCGTGGGCGCGGTCGACGCGGATCGTGCTGATCTCCATGCCCTCGAGGCGGATCGTCGGCCGCTGGCCCGTATCGGCCAGAGCCGCCAGAACATCGTCCGGCCCGGCCCATTCGAAGGCGCCGTAGAGCAAGGCCAAGGCGCCGGCGACGTGTGGCGCGGCCATCGAGGTGCCGCCCTGGCTGCGGTTGCGACCACCGATGAAGGTCGAGTCGACATCGACGCCGGGGGCGAGCAGGTCGAGGGTCGCGGAACGATTGGTGAAATCGGCCACCTGGGCCGCCGCGCCTTGCGCGTCCGTGACGGCGCCCACGGCGATGACGTCCGCGACGCAGGCCGGTGCGGACATCTTGTTGCGTTCCCCGTCGTTGCCCGACGCCGCGACCACGCTCACGCCCTTGGCCTTGAGCGCCGCGACGGCCGCCGCGATCGGCCGCGTGAAGCCGTCCGCGGTGTCGCAATCGCCCGCGTACGTACTCGTCGTGCCGAGACTCATGTTCGCCACGCGCGCGACGTCTTCTTGAAGCAGGTAGTCCAACGAGGCCAGGATGCCGGTGCCGAAGGCGTTGCCCCGTTCCTCGATCATCTTGATGGCAACGATGCCTGCGTCGGGCGCCACACCGAATCCGGTCTGCCGGCCCCGTGAGGCTACGATGCCTGCCACGTGGGTCCCATGCCCATCAATGTCCTCCGCCGGATTCGGTTCGGCGGGGCATAGTTCGGCCGGGGAGATGAAGCAGCGCTGGGCCACGATGCCCGTCCGCAGATCCAGATGGTTGGTGTCGATGCCCGTATCGAGCACGGCTACGTTGATCCCCTCGCCCGTAACGCGCGCGCGGCGCAGCTTGTCCGCCCCGATGAAAGGCACGCTGCTCTCGAGCATCGGCACGCCGAACAGGCGGAGCGTGGGGTCCTCCGTGATCGCGAGCACAGAGGGATGGCGTGCGATGGCCACGCGGCCGGCCCGGTCAGCGCGCACCACGAGCGCCGGCACCTGCCGGTAGCGCGCGAGCAGCTCGATGGGGCCGTGTGGGGGTCGCGCGGCGTCTTGCGACGGGCGTCCAGCCGCGGAGGCGATCCCGAGGTCGTCCAGCAGCGCGTCGCCCGCCGCGGCAATCGCCGGCGGGTCCGCGGCCGGCGCATCGAGCGCCACGATGAAGCGCGTCCCTTCGCCCTCGATCATGCGCGCGTCCAATTTGCCCGCCGGCCCCCGCTCGTCCGCGACCGTCGGATCGTCGCCGCCAGAGATAGGATCGCCCACGCGTCGCGCCCCGGCCCGCGGGGTGACAGCCGTGAGCGCCGTGGCGACGACCAACGAGGCGGCAAACGCGACGGCGCACATCCGCGCCAAACGGGCGCTTCGGGTGGGACGGGACATGGGAAGACTCCGGGGGCGGTTGCAGGGGGCGGTCGTCGGGGAGGGTGGGTGGTAGAGATCCGCGCGTGCGGACCGTATTCGCTGGGTCAACGCGCGACGGAGTAGGCCAACGGCACGGGCCGATTGCACCTGTCCATGGCGCATCCCGAGCACACGTTCCTATGCGTCCGCGATCGCGGCACGCTGCTTGCGGACCGTCCTGAGACATTCCCCGGCCCGATCGCCCGATTATAATGACACGCTTGGATGTGGGCTCATCGGGCGACTGCGGTGCCGAACGTTACGTGTCGAGCGGACCGGTTCCCGGTATCGCGACCTTCGCCACGCGATTGTTTCGGCTGTTGCATACCGTTTGCCGTTCGCTTCCCTCCCTCTTCTGCTCGTCCCCATGGATGAAAAATGCTCGCTTCCCCGAGAAATCGCATGATCGCCGCGCTTGGCGCGGTGCTGCTCGTGCTTGGCGTCAGCGCCTGGAGCTACGACCGGCTTTACCGTGGTCGCGTGTTGCCGGGGGTCGAGGTGGCGGGCGTGGAGCTAGGTGGACTCGACGAGCAGGAAGCAGCGCAGCGCATCGCGACCGATTTGCCTGGCGCGGCGCCGGTAGTGACCTTGCTTGACGTGGAAGACGGGCGGGGCTTCGAGGTGGCGCCGGAAGCGATCGGCTTGCCGTGGAGCGCCGGCTATCTCGCCGCGTTGGCGATCGAGGCCGGCCGGGAGGGCCTACCCTGGCGGCCGATCACCATATTGCTACGCGGACACGACGTAGCCGCGACGCTCCGTCTCAACGAGGCCGGAGCGGCGGCAGGACTGACGGCCCTCGCGCCGGAGGTGGACCAGGCCCCACGCAACGCGGCCGTAGAGCTGGTGGACGGCCGGTTGGTCGAGACCGAGGCGGAGCCGGGCAAGCAGCTCGACGTGTCGGCCTCACTCCAACGGCTGCGCGAAGCAGTACGACGGCCCGATATCGTGCCCGTCCTGCTGGAGACGACCCAGACCTCGCCACGGGTCTTCGACGACGAAGGCGTCGGCGAGGCGTATCGTTTGGCCACGAACAAACCGCTTCGCCTGCAGTGGCGAGATGGGCGAAGTTGGGACGTCACCACGGATACGCTTCGCAGTTGGTACACGGTCGAGCAGCGCCGCAACGACGAGGGCGACGAGACGCCGTTCATCCTCGTGGACCGGGCCGCGGTGGAGCGCTTCGTCGCGCCGTTGGAGGACGAGTTGCGCCAAGCCCCACGCGACGCGCGATTCCAGAGCGGTGCCGAGGGCGTGGTGGTGCGCGAGATCGAGTCGCCGGGGCTCGAGCTCGACGTCGAGGCGACGATCGACCGGCTCATCGAGGCCGCCTATTGGGACGGGCGCGTGGTGGAGCCGATCGTGGCGGTCCAACGACCGAGCCTCACGCGCAATGTTGCAGCGCAACTGCAAGGGCTGCGCGACAGAGCCCATGCCGCCACGTCGCTGGCCGGGCTCCCGCCCGAGCAGCAGCTCGTGCTGGCGGCCGCGGCGACGCGGCTCGACGGCATCGCGCTCTTGGACGGGATGCGGTTCTCGTTCCTGGACGCGCTGGGGCCGACCGCAAACGAGGAGGCCTTCGCCGCCGCGTGGGCGTCCCGCGATGCGATGGACCAAGGCGGATGGCTGCTCGGCGGCATGGAGCAGATGGCCACGAGCGCGTTTCGGGCGGCATTGACCGCCGGCCTTCTGATAGAAGAGCGGCACGCGCCGCCGTGGCGCAGCGGCTGGTTGGAGCCGCCGGTGGGCCTGGATGCGGCGGTGGCGCCTGCGCGCGATGGGCAGCCGGCCCGCGACCTTGTCTTCATCAACGATTCCGGTGGACCGATCTTGCTCACCGTGTCCCTGGACACGCAACGGGGCGCGCTGATCTGGACCGTGCACGCCATGCCGACGACGTGGACGGTGCGCTTGGACGGCCCCGTGATCGGCGATGTCTCGGAGCCATCGGACGATTCGCGCTGGCCGACCGCGTTCCTACCTCTCGGCACACTGCGCCAAGTTGCTTGGGCGCGCAGCGGCGGCACGACGCAGTGGGTTCGCACGGTGCTGGACGGTACGGGCGCCGCACAACGTAGCGACACGATCGAGAGCACGTACCCGGCCACCGGTACCCGCGTGCTTGTCGGCACCGAAGCGCCGAACGCGGCTGTGCCTACAGCGGATCCGGGGACGCCGTAGCAGGCGCCGCGCATCCCAGCGACGTGACATCCGGGTGGCGCAATCGCGGCGCACGAATGTCCACAGGGCATTGCGTGGCGATAGGCACTATGGTAAACTACTAGAACATTTGTCCGCCTCACGTAGGCATGTTCCATTTGCAACAAGCCGCGCGAGCACACCCTAAGGAGACATGGAGCATGGCGGATAGCAAAGATCGCAAGAAGGCACTCGAAACGGCGATCAGCCTCATCAAGCGGCGCCACGGTGATGGCGCCATCATGAAGCTCGGCGAGCAGACCGATCTGATCGTCGAATCCATCCCCACGGGCTCGTTGGCGCTCGACGCCGCGCTTGGTGTCGGCGGCGCGCCCCGAGGGCGGGTCATCGAGATCTACGGCCCGGAATCGTCCGGCAAGACCACGGTGTGCCAGCACATCATTGCCGAAGCACAGAAGATGGGCGGCACGGCGGCATTCATCGACGTCGAGCACGCGATGGATCCGGTGTACGCCGCCAAGTGCGGTGTCGACATCGACGCGCTGCTGATCTCACAGCCGGACGCCGGCGAGCAGGCGCTCGACATTGCGGAAGCTCTCGTGCGCTCCGGAGCCATCGATGTGGTCGTGATCGACTCGGTCGCGGCCCTCGTGCCACGGGCGGAGATCGAAGGCGACATGGGCGACTCGCACGTCGGCCTGCAAGCCCGTCTCATGAGCCAGGCGCTGCGCAAGCTGACGTCGGCCATCAGCAAGTCGCACACGATGGTGATCTTCACCAACCAGTTGCGGCAGAAGATCGGCGTGATGTTCGGCAGTCCCGAGACCACTTCCGGTGGCATGGCGCTGAAGTTCTACGCAAGCGTGCGGCTCGATATCCGACGCATCGAGGCCATCAAGCATGGCGGCGAGGTGATCGGCAACCGCACACGCGTCCGCGTCAAGAAGAACAAAGTTGCCCCGCCCTTCCGCCAAGCCGAGTTCGACATCATCTACAATGAGGGCATATCCCGCTCCGGTGACGTGCTCGACATGGCGGTCGTCCATGAGATCGTGGATAAGCGCGGCTCCTACTACTTCTACAACGACGAACGTGTGGGCCAGGGCCGTGAGAACGCAAAGACGGCGCTGCGCGACAATCCGGAGCTCGCCTTCGAGATCGAGAACAAAGTACGCGTCGTGCTCGGCTTCTCGCCGCTTGACGCTCCGGCTGAGTGGCCGAAGCCGGCAGCCGAAGAGGCAGCCGAGGAGACGGAGACGGCGCAGGCCGAGCTCGTCGAAGCGTAGCCCGCAGTTCAGGACGGCCAGCCACACGCGGCGGGGTGGGGCGCACGCCCTCCCCCGCCGCGTTTCTTTTCTGACGACCAAGCCCATTCCAGACGCTGAGCGCCATGGCCGAGATCACCCTCTTACAACTCCAACGCAAGCGCAGCGACCGCGTCAACGTCTTCCTCGACGAGGAGTACGCGTTCTCGGTTGCCCTCGTCTTGGCCGAGACCCTGAAGAGAGGGCAGCGCTTATCCCCGGCTGAGATCGATGCATTGCAGACCGAAGATGCCTACCGGGAAGCGTTGGACCGCTCCATAGGCTTGCTTGCTCGGCGGCCCCGAAGTCGGGTCGAGATTGAGCGCGCGCTGGAACGCAAAGAGATTCCCGCAGACGTAGTGCAACGCGTGGTGGAACGCCTCGTCGAGCTCGACTACCTAGACGATGATGCCTTCGCCGCGTGGTGGGTGCAGAACCGCCAAACCCACAGGCCCCGTGGTCGCTGGGCCCTACGGCAGGAGCTCTCCGCCAAGGGGGTCGGAAGCGACGCCATCGCGGCCGCGATCGTGGCCGTCGACGAGCAGGTCGTGGCCCGCGAGGTCGCACTGCGGCGGGCGCCGCGGTATCGGGGGCTGGATCGAGAAGGGCTCACGACGAAGCTGGGTGCCTACCTCCGTCGCCGGGGCTTTCCCTACCAGGCGGTGCACGCCGCGTTGGACGCCGCGTGGGAAGAACTCCACGCCGGAGACGACGACCCCGACGGGTAGCCACCGCGTCCGAACGCTTCGTACAAGCCGGCGTAAAGCTCTGCGCCAGGGGGTTCCCGCGGGACTCCGAGCGCGCCCGTGACACGCAGGAAGCGGATCCATACAACCTGCGATTTTCCGAGGGACCGCCGTGATTTTTGGTCACGTAGGCCCCCTTGTGCCGCGACCTCGCCGGGGCCCTACGGTGCTGCGTTCGCGGATGGCAGGGACCATTCTCGTGTGGTATTCTCACCGGCAACACCGTAGACGTACATTACGATGAACGAGAGGGTATAGAAACCATGGACCCCACCTCAGCCCTACTGGGCGTGCTGGTGGGCTTGGTCGGCGGAGGAGGGCTGGGTTACGCCATCTTCCGCGTACAGGAGCGCCGCAAAGTACAGGCGGCGACCGATGCGGCATCGAACGTCATGAAGGAGGCCGAAGGTGCGGCGAGGGAGACCGTACTTGCGGCTAAGGACGAGGCGCTGGAAATCCGTGCGCGTGCCGAAGAAGAAGTCGGCCGCAAGCGAGGTGAGTTGGAAAAGGATCAGGAACAACTCAGCAAGCGCCGCGAAAAACTCGATCGCCGTTTTGACCAGGCCGAGCAGCGTGCCCGTACGCTAGATGAGCGGGAACGCGATCTGCAGGACCGCAGTCGCGAGATGGAACAACACGAGGAAAAGGCGCGCATCGAGTTTGCGCGCATTGCTGAGTTGACGCCCGAAGAGGCACGGATTCAGATCCTCGAGCAGGTCGAAGAAGAGACGCGTGCCGATTCGGCGCGTGTCATCCGTGATATCGAGAACGAAGCGCGCGATGCCGGCGAGGAACGTGCGCGAAAGATCGTCGTCACCTGTATCCAGCGCTGCGCTTCGGATACGGTAAGCGAGATCGTTTCCTCGACGGTCGCCTTGCCTTCCGATGAGATGAAGGGCCGCATCATCGGCCGCCAGGGACGCAACATTCGTGCCTTTGAACAAGCCACGGGCGTCGACGTCATCGTCGACGATACGCCTGAAGCCGTGACCTTGTCCTGCTTCGATCCGGTTCGACGCGAGATCGGCCGCAGGTCGTTGCTCGCGCTGATCCAGGACGGCCGGATCCATCCGGCTCGCATCGAGCAGATCGTCAAGAAGGAAGGCGACGCGCTCGACAAGGTCCTGATCAAGGCCGGCGAGGATGCCGCTTTCGAGGCCGGCGTGCCGCGTCTCCACAAGGAGATCATTCGGCTGCTCGGTCGCCTCAAATACCGCACGAGCTACGGCCAGAACGTGCTCGACCACTCCGTGGAGGTCGCACACCTTGCGGCCATGCTGGCCCACGAGGTCGGCGCGAACCCGGAATTGGCCCGGGCCGGCGGACTGTTGCACGACATCGGCAAGGCGGTCACCCACGAGGTGGAAGGACCCCACGCGCTGGTCGGAGCCGATCTAGCTCGCAAGTACGGTGTGGGGCCGATGATCGTGAACGCGATCGCGTCCCACCACCACGAGGAAGAGCCGGAGACGCTCGAGGCCATTCTCGTGGAGTCGGCCGATGCAATCAGCGGCGCGCGCCCCGGCGCGCGGCGTGAGTCGCTCGAGCTCTACATCAAGCGCATCAAGGCACTTGAGAACATCGCCCGGGGTTTCCAGGGCGTCGAAGAGAGCTACGCCATCCAAGCGGGTCGCGAGATCCGCATCCTCGTTCGTCCGGAGCAGATCGACGATTTGGCCGCGGCGCGTTTGGCGCGCGACGTGGCGCGCAAGGTCGAGGAGACGCTCGAGTACCCCGGCCAGGTCAAGGTGACGGTGATTCGTGAGACGCGCGCCGTGGACGTTGCCAAGTAGTGGCGGATCGGGCGGAGGTGCGCGTCTTGCCTTGGTGTCGCACGCAACATGCGCCGCAACAGGTGCCCACGGTCGGAATACTCGATCCGGCCGTGGTTTAGGAATATTGAGCGATCGACCAGGATAGCGAGTCCGGCAGTGGTATAGTGCCTAACCGTGGTATCCCCCCGTGGAAGGTCGAACAATGCCTGATATGATCAAGGTCTCCGCGCAGTCCCTCACGACCGCAGTGGCCGGAGCGATCGCGGGCGTAGTCCGCGACCACGGCCGCGCCGATGTGCAAGCAATCGGCGCAAGCGCGGTCAATCAGGCCGTCAAGGCCATAGCCATCGCACACGGCTATCTCGAAGAAGACGAGTTGGACATCTACTGTCTGCCGGCCTTCGTCGAGGTGGACATCGGTGGCCAAGAGCGCACGGCCATTCGCTTCGCGGTCGAGGTGCAAGGCAACGACTTCGTTCCGCGCCTAGCAGGCGGACAAGACGGTTCGGATAGCCACGGCAAGCGTGGCGACTATGCGCGCCGAGCCCGTGGTACCGCGTCCTCCGCACATCCGAACGCCGGCGATACCCAGGACGAGCACGCATCGGGCGGGCAGGCGCAGGACGATACCGAGCCGCCCTTTGGCTCCGTCTCCGATTCCGGAGAGCGTGGCGCCTACCCCTACGCCGAGGAAGAAGACTAAATCTTCGTCTAGCTTGCATTCGCGGGCTCGGCAGCCACGGCGCTCGCGCCGGCGGTCCGCTGGTGATCGGCTAGCGCTCCACGATCGCCTCGTCCCATCGAAGCGCCTGCGCGTCACATTAGCTGCCTCACTACCCGCATCGGCAAGCTGGTTGGACTACTAGGTCGTGTCGCTGCCTCTCCGTACCGCAACGGCCGTGCACGACGGAATCGTCGCGCACGGCACCGGTACGCCACTCGTACAAGTTCGCGTTCACGCGAACTCGTGCGCAGTCGGCTCAGGTCTGCGAACCTCCGCCACTACCGCCGCCCGTGCCGCTATCGCCGCCACCGGAATTTCCGCTTCCGGAGCCGCCACTGGGCTTCCGCCGCCTTCGCCGCCGCTTGCGGCGCTTCGCACCGCCCTCGCCGGCAGGGCCTCCCGGAGCGCTATCACCTCGGCTACGCGATCCACTATCTTGCGGGCCACGATCCGTCGAAGGCGCTCCGCTATCACGGCTGGAATCGGCGCCCGAACCGGAGTCGTTCGGGCCGCTACCGCTAGCGCTGCTCCCACCACCGCGACGACGCCGTCCGCGTCCGCGGCCTCGGCCACGCCCACGTCCGCGGCCGCGGCCCTTGCCGCCGCCCTCGCGATCCGCGTCACCGGAACCCTCACCTGTCGTCCGCGGCGCTGTGGCTCCCCCTGTGGCTCCTCCGGTGTCGCCTCGCGGCGTGGTCGGGTCTCCGGGGACCGGGGCCTGATCGTCCGTCGCTTCGCGGGATCGAGCTTCTGCATCATCGTCGCGTGATGCGCCGCCGCGGCCCGATCGACCTCGCCGTGAACGGCTTGCAGCTTTTTCGCGCTCGCTCTTGCGTACGGCGCGCTCCGCGGCGGCGGCCCTTGCCTTCTCGGCCGGGGTACCGCCCGACGCCTCGGCCTCGCCGAAGGCCTTCGTCCAACGCTCACGCTGCTCGACGAAGGCGTCGCCGTCCACGACCACGCGCGAACCGTCTTCCCAGAGCACGGACACCTTGCGCGTCAGGAGGTTGACGTCCACCACGCGGCCTCGACCGACCGCGCTGGTGAGCTTCGCACCCACCTTGGGCATGCCGGTCTTGAGGTCGCGATATTGATCATCCTCGAATGCCAGGCAGCACAACAGTTTGCCGCACACGCCGCTGATCTCGTTAGGGTTGAGGGGTAGTCCCTGGTTCTTGGCCATGCGGATCGAGATCGGCTGGAAGTCCGGCATCCAGGAGCTGCAGCACAACTCGCGGCCGCAGCGATCGATGCCACCGATGAGCTTGGCCTTGTCGCGCGGACCCACCTGGCGCAACAGGACGCGCGTCTTGCGGCTCCGCGCCAGATCGCGCACGAGCAGCCGGAAATCAACGCGCTTCTTCTCGCTCGTGAAGTAGACCGTCAGGCAGCTGCCGTCGTAGTTGTATTCGGCCCGCACGGCGCGCATCGGCAGCCGGTGCTGCTTGATTTGCTCGCTGGCCTCGCTAAGCGCCGCCGGGGCTTCCGTCTCGAGCCGCGCCATGGTGCGAATGTCATTCTCCGTCGCACGGCGCTTGATGCGCTTGAGCTTGCCGAGCCGCGAGCCGACGACCTGATCCGGCGCGATGACGACGTAGCCGGCCTCGATGCCCTGGGCCGTATCGACCACGACCTGTTCGCCGACGGTAAGGTCCGGCTCCGCGCCGGCATGGAAGTAGTAGATCCGCCCCGCACGCTTGAACCGTACGCCCACGACAGGCGGACCTTCGCGCTTGGGCTTCGACTCGCTGCGATCTCGATCCGCATCCGGCGCGTCGTCTCCGTCTGCCCCCACTTCCTCCGCTCCAGCCGGGTGTGCGGTCGCTTCGTCCGATGCGGCGGGTACGGCAGCATCGGTCGCGGGAACATCCTGCCGCGCGGGCGATGCCGCCGATTCTTCGGGCGACGGTGCCTCAGCGGCGGACGGCCTGGAATCCGAGGCGTCCGCGGAGCGCGGGGTGGAGGCTGCGGCGTCGTCCTGTTCGTGTCGTTCGTCCATGGTGGACGGCTCTCTCTCAGGCCGTGGAAACGGCCGGTGGATGGTTCAGGGTAGGCAGGCCGAGGAGTAGGACCTCCAAGACCAGCTGCGGGCTACCGTGGGCGGCCAACTCCGCCAGGGCGCGTTCGGTGGCGCGCAGGGCGTCGACGATACGTGCGGTGGGGAGGGAGGCCGCTACGGGGCGCATCAACGGGCCGCGATCACCGTGTACGAAGGCCTCATCCACCCCGAGGTTGAGCAGGAGTAGATCGCGCCACCAGCCGTTCCAGAGTGTGAGTCCCGCCGGCAACGCGTCGCGATCCTTGGCCAGCGCATCGGCCAAAGCCATGCGCTCGGCTCGATCGGCGCCAACAATGGTCTGTACTCGGTCGAGCCACTGCTCGTGCAAGGCGAGGGCATCCGCGTCGCCCAAAATCGCGATCGCGCGGCCCAGACAGCCGGCGCTCAGGCGCGCAAGCCGATCCGCTTCCGCGGCATCGGCGCCCCATCCAGCTTGGAGCGCAGACGCAGCGTCGGGCGGGGATAGAGGGCGCAGCAACAGACGGCGCGCACGGGATCGGATCGTCGGGAGCACTTCGGGCTCCGCGGCCGTGGTCAGCAACAGCGTGGCGTGTGCGGGCGGCTCTTCGAGCAACTTGAGCAAGCTGTTCGCTGCGCCGATCGACGCGGCCTCGATGAGCGGCAGCACGGCCACGCGATGCGCGGACTCGCTCGGCGCGAGCGCCAGCGCGGACTGCAATTCGCGCGCGGCCTCGATGCGCAGCGGTGTCTCGACCCAATGCAGGTCCGCATGGCCGCCCTGGGCGACGAGCCGGCAGGCCCGACATGCGCCGCAGGGTTGCTCTTCGGGTGCGCTCGTGCACAGCAACGCCTGCGCGATGCGACGCGCGAGCGTGCGCTTGCCGACGCCTTCCGGACCGGCCAGCAATACGGCGTGACCGAGCGAACCGGAGCGCGCGGCGCGCTCCAGGCCCGCGAGGACCTTGGCGTGGCCGTGAATTGGCACCCGATGGGTGGCCGACGTGGCGAGCACGTCGTTGGCTTGCGGGGAGGCGGACGTCATGCGAGCAAGGCTAGCATGCTCGGGGGTGCTCGGTAAGCGCTACGCCCCGCGTCTTCACGGCAGATCGACCAACCAGAGGTCCCGCTCGCGCTCGTCCAACCACGCCATCGAGCCGCCGTCCGGCGAGATCGACCAATCGTTGCCCGCGATCCGGATGCCCAGATCGGCAGCCAAGAGCAGGCGGGTGGCACCCGTGTCCGCGTCGAGCTGCCACAGTTCCTGCCCCTCTACGTCCAGGCCAAACGGCACGTAGGCCAAGGTGCTGCCCGTTCGCCACCGATACGCACCCACCACGTCAAGCTTCCGCGCGGCGCCGTAGCTATCGGTCTGGGTGGGCGCCAGCCAGACCCCGTTGCGGGTCGGGTTGGCCCGGTCGAGGCTGGTCAGGTACGCCACCCAGCGCCCGTCCGGCGAGAGCAAGGGTTCGGCCAACCATTCTCCGCGCGCGAGCTCGACCATGTCGCCGTCCAAGGTATTGAGGCGCAGCAGCGAATAGAGGGGGCGTTCCCGAAAGGGCCGTCCCAAGACGAGTACGTGAATGCTGTCCGGCAGGAACTCGACCACTCGCAGACCCCAGAGCGAAGCAAGCTCCACCGGCTCACCGCCACGCGCCGCAGCCGTCCAAACCCTGTTCAGGCCGTCCACATCGGCGCGGCCGCCCGTCGCCTCCCACCACACCGCCCGCGCGCCGTCGGGTGAGAGCAACAAGGGATTGCCGTCCGTAGGCAAGGTCCAACGCTCTCCGGAGATGCTGTCGCGCACGACGCTGACATTGCCCTGGGGCTCCACCCGCAGGCTCATCGCACCGGGCACCCGCCCGATCTCTCTGTCGACCACCCGGCCTTGCGCACCGGGTGGCCAGGCGTCGACACCGTATAGGGCCGTAACGGGCGCCCCTGCCGGCCGATCGATGTAGAGGACGGTGGCGCTGTCGGCGGACCACCAGGCGCCGGGGCAGCACCCGCCCGCGAGCAGACGGCGCGGCGCACCGGGCATCGTGCCACGCGACAAGCGCGGTGCGGCGGGCGCGGTGGGCAACACCGGGATCGTCGGCGGCACGACGACCGCCGAGGGCGGCATGGTCGGGCGCGGAGCGCCGCCCAATACGCCCGCCAGCCCGATCGCCGCTTCGCCCACGACCTGGCGTGCGTCTCGGCTCAGCCGGTCTCCGGCCTCGCTCAGGTCCGCGGGCAACACGGCCGCGCCCTCGCGCACCGCGATGGCCAGGGCCAGCGCACCCACCACAGGCAACGCGGCGGCCACCACCAACATGCGACGCGCAAACGGTCCGCGACGGCCGGCGCGCTCGCGTCGTCGCGCCGCACGCTCACGCGCGGTAGTGCGACCCATCCGTCCGCTCACCGTTCAGCTGCCGTCCGCGGGAAGGGCGTGCACGAAGTTGTTGAGCAACGGGCCGCCGAACGTGATCTCGGGCTGATCGTCCATGGCCTGCCAACGACGCGGATCTTCCAGGTTGCGCTCGAAGCGCTGCGGGCTCGCACCGAGCAGGGCGAGCCCGTGCCAGTCCGCGTCGATGAAGTGCACCGGGTTGAAAGCGCGGCGCAGGCTCTCGTCGCGGATCTCGAGGTGCAGGTGAGGCGATGCGTAGCAGGTCTCGTACATATCACCCGACAACGCAATCGCTTGTCCCTTCGTCACGGTCTGGCCGACCGCGAGCGCGGGTCGCTCCAACAGATGGCCATAGAAGCTCACGATGCCGCCTGCATGGCTGATCATCATATTGTGCGGCAAAGCGCCACCGGGGCCGTCGACGCTACGCACGGTACCATCCGCGACTGCTGCGATCGGCGTGCCGCACGCGGCTGCGAAGTCCATGCCCATGTGCAGACCTTGGCCCGCCCGGTAGATCGTGGCGCGCTCGTAGTACGCGTAAATCGTGTTGCCGTAGGGTTGGGCGAGGTACCAGCTACCCAGCCCGGGCGGCTCGACAAATGGCAGGCCGAAATCGATTCCCTGCGCCACGGTCGACTCGGGCGAGGGACGTGCCCACGCCGATTCCGGCGCGAGCAACACCGTCACGAGCGCCATCGCGAACGCGGCGCCGAACGTCGCACCGCGCGCAACACGACTGGCGCGACCCGAAGCGGTGCGCCCCCTCCGCGTGCACGGCGAATCCGTGCCCGTCACGAGTGCGTTGGCACGGAGCTGCGCGCTCGCGCGCATCATGGTGCGGACCCCGCCGCCGGCTCGGCCGCCGTCTGGGAAGCAGACCCCGCCGCGGAACCTGTTGCGGGCTGCTCTTCAGCGATCCGCTTGAAACGGGCCAGGCCCTCGGTGAGTTCGCTTTCCGCTCGTCCGATCATGGCGCGCGCCCCGATCCGGGCGATCATGGATCGGAACTGCAACTCGACGGTCTGTCGGAAGCGCGTAGAGGATCCCCCCTTGCCTACGGCCTCCAAGAGCCACGTTACGTCCGCCTGAACGCTCAAGGCCTCGTGCGAGCCCCCGACCACCATCTGATTCGGCGGATCCAGCTCCCTCACCCGCGCGTCGAGCGTGAGCACGCGGTCGCCGTCCGCGCCGAGCACGACACGCACCCGAGACCCCTCCACGATCTCCTCTGCGTCATGGAGCAACCGGATCTCCCGCAGATACGGGATGAAGGCTGAGGCGCGCTCGAAATCCATCAACGTGCGCCATACGTCCTCTGGCGGCCGCTTGATCACGACGACGTGGTCAAGTTTCATCGTCCCACTCCTCTCCGGTGAATGCGCCGCCCTCGCCGGGAACGGCGACTGTAGCTAGGGCCGAGCGGGCTTCGATTCGAATGTTGCCGAACAGATCGTCTTGGGTCACCCGCACGGCCCAGCGGCGCAGCATCTCGAGCAGCGCCAGAAAGCTCACGATGACGAACTCGCGCGGCTCAGCATCGGCCGGTCGGCCGGAAAGCACGATTTCTTCAAACGACGCGCTGCCCTGTCGTAGCAGGATTTCGCGAATCGTCGTGAAGCGTTCACGCAGGTGAACGCGGTGGGCGCGTACGGGCGGCCCGGTAGGTTCGTTCGTCTGCTTGGCCGCCTCCGCCAAGGCACGACGGAACGCGGCCGCGAGGTCGTCGGCCGTCGCCTCGTCATCCGGACGGGGCGCCGGGCCGCTGGGTGCAGGCGGCGGCGCCGCGGCGCGCGGAAAGGCACGCAGCCCCTCGCGCTCGCGCTCGGCGAGCCCCTCCGCGACGCGGCGGTAGCGTCGATATTCGCGCAGGCGCTCAAGCAACTCGGCCGCGTCCGCGTCCTCATCCAGCTCGTCGCCGGGGGGTCGTGGTAGCAGCCACCTGCTCTTGATCGATACGAGCGTTGCCGCCGTTTCGCAGAAATCGGCAAGCTCCGGCACGTCCACGGCTTGCAGCGTGGCAAGATGCTTGAGGTATTGGTCCGTCACCATGGCCAGGGAAACCGTGGACAAGTCCAGCGCCTCGCGCCGGATCAAGGTCAGCAGCAGCTCGAGCGGCCCTTCGAAGACCGGCAACACCACCCTCCATCGCGATCCAGCGCGTTCGAGCACGGAGGGCGGCGCCTTCGTCGCGACGGGCTCGGGCACCCGTTCGTGCTCGGGCTGTGTCGCCGGGGCATCGCTCATCGTCGTGCGGTCGGGCGACCGGCAATGGCGACCTCGGACAGGAGGCGGCGCTTCCAGTCGGCATAGAAACGCGGGCCGGGGCACGGTGTTTGGACGAGCTCGCCGTGGCCGCGCACCACCTCGGGCGGCAGACCGAGATCGTCGAGCACGCGCGCGATGAGCATGGCCGTACGGGAAAGCTGCACGGGGCTGGGTGAGGCGTGTGCGAAGTCACCACTCAGCGCAATGCCAACCGCGACGGGGTTGAACTGCCGAACGTGATGGCTGACCGCGCTTAGGTCCTGGGTCTGCCACACGGTGCCATCGATGCCGACGACAAAGTGGTAGCCGATGCCCGGCCACCCGTGCGCTTCCACGTGCTCGCGCGCGATGTCGTGCGGGGTGACCTCAGCGGGCGCGCCCGTGTGGTGGATGGCCACGTAGCGGATGTCGGCCAGGGGCCGTCGCGGGTAGCCGCCCTGCTTCGAGGGCAGCGTGTCGATCAAGTCGACCACGGCCAGGTCTGCTCGTGGACCGGATGTGCCGTTCTCGCCGTGCAGGGCGCGCGCCATCCGAAGCCAATCCGAGCCCAGATCCCGCGGGCGCACACGACCCGGCGCATGCTCCTGCAACGCGAGGCGCTCAAAGAGTTGGGTTCGGATCCCATCCATGAGCAACTCCCCGCTGATCGGGGCGCCGCAGAGCGTGGGTCCAAAGTGCTCGTAGAACGAAAGAAAGGGCCCGCGCACCTCGTATCCGCTATCGCCGAACACGCGGCGCGGACCGACATCGGCGTCCGGACCCGCACGCGGCGGCGCCGGCGGCAGCGCGATGCCTTCCGGGACTGGATTGGGGGCCGGGGCCGGGGATGGGGACGGGGCCGAGGACGTTGCAGGGGCAGGCATAGGACCGGGCGAAGGGTCCGGCGCAGCGTTGGGCGTACGGTCCGGCGCAAGGTTGGGCGACGGCGGCGACAGGACGGGAGGCGTTTCGGGTGTCGCTTGCTCGGCCGGCCCGGAATATCCGGCCGACCCGGAATCTACCGCCGGCGCGATTGGTGTGGTCGCGTGGGCGCGACCCGTCTCCGTCGTTTCGAGCGCATCGGCAGCTTGCCGCACGTCCGACGCAGCCGGCGTATCGGACGGGTCGGAGGCGGTGTCCGTCGCGGCAGCCGCGGCGCGTCTCGTTTCCAGCAAGTATTCGTCGAAGATCATGCGTCGCTCCCGCGCTTCGGCATCGGTGGGTGAGTATAGCGCGCGGAGCACGCCTCGCGCCGACCCGAGCGCCCGTCACATCGTGCCGAGCGGGCCGGCCGCCGTACGGGCGATGGAACCCTCAGCCGAAACCCAAGCCGCGTTCGCGCAACGAGATCCATCCGCGGCGGGCCAGGATCACGTGGTCGAGCACCTCGATGTCGAGCAGCCGCCCCGCCGCCACGATACGTTTGGTGATACGCACATCGTCGGCGCTCGGCGCCGGATCGCCCGACGGATGGTTGTGGGCCAAGAGGATGGCGGGGCAGTTTCGCCGCACCGCCTCGCGGAAGACTTCGGAGACGCGAACCAGGCTGCCGGACACCGAGCCTTTGTAGAGCTCGTGCACCCCGAGGACGTCGTGCCGCACGCTCAGCAGGACGACGCGCAGGTGCTCCTGCTCGAGGAGGATCATCTCCGGGCCGAGCAATGCGACGGCGTCCGCCGGTGTAGACACGCGGCGCGGGGCGTCCGCCGCGGCGTCCAGCCGGTGCCCGAGCTCGATCGCCGCACGCAACTGCGCGGCCTTGGCCGGGCCGCAGCCCGCGACGCGGCAGAGCTCTTCGTTGGACGCCGCGGCGAGCCCGGCCAACCCGAATCGCCCCAGCAAGCGCTGGGCGAGGGTCAACGCGCTCTGCCCGCGCGCGCCCGTACCCACGACGATCGCCACGAGCTCGGCCGTGGCGAGCGAACGCGGACCGGCGCGCGCCAGGCGCTCCCGCGGCTGCTCCACCACCGGCAGGTCGCGAATACGATCGCCCGTGGCACCGGGCTGTGACGAATCGGCGGACATGGCAATGCTCCGGGCAGTGTCGGAGGGGGTGACGCCGGAAGCCGCACCCTAATCACGGAGCTCGCCCGCGCCGGTCGAGCAACCGGTACGCGCCGGGCGGTCGGGCCTTGCGGGGATCGGTCCGGTACTTGATCCGGGAGGCGATGGAATGGCGGTGCGGTATGCGGTTCGCGCGGCGACCGGCCGGCGCTACGAGCGCGCCCGGCAAGCCTACCGCCTCCGGCCGCTGCGCCGGGAGAGAGTTTGCGCCGTGTTCGCGCCCCGATCGCGACATGCGACGCGTGCTGCGGTGAGACCGCAACGGTTGGGGCGTCGGCGGAACCTTGCGACGCGGCGCGGGCCTCCTTTATACTCGTCCGCCCTGCCGGCGCCATTCCAATTGGGACGTGCCATGACCCACAACCCAAGTACGCCCGCCGGCGTCCTCTTCGATGTAGAGGGTGTCATCGCCCATCCCGATCCTGCGGCCGCGGAGCGTCTGCTGTCCGCGATGGACCTGGATCTTGCGGCCGTGACCCGTGCTCGCAACACGGACGCCACGTACCCACTCTGGGAGCGGTACTCCATCGGGCGTCTCGCACCGGCCGACTATTGGGCAGCCGTCGCACGCGCTTTGGGGCGCACGGACGATGCGGAGACCGTCGCCGGTCTGCGCCGCGCTCAACGCGCAGCGTGGTGGGCGTGTATCGACGATGCGGTGCTGGCCATCGTCGACGAGTTGCGGTCCACGGCGGCGCGGGAGGACCGTGCGCTGCGCATCGGGCTACTGTCCAACAGCGCACCCGAACACGAGGCGTACATCGGTCGCTTCGCGGGGCACTTCGACGCCGCGTGCTTCTCGCATCGCACCGGCCTGCGCAAACCGGATCCCGCGGCCTACCGGCTTGCCGCGGCGGCCATCGAGCTGCCCATGGAAGCGACGGCCTTCGTCGACGACAAGACCCGAAACACAGATGCGGCGCGAGCGCTGGGCATGGCCGCGATCCCGTTCACGGACGCGGCGGCGTTGCGCGTTTCGTTGGCGGGTCTTGGGCTCCTCGCGCGATGAGTGCCCCCTTCCGACTGATCGACAACGAAGCCGCGTGGGACTCGGTTGCCGATGCCCTGGCCGCGGCGACGGCGCTCGCCTTCGATCTGGAGGCCGACGGCTTCCATCGCTACCCCGAACGCACGGCCCTGTTGCAGGTGGGGCTGCCCGGCGGCGAGATCCTGATCGTCGATCCGCTGGCGATCCCCGACCTCGGCCCCTTGGCCACGGCCATGACCGATCCCGCACGCCCGTTGATCCTCCATTCGGGCAGCTACGACGTCCGTGCCCTGGACCGTGACTTCGGATTGCGGGTCGGCGCGCTGATCGACACGGCGTTGGCGGCGCAGTTCTGCGGAGAACGCCGGTTGGGTCTCGGCAACGTCTTGCGCGAACGCTTGGATATCGATCTGCCCAAGCCCAAGCGGCTACAACGCTTCGACTGGTCGCGCCGACCGCTGCCCGACGATGCGCTCGCCTACGCGGCCGGCGACGTCGAGCACTTGTTCGCGCTAGCCGAGGACACGGTCGGCGAGGTGGAGCGACTCGGCCGACGGGCGTGGTTGGACGAGGAGTGCGCGCGTCTGGCCGCCGTGCGCTGGGAGGCGCCTCCGCCGCCCGAGGAGGCCTTCCGACGGGTCAAGGGCGCTCGGGACCTCGACGACGCCCAACGTGCCGTGCTACGCGCGTTGTTTGCGTTCCGCGAGGTCGAGGCCGTGCGCTCCGGACGGCCCCCGCATTACGTGTTGAGCAATGCGGCGATGCTGGCGATCGCGGTCGACTCCGCGCAGGACCCCTCACGGGTTCGCGGCATCGGCGGTATGCTCCGCGGCGACGGGATGAACCGCCTCCGGGCGGCGATCCGCGACGGCCTAGCCGCAGCGCCGGAGCCGTGGCCTCGCCCGCGCGGTCGCAACCCGTGGACCCCCGAGGCACGTGACCGACTCCAGAGCCTGAAGGCCTGGCGACGCGGCGTGGCCGAAGGCCTCGACCTCGATCCCGGCATCGTTTGGCCGGCCGCGCACTTGGAGCGTCTGGCCCTGGAACCCAGCGCCGAGCCTCGCTCGCTCGACGAGGGCTCGCCGCCGTGGATCCGTGAGTGGCAGTGGAACACGCTGGGCGAATCGCTCATCGAGGCCGTCGCGCGCATCAGCTGACACATCTGGTTGCTCGCGGTCACGCTGCCTTTGAGCCCATCGCCCTGCTACGGCAACGTGCCGGCGCCCGACGCGTCTGGCGCGCCTTGACCCGATGTGCCCACGCTGGATCCGGACTCGCCGCCCGGTTCCCCCTCGTCGATCGGCAGCATGTGCAGCATACCCTCGGCGGGTCCGCGTTCGGTGCGCTCGAGTTGGGATTTGAACTCCAGCGCGTAGATATCGACCAGGGCCAAAGTAATCGCGGCCAAGATCGGGCCGACGACAAATCCCATGACGCCGAACACCGCGATGCCTCCCAGCGTCGCGAAGAAGATCACGAGATCGTGGAGGCCGGCGCCGCGGCCGACCAGACGCGGACGCAGGACGTTGTCGATCGTCGAGATCAGCACCGCTGTGACGAGCAGGATGATCACGCCCTGCCACACGTTGCCGAGCAAGAGCTGCACGACGCCGATGGGATACATGACGATCCAGGTGCCGAGCAGGGGTACGACCGAGAGGATGATCATCACGACACCCCAGAGCATCGGGGCCTCGACCCCGGTCAACCACAGCAGCAGCCCGCCCGTACCGCCTTGGATCAGGCCGATCAGAAACGAGCCGCGCAGCGTCGCGCGTGAGACGGAAACGAGGCGGTCGAGCAACAGCTGTTCGTAGCGTTCTCGAAGAGGCGACAGGTAGCGCAAACGCGCCACGATGCGCTCCCCGTCGCGGAAGAAATAGAACATCGTGAACAGCACGATGAACAGGTTGGCCAGGAGTTGGAACGCGCCGGATGACGTGCGGTTGACGACGCGGGCCGCGAGGTTGCCCGCCGTGCCGAACACGTTCTCGAAGGTGGCGGTCAGGTCCGGCTGCGGCAGGCTGAGCTGCCGGATCGGTTCGGAGAGCAGAAGCCTTCCGACCGGGCCCTCCTCCCACGCAGCCAATTGGACAGCCATCGAATCGCTGCTGCTCTGAATCCAGGCGAGGAACGGCCCTTCGGCGATCGTGAACAAGCGCACGACCTCGAGGCGAACGAGGCCGAAGGTGATGTACATCGGCACCACGACCAACGTGACGACGACCACGATGCTGATAAACGCCGCGACGCCGGCGCGACCGCGCAGGCGCCGCACGAGCCCGACCTGCAACGGCCAGGCGAGCACCGCGACCACCGCGGCGATGATCACCGGTGTGATGAAGAAGCGCATCAGGTAGAAGAAGACCGTGACGAAGATCGCCAACAGGCCGAGCAACCAGATGCGCCCGAAACGCTCCGCCGTTAGGACCGGTAACGCGATCCTGCGACGCGCGGTGCGGGGTTCCGCGGGAGGGGAGTCCGGGCTCACGCCTCGTCGAGGGTGGCGGCGATCTCGCCGAGGAAGGCTGAAACCGCCGCGTTGAAGGCCTCCGGACGTTCCAGCGTGGGCAGATGTCCGGCACCGTCGATCAGCACCAGGCGCGCGCCGGGAATCGCGGCAGCCATGGCCTCGGCTTCGGCGTGCGGGATCACCCGGTCGGCCGTGCCGTGGAGGACGAGCGTCGGAATCTGGATCGTCGGCAGCATGGCCGTCGAGTCCGCGCGATCGCGCATGGCGGCTAGCGCGCCCATCGTGCCCTCGACCGAGCTTGCGCGCAGGATGTCCTCGACTTCGTCGACGAGATCGGGATCGGATTCGTAGGTGGCCTCGGCCAGAAGCTTGGGCAGCATGCCCGCGACGACGGGGTCGATGCCATCGGCCGCCACCTTGGCGATCGTGGCGTCGCGACCGGACTTCGCATCGTCGTTGTCCGCGCCCGCCTTCGTGGAGGACAAGATCAAGCCGGCGAAACGGTCCGGCTGCTGGCGCACGAGTTCAAGCGCGATGTAGCCGCCCATGGATAGCCCACCGACCACGATCGGGCCGTCGAGGCCGAGCGCGTCGAGCAGCGCCATGCAGTCGTCGGCCAGCTCGGCCATCATGTACTCGCCGTCCACAGGCTCGCTGTCGCCGAAGCCGCGTAGGTCCGGCGCGATCACGCGCGCGTGATAGCCCAGCTCGGCCAATTGCGGCTCCCACATCCGGCTGCTCAGCGGGAATCCGTGGATCAGCAGCAACACCAGGTCAGGCGTGCTGTCCGCATAGGCGAGGGTGATCATTTCCGGCATGCCTTCGTCGGCGCCGTTCTGGGTCATGGCGGGTCTCTCTTTGGTGGGCGCCGAGGGCGCTGCGATCGGCCGCGAAGGATACGCCGTGGAACCGTCGGTCGCCAATGGCGCTGCGATCCCTTGCCGGGCGGCAGCGCTGCCGACATCATGGCACGATGACACCAGACATCTTCAAGATCGACGATCCCTCCGCCCCGCCCCTCACCTGGACCGACAGCGTCGTCGAGGCGGCGGTGATGCTCGGCGTCGTCGTGGCCGGCACGCTGCTGGCCTGGACGCTCCTGGCGCTCCTGGGTAGCCTCGCCCGCCGCGCCGTGCGGCGCACCGGAACGACGCTCGACGAGAAGGTCTTCGCTGCGCTGCGTCCGTTGGCCCGTCCCGCGGCCCTCACGCTGGCGCTGCAAGTTGCGCCCCCGGCAGCGCGCTCGGTGTTGGGCCGAGATGCCTTCAGCGAGAGCCTCAAGCCGACGCTGGAACCACTACTGTTCGTGATCTGGGCCCTTCTCATGGCCGCCGCGGCCATCCGGCTATCCGCCGCCCTGATGGACTGGTACACGCATGACATAGCCCACCGGACAGAGAGCAACGTCGACGAGCAGATCCTACCGTTTGCGCGCAAGGTCGTGTTCGTGCTCGTTTCCGCCGTCGCCGGGGTGATGATCCTCGGGCGCCTCGGCATCGACGTGAGCGCCTTGGTCGCGACGTTGGGCGTCGGCTCGCTCGCGGTGGCCCTCGCGGCCCAATCCGCGCTGGCCGACACGATCTCCGGTGTGTTGATCATGCTCGACCGGCCCTTTCAGGTGGGCGACCGGATCGAGATTCTTGAGATCGGCACCTGGGGCGACGTGCAGGATATCGGCTTGCGCTCCACACGCATTCGCACGATCGACAACCGCATGGTCGTGGTGCCCAACTCCGTGATTTCGAAGAACCTGGTGGTCAACTACTCCCACCCAAGCGACATGCTGCGGGTGGAAACGGATGTCAGCGTGGCCTACGGCACGTCCCTCGACGACGCGAGGCGTGTACTGCACGACGCGGTCGCGGATCAGGACTGGCTCGCGCCCGGCATGCCCGTCGAGGCGCTCTTCATGTCCATGGGCGATAGCAGCCTGGTCTTTCGCGTCCGGTGCTGGATCCCGCACTTCGCCGAAGCCCAGCGCATCAAGGACAAGCTAAACGGCCGCCTCTACGATGCTCTCCGCGAGGGAGGCATCGAGATTCCCTTTCCACAGGTGGTCGTGCACGGGGTCGGGGCGGAGCGCGCGGCGCGGGATGGTTCCGGCGACGAGGTCGACGCGGGAACTGACCTTGGACGTTCGGTCGGCGAGCGCGCAAGCGAAGATGGATACGGATCGAACGCAGACGGGTAGCCGGCGCGCCATCAACGTTCTCCGGCCGACCGGCCCGTACCGTACCGTGCACCCCACCCGAACGGCCCGCGCTCCTTCACCCACGGCCTGCATGAACGCGCGACCCTGGCTGGCTCGAGCTAGTCGGTCGCTCTAGCGAATGGCCCGCGCCAAGAATCGACCTGCTAGCGGATGACCCAGGGCAAGAACAAACGGTTCGCGCGGAGCCCCGCCTCCGGATCCGCGGTCAAATCCACGGTCGGCGACCGGGTCGGCAGGAGATCGCCGGACGTGGCGCTGGCCGTCGGCTGAGGCTGGCCAAGGGGATCCGGATCCACACCGTCGCAAGGTCCGCGCAGATAGATATCCGCCGAACCGTCGCCCCCGGGCACCAGCTCGGCGGCGGACGAAGCGAACGCGACGTGCAGGCCGCCGCCGGAGACCGCGATGCCCTCGAAGGTCCGGGCCGCCGCATGCCCCGCCGCGCTCTCGCCGGCGCTCGTGACGCTCAGGCGGATCGTACGCTCGGCGAGCCGGTCGCGCACGTACACATCGACGTCGTCGTCCGTGTCGTCCGCGCTCAGGCGCGCCGATGACGCGAAGTAGGCGTAGCGACCGTCCGGCGAAAGGGCGGCCATCGGGCCGCTTGCGCCTGGTGCCTGGCCACCATCGTCCGCAACGCTCACGCGCTCGGTCCGTCCCCGCTCGCGGTCGCGGACGAAGACGTCGGCCGCCCCGTTCGTGTCGCCGGAAACAAGGTCGGTCGCGAAGGAACTGAAGACGACGTAGCGCCCGTCGTCCGAGAGCGCCTGCCGCGCACCGGAGGGCGACAGGTTGTCCGCCGGCCCGTCGTCGGCGTCGCGGCTGACGATCGAGAGCACGTTCGTCAGAGAGTCGTGCACGAATAGGTCCGCGACCCCATTGGTATCCCCCGGCACCAGATCGGGGCGCGTCGACGCGAACACCGTCCAGCGCCCGTTGCGTGAGATGGAGACGGCGTCCGCTCCGATACGTCCGATGGCGCCGCTATCGCCCGATCCTGTGGGCGCCCCGCGTACGTGGCTGATGCGCTGCGGCCGCGACCCGTCCGCGAGATGCCGGTACACATCGGATCGATCGTTGAAGTCGCGCCCGTCCAAGGCGTTGCTCGTCGACCAATACGCGATGACGCCCCCGTCCCAGCTCAGCGCCGGCCAACGCGAATGGCGATCGCCCCGCACCCCGTCCGGATCCACGTCCAGCACCGTGAGCGGCCCGCCGTCCAGCCTGCGGCGCACGATGCACTCGCGCGCCGGCGCCGTGAGCGCCGTGGAGCAAACGAGCGGCCCACCCGGCTCCGCACGATTCACCCGCGTCGCGTAGACGAGCACGGCGCCGTCCGCCGAGAGAAACGCATCGCCCGCCCCGACGCCCGCATCCCGGGACCGTGGCTCCGACCAGGTGACGCGCCGGGTGACCCCCTCCAGGCGGTCGCGCAGGTAGAGGTCCATATTGCCGTTGGTATCGGCGGTCTCGAGCGCGGCGGTCGTGCCGAAGACGACGTAGCGACCATCCGCGGACATCGTCGGCGCCTGGTCTTGGCCGATGGATGCACGTCCGTCCTGATCGACGCTGATGCGCTCCGTGCAAAAGGGGCGCGTCAGGAAGGGTGATTCCTCTTGGGCCGCCGCGTCGCGGCCGCCCAAGAAGCCCGTCCCAAGGAAGAACACGACGACGAGCGTGACGACGAGCGCGACGAGCACCATGCGTTGTGCGTTCATAGCGGCTTGGACGCCCCCTTCACGGAACAAGGGACGGCTAGACCTCCCCCAACTTCTACACCGCCCCCAACACCGTCCGCACATGTGCCTCGATTCCGTCCAGCGCGACCTCGCCCTGCTCGCCGGCCACCAAGTCCTTGACCATCGCCGTGCCCGCCGCAAGCTCCGTCTCGCCGATGATCATGGCGAAGCGTGCCCCGGAGCGGAAGGCTGCCTTCATCTGCTTGCGCAGGTTCTTGGAACCATAGTCGCATTGCGCGCCGATACCCGCCGCGCGCAAGCGCGCGCACAGACCGACGGCCGCGCGCTTCGTCGGCTCGTCGAAGTAGACGGCGAAAACCTCGGGATCGCGCAGGCCGGGCGGCGCGATGTCCATGCCGCGCAGCACCGCAATCGCGCGCTCGATGCCCGCACCGAAGCCGACGCCGGGGGTCGGTTGGCCGCCGAGGAGCTCGATGAGGCCGTCGTAGCGTCCGCCGCCGCACAACGCGCTCTGCGCGCCGATGCCCTCGACGTGGATCTCGAACACCGTGCGCGCGTAGTAGTCGAGCCCGCGCACGAGGCGCGGATCGACCGCATAGGCCAGGCCGTTGTCGTCCAAGTACGTGCGCAGGGTCGCGAAGTGCTCGCTGCTCGCTGCGTCGATGTGATCGGCCAGCAACGGTGCGTCTTCGAGCATCGCGCGTGTACGCTCTTCTTTGCTGTCGAAGACCCGCAGCGGGTTCTTGGCCAAGCGCTCGCGGTCAATCTCGGGCAGGTCGGCACTACGTGCCTGCAACCACGGCACGAGGACGTCCGAGACGTAAGCCTTGCGCGCGGCAGGGGCGCCGATCGAGTTGAGCTGGAAGCGCAGCCCCTTCATCCCAAGGGCCGAAAAGTAATCCCAGAGCAAAGACATGATCTCGAAGTCGGCGAGCGGGTCGGACTCGCCGATGCACTCACAGTTGAACTGGCTGTGCTGCCGGTAGCGGTTGGCCTGCGGGCGCTCGTAGCGGAAGACCGGTCCGATCGTGTACAGCTTGACCGGCTGCGGCCAGCTGCCCATGCCGTTCTGCAGATAGGCGCGCGCGAAGCCGGCGGTGAACTCCGGGCGCAGCGTGAGCGCGTCGGAGGTCGGGCGCGGCCGAAAGGTGAACATCTCCTTCTCGACGATATCGGGACCGGCGCCGACGCCCCGCGCGAAGAGCTCCGTGTGCTCGTAGGCCGGCAGCTCGACCGGGCGATACCCGTAGCGCGCGGCCACCTCGCGCGCCGTGTCCTCGATCCAGCGCCAATACGCGGCATCGCTCGCGCCGCCGGGATCCTGATGCCCGGGGATGCGCGGCTCGGGCAGGATGTCTTGGGTTCCGGTCGGTCGTTGGTAGTCGGCCATGGTGTCCTCGCATTGGCAAGCCCGGACAGGCGGGCCGTAGTATACGCGCCTGCCCGGCATTGGCCCGCGCCCCGCGCACTACCTGCGCCCCGTACACTGCAGGCGCCCCGTACACTGCAGGCGCCACGAACGGGCGACCCCGTTTCACCCTGCGCCCGTTTCCAATTCTTAGGCACCTGATTCTTACACCTAGCCCCATCTGCTGCTTGCCCGTACTCACCTCTGCCTGAATGCCGGACGATCCATGCACCTGCGCCGCATGCTGCGCCCAAGCCCGATTCCCCGTGCGCCCGGCGTCAGCCGCCGCCTGGTCGGCGTCGGGCTCGCCGCCCGATTCTTCGACGAGCTGCTATCGGGTCTACCCGACGTCCTCATGCCGACGATCCGCGAGGCCCTCGGGCTTTCCTACGCGGAGGTCGGGCTGCTGCGCTTCGCGATGGACATGGTCGCCACCGTCGTCGAGCCGGTGAACGGCCTCTTGCTCGACGTTTGGCCGCGTCGGATCATCATGAGCTTCGGCGCGTTCGGCATCGGGGCCGCGTTGCTCGTGATGGGCTTCGCGACCGGCCTGCCGCCGCTACTCGTGGGCTACGGCCTATACGGGCTCGGTACGGGACCCTTGGCCCACACCGGCGACGTGCTGCTGGTCGAAGCGCATCCCCAGGCCCCGGAACGCATCTTTGTGCGCGCCAACGTGTTGGACACCATCGGCGCGCTCCTGGCGCCCTTGCTCGTTGTGGCGACGACGAGTGCGCGTCTTGGCTGGCGCGCCCCGTTGATTGGCTGCGGCGTGCTGGGCCTCGCGTACGGCGCGTGGATCGCGGGCACCCGATTCCCGCGGCGCGTGCCTTCCGCGGGCGAGGCGGAAGAGCGCCTCGCGACCACGCTGCGCCGCCATCTGCGCGAAGTGCTCGCTGATCGCGCGGCCCGGCGATGGCTGGCCATCCTGCTCGCGCTGTCGGTTAGCGACGCCGCCTACGTGTTTCTCACCGTTTGGCTAGCCGATGCGGGCGGCATGACACAGGCCCAGGTCGGCGCCTATGCCGCGATGTCGATGACGGTCACCCTCGGCGCGATCGTCGTCCTTGACCGCGTCCTGACGCACATCGACGGGCGCAAAGTACTGCTGTTCGCCTGCCTGGGACTGCTCGCCCTCTACCCGGCGTGGCTTCAGGCGCCCACGATCGCGTGGCGCTTCGCGCTCGGCGTACCGGTCGCCTTCCTCGCGGCCTTGCCCTGGCCGCTTGCTCGCTCGCGCGCGTTGGCCGCGCTTCCAGGCCGCGCGGGTACGGTAACGGCCATCCAGGGCGTGTACGGCATCATGCCCATCGCCCTCCTGATGGGCTGGGCGGGCGAACGCTACGGCCTGACCACCGCGTTCGGCGCCACATTGATCGGCGCGACAGCCGCCATGGCCGTGCTGGCCGGCCTCGCGATCCGGACCGAGGTGTGAGCATTGGAAGCGTGGGCTTCCGATGCGCGAGATTCGAGGGCCCCGCAGAGGCTTTCAGCCCCCTCAGTCCGTGCGTCGGGACCGCAACCGTTGTCGCGTGACGAGCCCGCGTGCGATCTCTTCCCCACCGGCCGGGTCGTAGACGACGATGCGCAAATCGTAGGTGCCGGTGGGTAGATCGGCAGGCAGATCGATCCAGCGGCGGTCGCGCACCGGCCGCGCCGGCGCCCACGTGGTGGGCGGGCTGAAGCCGTAGAGCGGCGCTTTGTCGTCCTGCACGAGCGGCGTCGGATCCTGGACGCCGGCCGCCTCGTCGCGCAGGTGCTCCGGATCCTCGTCCGATGGGTCTCCTGCCGTCTCTGCTGGGTCCTCCGGCTCGGACGCTGGATCCAGCAGGCGAAGGGACACCTTGAAGTCACGCTCCGGCGTCGTGTCCGGCCACCAGGTCATCGATACCAAGAGCTGGTCACCCTCCCGGCTTAGCTCGACGTCGTGCAGCGCGATGCCCGGAGCGCGAAGCACGGGTTCCTCGTCGGGCGGGGAGGCATCGAGGTCGGACGGAGCGCGCACGCGGATCGGGCCGATGTACACCGGGCCGAGGGCACGGCCGCCTGCGCTCTCGGCGGGGATCTCGTCGCCGTCCTCGTCCAACATGCGCATGCGCAAGAAATACGCACCCGGTCCCGTGGCTTCGGGCACTTCCAAGACGAGCGACTGCGCATCCGCGAGCGGCTCGGTCAGCACCGCGAGCACGTCCGGAACACCGAAGATCGCCGCCGCCGGCGAAACGAGGGCCACTTCGAGAGCACGATCGTCGTCCCGCTGTGACCAGGCCGGAGAGACGAGCAACGAGCCCCCGGCCTTGACCGGGCCCTCATCGGCCGAGGTATTGATTCCGGTCAGCCGCGTTCCGTCGAAGTCGACGCCGTCGACCGGGATGTGCGGCCACGGTGCAAGGGGCCAATCCAGAACCGTCAGGGGCGGGCTCTCGGTATCGATCGCGCCCAGCCCCGTCGGGACGAAGCGGGCCGCGAGCACGCTGAGTGCAAGGCAGAGGCCGACGGCGCCGAGCGCGCGCCAGCCGCGACCACGCTCGGTGAGCCAAAGCGCGACCAATACGAGCATGGCGGCCACCGACAGCAGCTCGGACATGGCGCGCAGCGTGCTGCGACCCAACCACAAGCGCAGCGTGTGCGCGCCGGGCGGCGCCTCCACGACCAGCCAGCCCGAGCCCGCCTCAGCGCCTGCTTCCTTGGGTACCCCTTCGTCCAGCGCATAGTGCCAGCCGGGAAAGGCGAAGGTCGGGAATGCCAACTCGGCATCGTCCGGCCCGCCGATTTCGATCTGCCACTCCTGCATGTCCACTTCGTGCCGCAGCAGCGTGGCCGATTGCAGCGTGCCGCTCAGCGCGCGCGGGTCGCCGTCGCGACCCAACGTCACGTCGACGGATGTATAGGGTCGCGGTTCGACGGCGGCCGGCAAATACTCGCCGCGTACCGTCGAGCCGATGCTGCCGGAGAGCAACTCGAAGGCCTGCACGTCGCCCCGGCTCGGCGGCGCGACCGTGATGATCTCCGGCGTGAGCGCGAGCATCGATCCGGCGGTGAGGGCCGTCGCACAGACCGCCGCGACGAGCCATGCGACGAGCACGGGACGCGGTGCGCGCCCCAAGGCCGACGAGCGCTGCTCTCGCCGGCCATACGGGTCCTCGCGCTCTCCGACGGGATCGGTGAGACCGCCCGTTGCCCACGCGGCCAATGCCGGTGCGAGGGGCGCGGCGAGCATCGCGAGCGCGAGCGCCTGGACGGACAGCCAGCGCCATGGGAACTGCGCGTAGGCGATCAACGGCGCGACCCGCCAGATCGGCGCCGACAGTGCCGTCATCATAAGCGTTGTGATCAGCGCCACGGTAGCCCAGAACGCGACCGCACGGCCCGCGTCCTTGGGCGCCCCCGCGGCGTGGGCTGCCGCGCCCTCTCGCCGAAGGCCGAACGTGACGAGCGCGAAGCCGGCGAGCGCAAGGAGTGCCTGGAGCAGGCCGGTAAAGGCCGGCGCGCCGGCCTCCGCGTCGTAATCCGGCGTCAGGTCGAGCTGCAGCAGCTCGAAGCCGAGGAAATGGTTGCGGTAGTCGAAGTAGCCGGTCGTGCTCGCGCCCAGCTGCACGGCTTCGCGCTCCGCCAACGCCGGAAGCCAGAACCACGCCGCGAGCGCTGCCCCCAACATCATGCATGCGCCGAGCACAAAGGGCCGGAAGCGAAGCGTCGCGAGCCAGGGCCACATCCGCCATTCGAGGCGGGCCAAGCTCGTCTCGAGCGTAGCGACCCACGAGCGTGCCTCGGCACCGTAGCGCGCAGATGGTGCAAGCCTCGCACCGCCCACGGAGGTCACGCCCTCAGCCTCCGGCGGCGGCCCCGACGGCCATGCGAGGGAAGGCGTACGCGTGAGGCCCCGCCACAGGGCGTACGCGAGCAACACGGGCAGGAACAGCACCGCCGAGATGTTGTGGGCCAGGAGCAGCAACGCGATGGCCGTAGCCAGCCCGGCGGCGCGACGGGGCGTTGGCCGCGCGGCCACGGCGTCGACCGCCACCAAGACCCACGGGAACAGGGCGTAGGCGGCCAGCTCCGCCATAGCGTCACCGCGGGCGTACACGTTGACCATGTGATACGGGGCAAATGTGTAGCTCGCGGCCGCCAAGAGACCCGCCGCGTGGGAGCGCCAGGTATCGCGCGCAAGCCGGTATGCGCCCCAGCCGGCCGCTAGGAAACAGAGGGCCTGGCTGACCTTGATGGCCCCGACCACGCCGCCGCCCAGTGCCGCGATCAGACCGGCCCACAGGTAGACCAGCGGCGCATAGTAGTTCCAGAAGGGATAGCCGAGCCCATAGGCCGCGTCCGGCATCCAGCGCGGCGGCAGGTGCATGTCGTTGATGGCCAACGCCATTTGGTGCACCCGTAGCAGGTTGAAGGGGCTATCGCCGGCCGCCCGCGTGGCTACGATACCCGGGGCGAGCAGCGCCGGCGCCAGCGCGGCGAGCGCGAGCAGGCTCACCGCGATCCACGGCAGGGCGCGCACGAGCCTTCGGCGCAGCCCGAAGCCGCTCATCGTGCGCCCTCGACGTAGGCGATGCCGAAGAGCCAGCTTCCCACGAGCGCGGCGAGCGCGAACGCGGCCCAGCCGGATTGATCGATCAAGGTGGCCAGCGCGCGCTCAGCACGGGTCGGCTCGACCGACGCCGCCGGGTCGTCGTCGGCTCCCCGATCCGCACCTGTCGCTGCCACCCCACCGCGCGCGATGCGGGTTGCGGCGGCGGAGATGGTCGCGGCCGGATCGGGCACCTCGCCCAGCGACTCCGCGCGCGCCGTCGCCTCCACGGCCACGGAAAGCGCAAGTCCTTGGAGCCGAGACGCGGCGATAGCGGGGTCCTCGGTAACCGTGGGCACGGGCGTGATCGGGGTAAGCGTCGGCCACGGGAGGCGCGTCGCGGTCCCCGTCGGCTCACCGGCCGGCCCGAGGACCTGCAGGCACATGCCGTCCCAACGCGATACGTTGTGGCGCAAGATCCGCAGCGGCTGGCCGCGGCTGAACAACGTCACGACCGAGCGCTCCGACACGGACTCCACGACCAACGGCTGCCACGCGTCCGTGATCGTTATGGGCGAGGTCCAGCTCACGGCTTCACCATTGGGATCCTCGCCGCCGCGGGGATCGATGCCCAGCGTATAGGCGTAGGTTCCCGGCGGCTCCGAGAAAGCCTCTTTGTCCCCATTGGTCGCCCACGCGTAGACCCATGCGCGGGCTAGAATCTGGCTGCCTGCCGGAACCGCGACGCGCTGCCACAGCCCGCCGGTATGCGTGGCGTCGTCCGTCGAGATCTCGGCGCTCCAAACACCAAGACCGACCCTTCGACCGCCGGCCTCGTCGTCCCCCGCCCGTGCGCGGCGAGGCTGGAAGTGCGGAGGGTAGTTCAGGCCGTCGACGCCGGGTACCGTTGCGAACCACGGCGACCAACCGATCGGCACTCGTTCCTCGGCCCGTGGGCCCTGCTGGACTCCCTCTTCGAAGCCAGGGTTGACGAGCAGGTTGCCGGGGCATGGCGCGGGGTCGGGCCGAGCGGCCGTTGCGACGCCCGCAGCGCGATGTCCGATGCCGAGCGCCGCGGTAGCTCCGACAATCGCGGCGACGGCAATGGCGGCAACGACCGGAGCACGAAGTCCGGCGGCCGGAGCACAGCGGGACGCGCCCGCGAGGCCGTGACGCACGCGCATCACCAGCTCCCGCTCAAGAATGCCGCCGCCCATTCCTTGCTCCTCGTGCCTGAAGTCCGGTGCTCGTCCACATGATTCGTACTCCGGGCGAAGCAACCAATCGGTTCTCGCCGGCCGCGGGTAGCCCTGGCGGCCGGCGCAGCGGGTCCCTGTACATATGGCCGAACAACGCGTCGCCCGACCACGTGCGCCGTGCGGCCCGCCATTATAGTCGGCCCAACGGCCATCCCCGCCCCGCGTGGGCGCGCGCATGAATCGTCGGCGTTCACGGCCACACCAACAGCAGCGCGTTGCCGTCCACTCTTTCGCCTTCCTCGACGTCAAGGGGACGTCCGTCCAGCCCCTCGGTAAGCATGAGGCCGAAGCCCGACACGCGACCGTCCGCGACGGCATGCCCCACCCGTGCGTCGAGCGCATGCACGATCTCGACACGCTGGCCTGCATGCCACGCGGATGGCGGGAAGACGCCCAATCCAAGGGGCCACGCGAGCGTCGAACCGCGAACTCCGTCGCCGGGAGGCAGCGGTAGTACGACCAACCACGGGTCGCCGCTGCGCAACGCGACCGCTTCCGGCAGGCTCCAGCGCATCACGAGCTCGGTCCCACTGCCGACCATGGCCCTGCGCAGCCATCCCACCTCTAGCGCAGGCCCATCGCGATAGCGCCCGCTCGCGCCATCGTGTCGATTCGAACGCCCCACACGGCTACCGGGTGCGGTCGAATCGGAGGCCGTCGCACCCACGGCCTTCGCGCTCGCGCCCGTCGCATCTACACCCGCGGTATCCACCGCAATCGCGCCTTCCACGCTTGCGGCCCGTGCCTCCCAGTCTCTGGAGGCGTCCAGCTCGCCGGATCGCGCGTCGATGCTCGCCAGGTCATCACCCCCGTCCACGCGGACCGCAAGCAGTCGCGCCCGCGGCTCCAAGTCGCCGCGCTCGGCCCCCAAGGCGCGCATGCGAAGCGTGCTCGTCGCAGGCAGCGAGGCCCACATTCGGACCGGGTCGAGCCCGTAGGGCATCAAGAACGCACTGCCGCGCCCGGCCTCGAGGACGGGATCGTAGGGATCCACCAGCCGCAGCGCTTCGATGGGTGCCAGGAAGGCCACGCTCGTCCAGCCGTCGCGCAGCCGCCGGTCGAGCCACACGGCCGCGCGCTCGCCCGGTGGAGGCCCACGCGTCTCGCGCCCGACGCCTGCGGCCTCCGCAGCGCCGAGCCGCGCCCCGATCGCGTCCGCTCGCGTCGTGGCCGGCCACGGCGCCGACCACCCACCCGTCCAGCCATAGCCCGTGGCCACAGCCGCCTGGCGCGCGACCTCGACCGCGGCGCCGTCGAAGGCGAGGTACAGCTCGGACCAGGCCCTCAGGGGATCGCGATGCGCGCGCCGCGGCGGGGGCATGGCTCGGCGAAGCAGCGCACGGGCCCGCCCGGAAGCCGGCCGCGAGTCGATCATTCGCCCTTCGTCTTGCCCAGTGAAGGCGATTGTTTCGGCGCCCGGTGGCGCGCCGCCGGCCCCACCCCGTTCCCGGTCCGTGGACGCGACCCGCGAACGAGGCGCAAGCCCCCAGAACGCTCGTAGCTCGGCAGAGGCGTCGCGCGCCGCGGACGACGGCCAGCGCACGAACTCGGCCGCGGCAGCGCGATGGGCGAATGGATACTCAGCACGCCCGGAGGCCAGCAGCCGAGCGTAGGCGCTAGTGCCGGCCGCCTCGAGGCCGAGCGCTAGCGTCAAGCCGAGTCCGGCGCCGACGAACGCCGCGGATCCGCGCCGCTGCGACCAGCCCATTACGGTGGCGCCCCCCACCCCGGCGATGACCGCCAGCGCCGGTAGCAGGCCCACCGCCCGTACGAAGTGCGGCGCGTCCTGCGCCAAGGCCGTCGGCAAGGCGAGCGCGACGATCCACGCCAGCAGCGCGAGCGCGCTCCCCCGCCCCACGTGCTCGCCCGGCCCTCGCATCGCGACAACGTCCCCGGACTCGCGGTCGCCGCCGTCGTTGCGGTAGCGGTCGTCGTTGCGGTCGCCGCCGCCGTTGCGGTCGATTGCGCCGCCGTCGTTGCGGTCGGTTGCGCCGCCGTCGTTGCGGTCGCCGCCGTCGTTGCGGTCGGTTGCGTCGCCGTCGCTGCCATCGCCTTCGCCGTCGCCGTCGCCGTGGCCGCGCGACCTCCTTGGGCCTCGCCGGCCGGCAGCAAACTCCCGACCCACGGTCACGCGCAGGACGATGAACAGTCCGAGCAGCCAGACCGCGGCCATGGGTGGTGCGAGCAAGGGACGCCCCGGAACGTTATGTCGAGCTATTAGGTCGCCGTGTACGAAGACGAGGCCCGCTGCGCGGCCCAGACCGGCCAGCAGGGCGCCGGTCAGTGCGACGATGACCTCCATGCCCGCGGCCTCGGTGCCAAGCTCACCAGCGGCAGGCGCGACGCCGGACGCGACCTGCGCCGCGCGCGTCCAAGGCGCGCTGCCCGACCGGACCGCGGCCAGGACGACGGCCCCCGCGATGACGCTCCATGGCGCGAGCCACGCGGCCACACGCGCCGCCAATCGTAGGCGTGCCCCCCGCCGCGACGTGCCGATCCGTCGCCGGCCCGCACGGCGACCGAGGGCGGCCCACGCGACGCCCCATGCGAGCACGCCGAGCGGTGCAGCCCAGGCGGCCGTATAGGTCGCGTGCGCCAGGCCGGCCAGCGCTCCGGAGCCTGCCAGCCACCATCCGGCTCGGGGCGCCCCCGCCGCGTGGCGTCGCCATCCCACGACCGCCGCCGCACCCGCAAGCGCCAGGACGGCGGGCAACAGGCCGGCACGCAGACCGACGCGCCCCATCCACACCGGCCACGGTGCGATCGCCATGACCGCTGCCGCGATCATGCCCGCCCGCCGTCCGGCCATCACGCGACCCAACGCGCACGTTGCCGCGATCGCCACGGCGCCGGCCAAGGCGATAGGCAACCGCAACGCAGCGGGCGACGGGCCCAGCAGAGCAACAAACGGCGACGCGATCCAGACAAACAAGGGCTCGCGACCGTTGTTGGCCGGATACCACCCTCTGGGCCCTTCGATGACGGTGGCCAGCGCGTCCAACCCGTACCAGGCCTCATCGCGGTACATCCCGGGCGGCGCAAGCGCGTCCGGCAAACGCAGCAGGAAGCCACCGATCACGAGCAACGCAACCAACCCCTGCCAGGCAAGGCGGGAAGACCGGATACGTTTCCATGGCCACCGTCGCGTCATGAGCGGCTTATCGCAGGGCGTGGGCGAATGGAGGTGTAGACGTCGATCACCGGCGCGGCAATGCCCCGTGCCGGTGGGCCGCGCAGGCTCCGCGGACCCCGTGAGCGGTGCGTATGACGTCGATCGCCGGACACGCGCGGATCGCCAGGCGCGCACGAACATTGAAGAGAACGCGATGCCAACGAATCGAGCTAGTCCCGTCGAACCCGACGATCCCGTCGCAGGCGATCATCCGTTTGCGCTACGTCGACCGCGAATGCGTCCGGCACCATCCAAGCAATGAGGCCTTGCGCGACGAAACAGAATGGAGCGCTACCGAACGGAGCGCACCCACGGGCAACCAGGAAGCGCCGACCCGCCAGAGGCGCGAGTATAGCCCGACCGCCCGGCAGGCGCTTGGAACGATGGCTGTACGCCGCATCGACCTGCGATACCATGGACGGCATGAGCGATCACGCGCATCGTACGTGCGCGCTTGAACCACGTGCACCCTGTACTCCCCGCAAGCATCCGGCGACCACCCCGATCCGCGCGCCCTGAGGGCCAGACGGCAGGGATGCGAACCGCAGCGGCACCACCACGCC
>JAJCYU010000039.1 GCA_029262755.1 Anaerolineae bacterium
GAGGTCATCGAGCGCGGATGCCGAGAGACCGTAGCCGTCGCGCTCACGGTGGGGACTGAAAGGAACGACGTCGCCGCCAAGCGCGCGCAAGGTTTGGGTCAATAGAGCCGTGGCCGTAATTCCGTCCGCGTCGTAATCGCCGTACACCGCGATCCGTTCCCCCGTTGCAAGCGCGGCGCGCAGACGGACAACGGCCTCGTTCATGTCGGCCAGCCGGAACGGGTTGTCGTCGCCCGCCTCACGGGCGAGAAACGAACGAGCCTCTTCCGCGCTGCGAATGCCGCGCTGAGCAAGGGCGGAGGCGAGAACTGGCGGGTAGGCGCGCGCCAACGCGGCCGGCGGGGCACTCGGCGCCTGCCACCGCATCTGGGGCCTGAGTTCGGGCGGGACAAAGGTCTGGGTCATGGTCGAGCGATAGTAGCAGGA
Organism: Anaerolineae bacterium; assembly: GCA_029262755.1. GTDB lineage: Bacteria > Chloroflexota > Anaerolineae > Epilineales > Epilineaceae > JAJCYU01. The sequence goes on from JAJCYU010000039.1 coordinate 427, forward strand.
AGGGCGATGACTGTCGCGCCCGGGCCCGGGTTGGGGGGAGCACGAACGCAACTCCTGATGCCGGACCAACACACCGCAGAGAGCAGAAGGCCGCTACGCGCGGGCAAGCTCCGCTTGCAGGTCCAGGCGATGACGGAGCATCCATGAAGCAGAGCGGGCCCGCCAAGCCATCGCCCACGCGAGCTCCGGGGCCAACTGGTCCAGGGGCATGTCGAAGCGGACATCCGCCTGGTCGGCCTCGTCGGCCGCCGCATGGATCGCGAATGCCACGAGATCGTCGATCAACGTTTCGCGTCGCGCGCGCCCCAATCCGTAGCCGTCCACGATGGCTCGCAACGTGCGGGCGCGCGCGGTGACCGCTGGCAAGCCCTCGCGCTCGGCGACGAGCTCATCGAACAGTTTGGCGTTGAGCCAGCATGCCTGAACCAACTCGACATGCGGATCGACGGGGCCGGCATAGTCCCAGTCAATCCATGCAACCGGAAGACCGTTGCGTGCGACGAGGTTCCAAGACGCGACGTCGCAGTGGGAAATCACCTGCGATTGAGGATCACCGAGCGTTCGGCCGAACCAGGGACGCCATATCGAGTCCTGTGACGGACGGAAGTCCGCGACCGCGCGGTGGAGCGTTCGAAGCAACGTTCCTACGGCGAACGCCGCCTCCTCGCTCCACGGGCCAACCGCCCCCGTATCCCCCTTGACATAAGAAACCATCTCGTGTCCATCCGCATCCCGGCCGCTCCCAATCACACGTGGCGCGCCCACGAATCCGACCTCTTCGAGGTGCCATAGGAGCGCATGGACGGAAGGCGTCCACGGACGCGCTTCACGTAGCACGACATCGCCGCGGCGAAGTACGGCCGAGCCGTGATAGGGTGACGCTGCGCGCAGTTCAACCGGTGAGTCGGTCACCGAAGGCCAGCCGGCGTCGCCGCGTCGAAAGCAAACCAGGCACCGATTTCGACCGGCACGCCCACCGACCACCAGGCGCCAAGGATCGTTGCGACCGCAAGCGCGCCCCACGCCCATTGCGCGAGCGAAGCCGGCGGCCGCTGGAGCAGGCCGACGGGAAGACCGAGCGCGATTCCCGCGGCGAGGCCGGTGGCATGGGCCAACACATCGCTGCGCTCGCTGGAACCCATGAGCGCAAGCACCGCGACGCCGGCGGCAAGCGGCAGCCACCAGCCACCGATGCGGGCCGGCTCTGCGCCGCGTGCGACGCGGGCAGCGCGCAGCCCGGCGAGCAAGCCGACAGCGCCGAACACCGCGGTGGAAGCCCCGATGCCGCCGTGGCCCGGGCCCCGAAGCACGGCGTTGGCCGCATTGCCGAGCGCGCCGGCGGCGACCACGAGGAACAGGCCGAAGCCGGGGCCGAGGGCCCGACCGAGCCAGTACAGGAACAGGCCGCCGCTGAAGGCGTTTGCCAGCACGTGACCGGCGTCCGCGTGCAGCGTGAGCGCGGTGACGGTGCGGGCCAGCCGACCGTTGAGGATCAACGAGCTGCGTGACGCCCCGGCATCGATCCACTCGCCGTGCCGTCCGGCAAATACGATCAGGGCATGGAACGCAACGATCAAGGCCGCAAACGCCGGGCCGAGCCAGCGACCGCCGGGTACGGGTGGGCGGCTGCGCGTCTGGTGAGCCAAATCGTCGTCGGTCGGGTTCTCGTGCACATAGGCACCCAGGGCCGACGCCGCGTTTGCAGCGTTGGACGGGGCAACGACCAATACCCAACCGCCCTCGGCCTTGGCAATTCGGTGTTCGATGCCCTGCGAGGCCAGCACGAGCGACCAGCGGTCGGCGTTGGCGCGGGTCGTGGGTGGATCGAGTACGGCGACGGAGCCGGGATCAGCATTCATGGCGGGAAGAATAGCCCAGTACGGTCACGCCGGAGTTGATGGCTGAGCTATCATCCCAGCCGCCCGCGCGGGAAGCTGCACGAATCGCCGATCCACGTTGGTGAGCCACGGTGCTGACGTGCCGAACGCTCCGGCACATCTCGTCTTCGTTCGAGCGCTGTATGGGAGAAACCCACCATGACACAATGGCAACGAGATGACGTTCCCGTAGAGCGGACCTGGGACCTGTCGTCCATCTACCCGGATGACGCTGCGTGGGAGACCGAGTTCGCGAGCTTGCCTGCGTTGCTCGCGGAGCTCGAGGGCTTCCGTGGTAGGCTCGGCGACAGCGCCGATACGCTCGCCTCCGCCCTCGCGCTGCTGGAGCGTGGTGGGCGGCTCGTCGGTCGACTACATGCCTACGCCGTGCTCAAGCACGACCAAGACACGGCCAATCCACGGTATCAGGCCTTGTTGGACCGCATGCGAGCGCGTATGGGCGATGTTCAGGCGGCGCGAAGCTTCTTGCGTCCGGAAGTCCTTGCGCTTCCCGAAGCCCGCGTGGCGGAATGGGTGGCCAATACGCCGGCGCTGCACGATTGGGCGCACGATCTCGAAGATCTCCGTCGGGGCGCACCCCACGTGCTCAGCGGCGAGGAAGAGCGGGTGCTTGCCGCGCTGGACGAGGCGCGTAGGCATCCCGGCATGATCCGGGGCCGCCTCGTGGACGGTGACCTCGACCTCGGCGCGCTGGATGTGGACGGGGAAGCCGTGCCGCTCACGATGGGTACCTACGAGCGATTCCAGGAATCCCCGGACCGAGCACTGCGCGAGGCGTCGTTCCGGCGCGTAATGGGCGGCTACGGCTCGCTGCGCTCCACATTGGCGGCGACCTACCAAAGCCACGTTCGCACGGCCGCGGCGAAGGCGTCGCTGCGACACCACGAATCCGCCCGTCGCGCGGCCCTGCATCCGAACAACATTCCGGTTGCGGTGTACGACCAGCTTATCGACACGTCGCGGGCGCACCTTGGCCTGTTGCAGCGCTACTTCGCGTTGCGCAAGCGAGCGCTGGGCGTCGAAACGCTCCAGCACTGGGATCTACGCGTGCCGCTCGGCGATCCGGTGGACGCCGCCTACAGCTGGGAGGAGTCGGTTGCGTTGGTTCTGGCGTCGCTGGCGCCCATGGGCGAAGAATACGTGCAACGTGCCCGTGCCGGCCTCGCCGCCCGCTGGGTGGACGTGCACGCCACGCCCAACAAGCGCAGCGGCGCATACAGCGGCGGCAGCCACGACACGGCGCCATACATCCTGCTCAACTTCCAGCCGGGGCTCGGCAGCCTGTTCACGCTGGCGCACGAACTCGGCCACTCCATGCTCTCGCTGTATTCGCGCGAAGCACAGCCGTGGATCTCTTCGGGCTATTCGATGTTCGTCGCCGAAGTCGCCTCGACGCTGGGTGAAGACCTGCTGACGCGCCATATGCTGGCCACGACCACCGATCCCGCGTTGCGGTTGGCCCTGATCGACCAGCATCTGGGCACCTTCCGCAGCACCTTCTTCCGCCAGACGATGCTTGCAGAGTTCGAGCGCGAGAGCTATCGCCGGGTTGAGGCGGGCGGTGCGTTGACCGCCGACAGCCTGGAGGCGCTGCACCTCGATCTCGTGCGTGACTACCACGAGCCGGGGCTGTCCGTGAATCCGCTGATCGCGCACGAGTGGTCCTACATTCCGCACTTCTACTACGACTTCTACGTGTTTCAATATGCGACCGGTCTTGCGGCGGCTACCGCTCTGGGGGCCCAGGTCTCGGCCGAAGGTGAGCCGGCGGCCCGCCGCGTTCGCGAGTTCCTCGCCCGCGGCAGCAGCGAGTACTCACTCGACGTTCTGCGGGTGGCGGGGGTCGACATGCGTTCCGCGGCACCGTTGGAAGCAGCCATGGGCGTTGTCGACACACGACTGCGCGAGCTCGAGGCCGCGCTCGACGCCTCGCAGGGCGTCGCGCGAACCAACGGCGCCGTACGCGCGTGAGCCGGGTCCGCCGAACCGGTACGCCGGTGGCGCGGATGGCGCGCGCGCTCGCGGTGCTGGTCCTACTGGCCGGGTGTCGCGACACGAGTGCCACGGTCGGTGATGGGCCGGACTCGGCGCGCAGCGACGCCGCGGCGATCCAAGAAGCGGCGGGAACCACCTCCGGGCGCGGCGAGCAGGGAGACGGCGAACGAGACGCTGGCGCGACGTCATCCGCTCCGCGGCCCGCGGACACGGCCGCGTCCGTCACGGAGGCCGCGGCGCCGGACACCGCAACGACCCTCGAATCGGATGTCGATCCCGACCAGACCACCGTGGCCGATACACGCTTCAGCCACGACCGTGGCTTTTACGACGTGCCCTTCGACGTGCGCATCGAATCCAAAACGCCGGGAGCGCGCATCGGCTGGACGCTCGATGGGAGCGATCCACGGGAATCGGCGTCCGCGCGCGTTGCTGCATCGCCCGTCGTGGTGCGGATCGATCCCGCGTCTCCCGATGGGCGCACGGTGACGCCCGGCGTCGTG
>JAJCYU010000040.1 GCA_029262755.1 Anaerolineae bacterium
GCTCCGGGCGTCGAATGGCTGGTGGTGCGCACTCTCGACCCGGCGCCGGTGGCTCTCTCGGGGTGGTGGGTCACCGGCGGCGGGACCGCGTCCCTGGCGTTCGGCGCCCGCGTGGCGGCCGGCGGGCGCGTGGTGCTCGCTGCGGATGGCGCCGCGTTCCGGGCGGCCGTACCTGCGGCGCCGTTGGCCGGCCTCTACAATGGCCATCTCGGCAACGGCGGAGAGACGCTGCGCCTCGCGGACCCTGACGGTGCGCTCGTCGACTCGTTCACCTACGACGACGAAGGCTTCTGGCCGCTCGCGCCGGACGGCGAGGGCTGGTCGCTCGTCCGCAGAGAGGGCGCGGGTGATCCGTCCGACCCGGCGTCTTGGCGGGCCAGCACGGCCCGCGGCGGCTCGCCCGGAGCCGCGGATCCGCCGCCTCCCGCGTGGGACGGAAGGGTCGTGATCCACGAGGTCCTCGGTGCCAGCGATGACCCCTTCGAGGACGCCATCGAGCTGCACAATCCGAGCGGCGAGCCGATTGCGATCGGCGGCTGGTGGCTGTCGGACGATCCGAAGGTTCCGCACAAGGTGCGCGTGCCCGCGGACACCGTGCTCCCCGCCGGCGGGTTTGTGAGCATCTACGCCGCGACGTTCCGCGATCCCACGCCGCCCGACCGAGGATTCGGGCTGTCCGCGGCGGGAGAAACCGTGACCCTACGCGGCGTCGACGCCGACGGCAGCCCCAACGGCTACTTCCACGGGCTGCGCTACGGCGCGGCGGACGTGAACTTCTCCTTCGGCCCACTGCGCTCCCCGCAGGATGAGCGCATGCGCGTCGTCGCGATGGCCGAGCCGACCTTCGGCATCTCGCGCCCGCTGGGCGTCGCTCAGTTTCGGACGGGCCGTGGGGCGCCGAACGCAAGGCCCTACGTGGGGCCCGTGATCATCGACGAGGTCTTGGTCGGCAGCGCAGCAGCGGCGGAGGCCGGATCGGAAGCGGGGGCGTTCGTTGAGCTGCGCGCTCGTGGTGCGAAGACGGTATCCCTTGGGCCGGACGAGACGGACGGCACCGGCCCATGGGCGCTGCAAGGCAGCGTTCGCTTCACGTTCCCAGCCGGTGCGGCGCTGGCCGTTGACGGGCGCGCCCTCGTCGTGGGCACCGATGCCGCGCGCTTCCGCGCCGTGTACGAGATTCCCGCGGATGTCGCGGTCTTCGGGCCGTGGGAAGGGGAGCTTGGGCCGGAGACCGGGCACCTCACGCTGCTGCGGCCGCCGCGCGGCCGCGATAGCGCACCGCAGGGCCCCTGGTTCACCCAAGACGAGGTCGCGTGGGACACGACCCGGCCCGGACCGGTCAGCGGTGTGCGCCGCGGGGCGTCGTTGGAACGGCGCGTTCCGGTCGCCTGGGGCGGTGACCCGCGCAGCTGGCTTGCGCTGCGTGTCGGCGGCACGCCCGGTCGCGAACATCCTGCTTCGTGGACCGTATGGTTGCCATGGAGTCAGGCGGGAGTTCGGTAGAACGAGATCCAGTGGGGCGGGGGACAACCACGATCATCCACCTTCGTCGCGCGCCGCACGCGAGGCGACCTGGACCTTGCGCCGCCCTCGTCGTAGTTCTAGCGCGATCCACCATCCGGCCGACGACGGACGATCGTGGTCCAATCGCCGGCGAGCCATAGCTCGGTGGACGCGTCGAGTTCGTCCGCCCCGCCATTGCGACCCTCGGCCCCGGCGGAATCACGGAGCAGGCCGGTGTCGTGGATCGGCACATTCCACGTCGTCTCGTGCGTCCACAATGTGTCCGCGCCCTGGAACCATGGCCCCGTTCGGCGCACGACGTGGCTGGCGGCTCGGTCGGCGCCAAGGCTGAGGTCCTGCCATACGGCCCATGCATTGCGTTCGTCGGCGATCTCCAGGGAAACGATCCGATCTGGGACCTCACACGGTTGCGCGCAGATCTGCGGTGCGTCCAGCCTCACCCGCTCCTGGACGGTCCAGGCCCTGTCGCCCTCCGGTCGATGAAGGATGTCCTTGCCCCGTGCGAGCCATGCGGGCCCAAGCACCGTGCCGTTTCGCGGCGGAAGCGCGGCGACGTCTACGACCGTTTGCCCGGCGCTCCACCCCACGCAGCACGCGCCTTCGCAACGGGTCTCTAGCCAGCCATCCGCGGGATCGCCTGGGAAGCTCCACGGACAGTCGCCGCGGGCGCGGTCCGCGAACTCGACCCAATAGTCAGCACCGGCCGCCAAACCGTGATAGCCATCCCCGGCGCGAGCTACCGCGATGCGCACCAAAGGTCCATCCGCATTTGCGACGGCCTCCGGCGCCAGCCGCGCGACCGGATGCCAGCCGGCGCCGTCGAAACGCCAAACGGCGCCGCCCATGCCATCGTGCCCGGCGGCGAAGACCGTACCGTCGGTTGCGTCCAGGGCCGTGAGGCGCCCGGGTGAGAGGGCCGGCGACGCAACGCGTGACCAAGGGAGCACGCTGCTGCCCGGCGATCGCCACAGCCCACCTTCCGGATCGAGCGCCCAGGTCGTGGTCGGCTCAAGGCCGTTCGCTACGTCGAGCGCAACGACCCACAACGGGCCGGTGGACATGGTTTGCCACAGACGTCCATCGCGGACGTTGACCAGGTGGCCGGGCGGCTGCGCGGCGCCGAGTGCGGCGGCCGGACCCTCGATGGCCCATGCCTCGTCCGCCCCACGCGGTGCGATCGCACGTAGGTTCTTGCGTTCCAGCAACGCTACGGGAGGCGGCGAGTTGCCCACGGTCGGTGGCATGTCGGGATTGTTACCGCCCGGTGCGTTGAGCAGCCACACGGCATCGCCGAGCGCCAAGAGGCTCCAGGAATCGTCCAGTGGTGCAAACGCGTGATGACCGGTTGGAGCCTCGGGGAAGGGCGCTTCGCCCGCCTCGTGGTCGCGGCCGGCCGAACGAGTCGGCGGCGCGGCGTTCCACAACGCGACCGGTCGCCAGTCGAGGTCCTCCGGGTCACGACGTAGCACCACCGCGTCGCCACGGCTCGACGGTGCCAGCGCAAGAAAGGCGCCATCCTCCGCGCGCGCCTGGTACGCGTCCACCACCGACTGCCCGTCGAAAAGGTCGGTTCGTTTTTCGGACCACGAGGGGCGTGGACCCGCGCCGGCTTGCAGGCTCCAGACGGCGGCCTGCGGAGCATCCGCGTCCGCGAGGCCCCGATCCCCGAAGGCCCACCCTTCCGTCTCACTGCGCAGCAAGAGCTCGCGCGGGCGACCCGGTTCTGTGAGGGAGCGGCCCTGCCAACCATGGATGTCGAATCCCTGCCAGCGTGCGCCTGCCGGGAGAAGCTGTCCAAAATAGGGCAGGCCCTGTCGGTAGCCGACGACCCATGCGGTACGGAACACGCTCGTGAATTCGGTAATGGCCTGCACATCATGCAAGGGCGGCATCGCCGGCCCGTCGAGCGGATTGACGTCCCAGGTGCGACGGCGCCAAACGGGCTCGGCGTCCTCCAGGTTGAGTTGGAGCATGAAGGCCTCGGCGCCGTTCGCGGTCTCGGTCTCGCCGACCGCCCAGCCGCTGATCTCGACCGGCGTGCTTCCCTCGCCGCGATCCCGAGGACTCTCCACGTCGGGATCGAGTTGCATGAGGCTATGCAACTGGGTTCGCGCCCGCTCGAAGGGCCGCCCCGCTTGTCGATAGCGCGTCCAACGAGGGCTTCCCGACACGTCCAAGGCCCTGCCGGCCGCGATTCGCGCTCGGTCACCAGCCGCCCACATGACGATCGGTTGCTCGGCCGTCTCGAGCGTGCCGTCGGGCCACGCATACAAGGCATTCAATCCCGTCAGGTTCTCGCCATGGCTCGCCGCGATCCACTGGGCGTCCGCTACGGCCCGGCCCCCCTCGTCCGGTGTCAGGTCGAGATCGAGGGTCACGGCCCCGTCGCCGACTGCCAGGAGCGTGAACGCTCGGCGCCGTGCGTCCGGCTCGGGCACCACGTAGCGGACGATGTCGCGGATCGCGCCGAAGCCGCCGCACAGCACCTGCCACCGTTGGTCGGGCGGCGGCACCGATGGCAACACGGCATCGGGCAGACGCAGGGTGACCCGGCCGCAACGGATCGGCGTCACGCGACTGGCTTCGATCCACGGCAAGTAGATCGTGGGCCGCGTTCGGGTTATCGTGTCGGGGCTTCCCTGGGCAAGGGCCACGGCGGCCGAGGGTCGGAGGGTGGTTCGCACGGGTGGCGGAGCCGTCCCGAGCGGCGCGGTGGCGATTCCAGCCGGCACGCCTCCACACGCAATCGCCAACGCGATCGTCCAGCCCCGCACGCGGCGAGCGCGCGCCTTGCGGCCTAGCAAGCCGGGTTGATGTTGGTGCGATGTGCGGGCCGGCGTAGCAGTGTCCGTCACGTGTGACGCGTCGCACGCACCGCCACGTCCGCCGCGATGCGGCTCTCGTGCGGCGTTCCGCGGCGTCACGGCCAAGCGCTAGGGAACCGTGGGGGTCGGCAGGACCGGGGGCGGAACCGTGGGCAGGTCCGGCGGAAGCGGCGGCGGCGTCTGGGTGTCGAGCGGAGGCGGCGGCGGGCGCAAGCCTTCGGTCGGCACGGCGGTCGGTTCCGCGGTCGGCGTAGCCGTATTCTTGTCGTTCTTGCCGGGATCGCGCGGCGGCGGCGCCTGCGGTGGATCGTCCACGGTCGGAGCCGGCACCGCAACCGTCGGCGACGCGGGGACGGGCACCGGCAGCGTCGCGCTCGGGACCGCGGCGGGCGCATCTACGGTGGCGGTCGCGACCACGGCTTCGTCCCCGCTCGGCTGGGCGTCTGGATCTTCGGTCGGCCCATCGCTCGCCGTTGCATCACCGGACGACGGATCGGGGTCGCCCGTGGTCGACGCACCCGCTTCATCCGTATCACTACGTTCATCCGCGTCATCTTGTACGGCCGGCGTGGCGGCGGGTACGAGCTTCAGCAGCGGTGTTGTGGATGCAGACTCGTTCTGCCCCGTGTTCGAGGGTGCGAAGTCAAGCAGGAACCAGCCGGCGATCAGCATCGCGAGGCCAACGGATAGCAGCGCCGAGGCAGTGGGAAGGATCGGTAGATAGATCGGTGTCCGACCCGGTGGACGCAAAATCCAATGGCCGGCCGTGGAAGGGAGCTCGATCACCCGGTTGCGCAACGCGGCCTCGAACGCGGGCCGCGGCAAATGTGCTTCGCCCGCCAGCATCTCGGCCAGCGGGTCGTGGGGCACGGGGGGCGTCGGGTCGACGCCTGCCTCAGGAGGCAGGGTGGATGTCACTAGAGTCTCCCTCGAGACGTTCGCGCAGGCGTTGCCGAGCGCGGTGTAGCCGCTTGTGCACCGCCGCAACGCTGACTCCTAGCGCGTCGGCGATCTGCGGAGGGGTCAGCCCCGCAAAATAGCACAGACCGAGCACCTCTTGGTCGGGCTCGGACAGGCGTCGCATCGCTTGGCGAACGATTGCCTTGTCGTCGACCTGACCGGATGACGAGGCGCCGCGCTCGTGACGCGGCATGAATGGAGTAAAAGATAAGAGCTTTCTCCGCCGATGATGATTCGCGACCAGGTTGCCCGCAATGCGATACAGCCATGCCGCGAAGGGTACGCCGCGCACCTCGTAGCGTTCGATTGCCACTAACGCGCGCTCCCAAACCGCCGCCGCGATATCCTCTGCGGTTTCCTCATCTCCTACGCGACGGACGATATAATTGTAGATCGTCGAAAAGTGACGATCGTAGAGCGCCCCGAAGGCCGCTCGGTCCGTGCGGGCGGCGTCGATGAGCGCAAGCTCGTCCATCGTTGCCCACTCCGTTCCGCCCTTGTTAACTCCCGAGGCGGCCGTCGTGGACACGTTGCGTTTGCGTCCCCCACCACCCAGCGGCGTGGCGCGCGTCACCATGAACGCAACCATGCCCCGCGCGTACAGCGCGAGGTAGGGGTTTTCGTTAGATTGGTGAGGCTGAGTTGGGGAGAATTCGTGCGCATCCGAACCGTAACCTGTCAAAGCTGACAAAACTGATCGAAACCATGCTAACCATAGCACCGCGCGCAGGCGCCATCCAGAGCCTTTCCGCGACACGCGGAATGGTCGGCTGCGTCCGATTCTCCTACACTCGGAGACCATGATCGAGCCCCCGAACGCGAACCCGTTGACCGAGATCGAACCCCGCCGGCTGCAAGAACGGCTGGCCGGTGATCGGCCGCCGCGTGTCATCGACATACGCGAGCCGCACGAGTGGTCGATCGCGCGCATCGAGGGCGCCGAGACCCGGGCCATGTCCACGATCGACAGCTGGTGGCAGGCATTGGACCCTGCCGAAGAGGTCGTGTTCGTATGCCACCACGGGGTGCGCAGCGCCGCCGTCTGCCGCGCGCTTGAGAACGTCGGGTTCAAGGCCGTGGTAAACCTGCGTGGCGGCATCGAGGCCTGGCGCAGTGAGGTCGATCCGACGATGCGCGGATACTGAGCTTGTCGCAGGACCCCGACACCTCGTTGCGCAGGACACGCTTGCCGCGTGCTCAGGGACAGCCTGCCTTCCAGATCGCCCCGTTGTAGGGCCCGTAGGGCTTGTTCCTATCCCGGAGCGTCAACCAGTCGCGCAGTTGGTTGAAGGGTCCCGCCGGAAGGCCGGGATGGCGCAATTGGCCCCAGCCTTCCACCGTGTGGGGCGCGGCGAGCGCCGCCGCCTGCACGGCGGGTGGAATCCGACCCGCCATCTGCGGACAAACGCGGCCTGTTGCATTCGGCGTTGGGACCGCGATCGTGGTCGGTGGCACGGTCGGCGTCGCGGGCATCGGCGGCGCCGTTGTCGCCGGCAGAGGAGTCTCGCTCGGGATTGGCGCTCCGTCCCGAGCGGCGTGGAAGGGAATGCCTAGCCGTGACGGGAGGGCGAGC
>JAJCYU010000041.1 GCA_029262755.1 Anaerolineae bacterium
GGTCTTCGTCTTATCGCCTCTGTCAATCTTCCTCCCTCTTCATAACCCACATATCCGGGAGGAGCGCCGATAAGCCTTGCAACAGAATGCTGCTCCATAAATTCAGACATGTCTATCCTGACCATTGCATTTTCATCATCAAAGAGAAAAGATGCCAACGCCTTGCAAAGCTCTGTCTTGCCCACACCAGTTGGCCCCAGAAATAGGAAAGTGCCTATCGGGCGATTTGGATCCTGCAGGCCGGCACGCGCGCGTCTGACAGCATTTGAAACAGCTTCTATCGCTTCTCCTTGCCCGACTACCCTCTCTTTTAGGCGTTCTTCCATCCTGATAAGCTTCTCCTTTTCTGCCTCCATCATTCTGGACACTGGAATTCCTGTCCATTTAGATACAACCTCGGCTATATCATCAGTATCAACCTCCTCCTTGAGCAGACATCTATCTTTTTGAATATCCTGTAATCTTTCATGCAGTTTTTGAAGATCATTTTCATAATCCCTCAAAAGGCTATATCTTATTTCTGCGACCTTTTCCAGATCACCGTTTCTTTGAGCTGCCTGCTCGTCTATCTTTGCCTGATCAATTTTACCATTCAAATCCTGAATCTCTTTTATTACTTTTTTCTCATTCTCCCAATGCAGCCTTAATGCGCTGCCATCTTCTTTCAGTCCTGATAGCTGACGCTCCAGTTTATCCACCCTCTTTTTTGATTCATCATCGGTCTCTTTTTTCAATGCTTTTTTTTCAATTTCCAGTTGAGTAACCTTCCGTTCTACTTCATCCAGTTCAGTAGGCATGCTGTCTATTTCCATTCTTAACTTTGAAGCGGCTTCATCTATAAGGTCGATAGCCTTATCAGGAAGGAATCTATCAGCGATATATCTATGTGACAGTGTTGCAGCTGCAACCAACGCGGAATCCTTAATCCGAACACCATGATGCAGGTCGTAACGCTCCTTCAAGCCACGGAGAATAGCTACAGTATCTTCAACAGATGGCTCACCGACATATACTGGCTGGAATCTTCTTTCCAATGCAGCATCCTTTTCAATATGTTTTCTGTATTCATCTAAAGTCGTTGCACCAATACAACGAAGTTCACCACGAGCCAGGGCAGGCTTCAGAAGATTGGACGCGTCTACCGCTCCCTCTGCTGCTCCTGCACCAACAACCGTATGCAGCTCATCAATAAAGAGAATTGATTGCCCTTCAGACGCATCAATATCTTTTAAGACCGCCTTTAAACGGTCCTCAAACTCTCCCCTGAATTTCGAACCGGCAATCAATGCCCCCATATCCAGGGACCTCACCCTTTTGTTTTTCAGCCCTTCCGGAACATCACCGTTAACAATCCTGAGGGCCAGACCCTCTGCAATAGCCGTCTTACCTACACCCGGTTCTCCAATTAACACAGGATTGTTTTTAGTCCTGCGTGATAGCACCTGAATTACCCGCCTTATTTCATCATCACGCCCAATAACAGGGTCTAATTTACCCTTAGACGCTAACTCTACAAGATCTTTGCAGTAGCGTTCTAATGCCTGATATTTTTCCTCAGGATTCTGATCAGTGACTCTCTGGCTTCCTCTTATATCCTTCAGTGCTGCAAAAATCTCAGTTCTGTTAACTCCTGATTCTAACAGTATTTTTCCGGCAGCATTTTGTTTGTTATCTGCCAGAGATATTAGAAGATGTTCTGTGCTTACATATTCATCTTTCAATCTACCGGCTTCAACAGCGGCCTTGTTTAATATATCTTTCAATTCATTACTAATATATTGCCCCTGCACGCCACTCACCTGTGGTAACAATTCTATGGTTTTATGTGCTTTGGCAAGAACTTCATCACTATTTACCCCCAGTTTTTTCATAATAGGGACCACTACTCCCTGTTGCTGCTCAAGCAGACTAACAAGAAGATGTAAGGATTCTACCTGTTGGTGCCCTTTTGAACCTGCAAACTGCTGGGCTTCCTGTATTGCGTCCTGTGCCTTTATGGTAAATTTATCCAATCTCATTTCGTTATCCTCCAACGGTTAAAACAAAAAAAGCCGGGCTAAACCCGGCTTTTTTCTTACTATCAATACTAGCAATTTTCCGCATCTATGTGGAATAGAATCATTATATCTTATTCCTTTACCTCATAATCGGCATCAATAACATCGTCACCTTCTTTACCCTTTTTAGAATCTTTTTCGTCTGAAGACTTTTCTCCGCCAGAAGGTTCTTCGGTTGTCGCTTCCGCACCAGCGGCCGCCTGTTGCTCTTTGGCTGCTGCTTCATACATAGCCTGCGACAATTTGTGAGAAGACTCCTGAAGTTCATCTATAGCCTTCTTGATTTCATCAACATTCTTTCCTTCTTTCGCTTTCTTCAGTTTTTCCAGTCCCTGGTTTATGTTGTTCTTCTCCGCCTCATCAACCTTATCGCCATGTTCTTTCAGGGTGTTTTCGGTCGAGTAAATTACCTGATCAGCCTGGTTAAGCACATCTATTACTTCCCTGTTCTTTTTGTCTTCTTCAGCATGCAGCTCAGCTTCCTTCTGCATCTTCTCTACTTCTTCGTCAGATAAACCGGAAGAAGATTTTATCTGAATAGATTGCTCTTTACCGGTTCCGAGATCTTTAGCTGACACATGAAGAATACCATTCGCATCAATATCAAAAGAAACCTCAATTTGCGGAACACCTCTGGGAGCTGATGGAATTCCGGTTAATTGGAAGCGACCGAGTGTACGATTATCGGTAGCCATTGAACGTTCACCCTGTATTACATGTATGTCTACTGCCGTCTGATTATCCGCGGCAGTTGAGAATATTTCCTTTTTGTTAGTAGGTATAGTGGTATTACGAGGAATCAGAACAGTACAAACACTGCCCAATGTTTCAATACCTAATGAAAGCGGAGTAACATCCAACAGCAAGACATCATGAACTTCACCCGCAAGAACTGCTCCCTGAATTGCGGCACCCAATGCAACAACTTCATCAGGATTTACACTTTTATTCGGTTCTTTTTTAAAGACCTCTTGTACCAGTTTTTGAACAATTGGAGACCTTGTTGTTCCGCCAACGAGTATTACCTCGTTTATATCACCGGAGCTGACTTTCGCATCTTGCATAGCAAGTTCACATGGTTTACGGCATTTTTCAACAAGATTACCTATCAGTTGTTCAAACTTTGCCCTTGTTAAACTCATCGTTAAATGTTTTGGTCCCGCCTGGTCTGCTGTTATAAAAGGGAGATTAATCTCAGCGGTTGTCGAAGTTGAAAGTTCACATTTCGCCTTTTCTGCCGCTTCTCTGAGACGCTGCAGAGCCATGTGATCCTGCCGGAGTTCAATACCCTGCTCTTTTTTAAACTCGTCAGCAATATAGTTCAATAGTACCTGATCGATATCGTCACCACCAAGATGTGTGTTACCATTTGTAGAAAGAACCTCAAAAACACCTTCACCAACTTCCAGAATTGAAACATCAAATGTTCCACCACCAAGATCAAAAACAGCTATTTTTTCGTTTTTCTTTTTATCAATGCCATATGCTAAAGAGGCAGCAGTAGGTTCATTGATAATACGAACTACATCCAAACCCGCTATTGATCCGGCATCTTTTGTTGCCTGTCTCTGACTGTCATTAAAATAAGCAGGAACCGTAACCACGGCTTTCTTGACTTCGGTACCCACATAATCTTCAGCCGTTTTCTTAAGATTTTGAAGCACCATAGCGGATATCTCGGGAGGAGTAAAACTTTTTCCTCTTGCTTCCACCTTTACTAATTCTTCAGGTCCGCCAGCTATTTCGTACGGTACCAGTTTTTCTTCCTCTCCAACTTCATTATGTCTCCTGCCCATAAAACGTTTAATGGAAAATACCGTGTTTTTCGGATTTATAACTGCCTGCCGCTTGGCAAGCTGCCCAACCAAACGCTCATCCTTATCAGTAAACGCTACAACAGAAGGAGTAATCCTGTTTCCTTCGGAATTTGTAATTACTTTGGGCTGATCGCCTTCCATTATGGCAACCACAGAATTAGTAGTTCCCAAGTCTATACCAATGATTTTTTCCATCAAATTCTCCTTAAAATATTAAATTCAATACTTTCGCTTAGTCAGATTGATAATTGTTTTATTTTTTTCTCAAAGAAGATTCTGCCTGCCTTATTTGTGCCAGACATAACAAGTTGAACTTTAACCAGTAAAACCTTCTGACAAAGTTAGAGCAAACTATATACCATATTTCCTGCAAACATTATAAACATTTGTATTGCAAGTACTTATAACAAACCTTACAATTTATCTATACAAACTTCTGCCTTTTCCACAGACATATTATGCCATAATGGCAGATTCTTGTTAAAACCAGAAATGACATGACAAACAAAATTTGCGGAAAAAAGTTTTGGTAGGATTAAGATCAGATTTCCAGAGTATTAATGTGCAGACTTTAGCACATATCCCCTAAAGCATCTTGCATATTATAGAAACCGGGTGGTTTTCCCGCTAAAAATTTTGCAGCTCGAATGGCACCCAAGGCAAAAGAATCTCGCGTTTGTGCTTTATGGACCAATTCGAGACGTTCTCCAGCGTTACAAAAAGTTACCGTATGTTCCCCTACAATATCACCGGACCGAATTGAATGTATACAGATTTGATCTTGTGGTCTTTCTTCGGAAAGGCCTTTACGCCCGTAAATTACGACATCATCCATTTCCCGATTTGTTGCAGAACATATTTTTTCTGCAAGCTTCAAAGCGGTACCACTCGGTGCGTCTTTCTTATAACGGTGATGTGATTCAATTATTTCTATATCAGATTCTTCACCCAGAATTTTCGACACAGATTCAACAAGATTGAAAAGCAAATTTACACCAACACTCATGTTTGGTGAAAAAAGGCATGGTATTGTTTGAGATGCATTTTTAATCTGCTCCATTTGTTCACTGTTAAGGCCAGTAGTTCCTATCACCATGGCAATTCCTTTATCAGTACAAGCTTTCAGTCTGTTCATTGTTGAATCCGGAGATGTAAAATCTATTAATACATCAGATGAACCATTAAGTTCATCTGATATTATCACATTATTGTGCCCTCGGCTGATTATAGAACTTAAATCCTTTCCGATATGTTGATGACCTTGCATTTCAAGAGCAGTCACTAACTTTAAATTCTTGTCTTCTGCTACTAGCGTCGCAATCCTTAAACCCATTCTTCCACATACACCGTTTATTGCTAAATTAACCATTATATAATCAGCTTTCTTTTTTTTGAAAAATGTTTGTAACTAACAAGGTAAAATACCATTGTGGATGCCTCACATATATAAAATTCCTGCTGGAGCAAAACCCGTTTATCCATACAGACTCCTGCCAGAAAAACCTATTATGTGGATAAACTAATCGAAACATCGGTTCAAAAAGACAAGATGAATTATTCGGAAGTGTTCAAAATGAATCTTGTAATGATATATCCACTTGAACGGAACTAGCATAGACGAAATATCTGATTTTTACTAATAGAGCACCTACTATTTATCACGTGGTCTTCTATATCTTTTGCTTGCGTTTCTAAGAAAGCCCCTCTCTCTCCGTGTCAGACTTTTCATGCCTCCCCTGTTCACTTTATCTAACAAAATATCAACCTGTCTTTTAATATCCTCCTCTTTTTTATATTCTTTTTCCTGTTGTTGTGCCTGCCACGACAGAAGAGAACTGCTAAATCTGGGTTCGTAACGAATGAACAGAAAACCATAAATGAGCCCTCCAAGATGCGCAAAATGCGCAGTATTACCACTTGCTGGCATAATACAACTGATAACGGTAATACCGGCAAAAATCATTACAAGATATTTTGCCTTTATTGGGAATATGTAAAAAACTACCGTAGTGTTAGGAAAGAACATAGCAAACGCAATTTCAACGGCAAAAATTGCACCTGAAGCTCCAATGATTGGACTATTAGGAGTAAACAGACAGCAAAATATACCTGCAAAAATGCCTGCGGTAAAGTACATAGCCAGGAACTTCCTTGTACCCATTGCCCTTTCAACTTCACTACCGAACATCCATAGCACAAGCATATTGAATATTATATGCCATGGGCTGGATACACTATGAAGAAACATGTACGTTACAAACTGCCATAACCACAACTTTCCTATAGCGAGAGGTTGATAAAGCCAGAAAATAGTAGTAAATTTGTCTGGCCCCAAAATTAACTGCGGAGCCACACCTCCTATATCTGTTCCGGAAGATATCCCACCCCATTGTGAACTAATAGTGGAAAACAGAAGCTGGACGACAAAGACACTGACATTTACAATTATCAGTATCATTATAGCCCTTGACCATTTACTTCCTATTGATAAACCAAACCCCGGCCCCGGTTTGTAGTAACTATCATTGTAGTTTGCCATTTTCAATTAGAACTACTATTTTGAAAACTTATAACTCATTGAATACAATAACCATATCGCAGATTAAGCTGAACTTTTACTATAACTAATTCAATAAAAATGTCAAGATTGTTCTCTACTGTTTTGCGAATTGAAATGTTACATATTTCCCTGTCAAATTGATTATTGTTTAAGTATTTTTCTAAATAGAAACGCGCTTAAAATGAGATTAACAACATTTGCTCCCCAGACTGAAGGAATAATAGGAAAACTCATGCTTTCTGCTACAACTAAACCCGTTGCCACCAGTGGATAGTAAATGAAAAGTATCAAAATAAAACTTATCCCCAAACTGACCAGCATGTTACTGCTTCTTGTCATTATACCTAATGGAATACCTATCAATATAAACGAAAGACTTGCAAGGGAGGGAGATATTCTCTTGTGTATATTTATTGATAATTCACGTTTCATTTCCTGCTTTTCAGTCATTGCAATTTGTCCAGCAAAAACTAAGTTCTCTTTCTCCAGTTCTTCTTTACTTCTGTTAAGTTCCTCAATCTCCAGAGTTACTTTCTCAATTTTTTTGTTCGCTTCGTTTATTAATCTTTGAGAAATTAATATCTTTCTCTTTGCGATCTTAATTCTTCGTTGTTCTTTCTCTATTATCTTTTTAATTAACGAAATATTTCTAGCAAACTCCTCTTCCCTCTCACGTTCTTGTCCTAATGTTTCTATATCTTCTTCACTTTCCTTTTCTAGAGCTAACTTCCTGATATTCTCTTTTGCCACATTAATATAATTCTCGTAGATATTAAGATTAAACTTCCCACGTTTTATCGCCCCCTCATGCTTTGAAATATTGGATCCTGAATCCTTTATTTCCTTTTCAGCTTTTTGCAGTTTCGCTTCAATGACACTCTTTTTATCCTCAATCGACGAAATCCCTCTTCTTGCACGTTTGACAGTTTTTCCAGGATCTTTAGGCAATCTGCCTAAACGGCTTAACTCATTATTAATTTCTCCTCTTTGTTCAATAAGACTTGTTAATGTAGTATATTTAAGCGCCGAATGGCGTACTCTTTGCTTTAATGGAATCGCAAATACTGCTTCCTCGAAACTCCCCGTTGTAGGAGAATCAACACTATTACCAGAATCCGGTTTAAGAAATTCTCCACGCCTCAATGTTAATAATACCTTATTTCCGTCATCATCTATCTCTATTTCTCCCTCCTCCGCCAAAAGAATACTAACTATAAGCTCACCTTCATATTCAAAAACAGCAATGTCTTTAAAATTGCTGCTTTCCACCGTACCTATAAAGATCTGGTATGGATAAAAATCAATCTTCTTCTTAGCCGTAATAAAGTGTGTAGCAAGAACTCGTTTAACTGCCTTTTCTTGAAGTTGCCTCACCTTAAAATACGATTTTGGCAAGATTTCAGCATTAAGATACAAGGCCAATATACTAAAGAATACTCCTACAATGATAACGGGTGTAACCAGATTGTGAAGATGTATCCCGGCTACTTTAATTGCCGTAATCTCGTTATCAGCACTCAGTCTTCCATAAGACATAACAGTCGCAGTAAGCAATGAAGTAGGTAAAGCATGCGGTAAAGTGTATAGAGCCATATAAGGTAAAACCGAGAAAAGGCTTGGAACATCAAGCCCTTTATGGAGCAATTGTATGGAAAACCCCAATAGTAGCACAAATTCAAAACATAACAGTGATGGCAAGAATGTCCTGAATAACTCCTTTACTAAATACTTATGTAATATTTGTATATTCATCAAATTTGCGAAATAATCTTCTGTAACGTAAGATGCTAAATTTAAAGATCTTAAGGATGATTATATCTATCCTGCTTCGAATAGGTCAATAACAAATATTTAACCGTTAATCTGCTGCTGAAGACGCAATCTTTTTATTGACAAAAGGCTTATGTATGATAACATCATTTTCCAAATCAGCACGTAGTTTGTAAATATAACTAGTTAAAGAGTATAGCTATATGTCTAAGAACAACAACACGATAAGAGAATGCGGCAGACTGTTTTCATACGCAAAACCGCATTGGAAGATGTTTTTTCTAACCCTGCTCTGCATGGGACTTTTCACACTATTCATTGGTGCACAATTAGCATTAATTAAGCCCGTGATAGATCGCTTAATAAAGGGAGAAATAACCAAGTCTACATCCAGGATGGACAGCATTCAAAAGAAAAATAACTCCGCAGATATAATCAGTAGTATAAAACGAAAAACTGTTTCCAGAGTAAAAAGAGTAACTTTTATATCAAAGTTTGAAAAATTATCTAGCTCGTTTACTTTCATAGGTGTGCTTATCGCAATTATGGCTCCATTCATTTTTGCCTTTAATTATTTTCAAACATACCTGAAGAATCATGTCATGTGGAGTGTCCTCATGGACATACGCAATCATCTATGCGAACATATCCTACCACAATCGCTTAGTTACTTTGAGAACAGAAAGAGTGGAGAACTGATTTCCAGACTTACTAATGACATTAACGCAACACAATTCGGACTTTCGATCCTGTTTGATAGTATTCTCCTTCAGCCTATGCGCCTGGTATGCGGATTCGGGCTTGCATTCTATTTCAGCTGGAAGCTTTCAATGTTCACATTTATATTTTTGCCCATTATCGTTATCCCGGTTCTGGTATTTGGGCGCAAAATAAAGAAATATGGAAGAAGAAGTTTAACGCATTTAGGAGAGCTGACAGATGCAATGAGAGAAATGTTTTCTGGGATAAGAACGGTAAAAGCCTTTAAAATGGAAGACGAAGAGTTCATAGAATTCAAAACAATAAATTCAAGATTCTTTAAAAGAATGATGCAAACGGTTAAGGCAAAGGCTTTAAATGCGAGCACTACAGAGTTTATCTATTCTCTGGGATTAGCCGCCGTAATCATCGTTGGAGGTTACGTCATTTCATCCAAGACAATCTCTCCGGGCTCACTGGGAGGATTTGTCACTGTAACAGCATTTTTGGTACTTACATCAATAAAGAAGCTGGCTAAAAGCTATGGAAAACTTCAGGAATCTCTGTCTGGTGCCAGCAGGGTTTTTGAGCTACTGGATCAACATCCAACAATTACAGATAATCCAGATGCGATAGAACTGAAGGAAATTAATAATGAAATTGCATTCAAGAACGTGAACTTCGCATACGATACAATTCCTGTCCTCAAAGATATTAATCTGACCGTACAGAAAGGACAGATTATTGCTATTGTAGGTGAAAGCGGTGCAGGCAAATCAACGCTGCTCGACCTTGTTCCGCGCTTTTATGATACTACAAATGGAAGTATTGAAATAGACGGTACAGATATTCGCTTAATAAAACGCGATTCGCTCCTTGATCAGATTGCAATTGTCAGTCAGCAAACCTTCCTATTCAACAGAAGCTTTAAAGAAAATATTCTGTATGGAAGAAGAGATGCAAACAAAGAAGAGGTACAAGATGCTGCCAAAGCAGCTAACATACACAATTTTATCACAAACCTTCCAAAAGGTTATGATACCGTAGTAGGAGAGCAAGGTGTAAAACTCTCAGGCGGACAAAAACAGAGGGTAACCATAGCGAGAGCAATACTGAAAAATGCGCCTATCTTAATTTTGGATGAGGCGACTTCATCTCTCGATTCTGGATCTGAAAAGCTTGTCCAGAAAGCATTGGACAATTTAATGAAAGACAAGACAACTTTCGTTATCGCGCATCGCCTCTCAACTATACGTCATGCAGACCGAATTATCGTCCTAAAAAGAGGTTGTATCGTTGAGGCTGGAACACATGATGAACTCATAGGCAAAGAGAGTGAGTACAAAAAACAATATAAAATCCAGTTTAATACATAAACCAACTCACATCCTGTACTAATTTAAATACAATGAAAATACTTATCACAGGATCAAACGGGATGCTTGGAACAGATCTCGTTGATCTGCTTATGGACAGGAAGGCTTCACTTTACCCTAATGTGGAAGTCATAGAGGCCCCACACGAAGTGCTAGATATCACACAAGAAGATAATGTAACAGCCTTTATCTCCACACACACACCAGACGTTATTGTTAATTGTGCAGCATTTACAAACGTTGATAAATGCGAGACGGAAAGAGAAGCGGCATCCAATGTTAATTCCATGGGGCCAAAATACATCGCTACTGCCGCAAAAGAATGTGGTGCCAGAGTTATTCATATCAGCACTGATTTTGTCTTCGACGGAAACAGTAATAGACCTTATGCAGAAGAAGACCAAACCAATCCATTGTCAGAATATGGCAGGACAAAGCTTGAAGGTGAAAAAAATATACAAAGCCACTGCAATTCGTATCTTATAGTAAGGACTTCATGGTTATTCGGACATAATGGAATCAACTTCGCTACAAAAATGCTTGAGTTGGCAGAGCACAAAAAAGAACTGTCCATTGTTACCGACGAAATAGTATCTCCAACGTATACTCCTGACCTCGCCGGGGCACTGTGGACATTAATAAAGCAGGAATGTGAAGGTGTTATCAACGTCTCTAATGACGGTAGCTGTTCACTATATGAATGGGCAAAGTATATTCTTAAAACGATGGGCTACAAAATTAAAATTAACCCGATAAAATTATCCGAATATAAGCGCCCGGCTAAGGTCCCCCTGAATTCAACCCTGAACTGTCAAAAGTTTACCACAATTACCGGAATGCGAATGAGATCGTGGAAAGAAGCAGTAAAGTCATATTTGGAAATACAAAAATAACTCGTTTTTTCTCATTCCCACTTGATTAAAATCCTTCCTCCCTCTCCTTAATGCACTATGCTATTTAACTATTATCTGATCATAAAACTCTACAACTGAAGACCTGAACCATTTGCATTAAAATTGTTAACCGCATCTTCAGAATGTTCGTGGTATGTCAACGCGCTTAAAACATCAAAAGGCAGAGTTAAGTGGTCAGCACCGGCCAGAATAGCCGAACTTGCCTCCATCGGTGACTTGAGACTGGCAGCAAGTATCTGTGTCTGGCTTCCATGGAGTACTCTGCTGATTTCTGTAATGAGGGATAGTCCGTCCCCTAACAATTTTGTTGCCCTGCTGACATAAACAGCTATGTACCGAACACCTGCCTCTCTGGCAACTAAAGCCTGTGCAGCACTGTAAATGGCCGTAATGCAGCATGGAACATCCGGTGGAAGATACTGGATTATTTGAAATCCCAGCTTTGTTGGAGGAATTTTGAGTACCAACTGTTCTCCTGCAATTACCTTTGCAATTTTTGCTTCTTTCAGCATGTCTTCTTTACACGTAGCTATAAGCTGGTAAAATAATAAACCCGTATTCAGTTCTGTAAGCTGTTGCAGTGTATCAGCAGCAGAAGAACCGGAGTTTGCCAGGAGGATTGGGTTAGTAGTAATTCCATGGATCCAGCCTGATGCTTTCGCTGCTTTTGCCTGTTCAACATCTGCTGTATCTATAAATATTGACATATTTTCTTAATCTCTATAACGCGTAGTCAGGCCCTTTAAAAAATTCCTGAGTATCTGATCGCCGCACTCTTTATAATGTCTCTGCCCTTCTTTTCTAAATAGCGCAGACAACTCTGATTTTGAAAGACTCATGCCTGCCAGTTTCAAAGTACTTAGCATTTCATCCTCTCTGAATTTCAGTGCAATCCGTAGCTTCTTCAAAATACCATTATTTGTCAAAGGCTCATCCTTCTTATCAGCATGCCCCGGCATCTCTTCTTTCTTGCCTCTTTTATGAATAATTAAACCGTCCAGAAAAAGCCCCATAACATTGTCACTACAATCAACATACCCCTCTTCCTCTTCCTTTTTAAGGAGATCAATTAAAACGGCCCGTGAAATTTTATGTTCAGATAGTTTAAAAATATTAATCATCGTCGAATCTTTAATATCCAGTGCATATCTTAGCCTTCTCAATATATCATTATTAGTTATCATGTTTACTTTTAGGGGTTAAAAATGTTGTCACCGTACGGCAAACCAAAATACTCATGGATGAATGCCTTTCTATCACCTTCATACTTTGTATATTGTACGAGCGTGTAGAGTTTTTGCTGGTCTCGTTTGAGTTTAGTATCCAGATAATTCTGATCAATTAATTGAGGATGAATTTCAGAAATGATTTCAATCTTGAATGGTTCAATATTGAGTTCGATTACTCCATATCGGTCAAACATGTTTAAGGCCGTTTCCAGCCTGAAATCATGACCGCTCCTGAAGTGAATATTTTCCTTAAGCCAGTCCAGACCAAACGCCGCTACTTTTTCCATATTTTCTTCCAGGATGTGATATACCCTCTGAAAATATTCTGCGTCAGGATTGCTCCACTTGATAAAATTCATATGTGTTAATAAATCATGTTCGTCGTATAACAGAGTACACAAAGAGTCCTTACCATCCCGACCGGCACGGCCGATTTCCTGGTAATAAGATTCAATAGATCCCGGTATATCAGCATGAGTTACAAAACGAATATCTTCTTTGTCAATGCCCATACCGAATGCGTTTGTTGCCAACACGAGAGTATTCCTTCCTCTCATAAACTGCTCCTGCACTTTAGAGCGCTGAACCCTATCAAGGTTGCCATGGTAGCAGAGATGTGAAATCCCTTGTTTGTTTAACAGGTCACTGAAATTATTCAGTTGTTTGATAAGGGTAAAATATACAATACCATTACTATCATATTTATTCGTAATAGAAATAATATGTTCCAATTTCTCTTCATTACAAAATAACTTTTCAACCTGTAAATGCAAATTAGGACGGTCTATTCCCCCGTGAAACATCTTAACCTGCCCTGTCTCCAGGCAGAGGGTTTTGATGATATCCTTTTGCACCTCAGGTGTTGCAGTAGCAGTGAGCGCAATGGTAGTGGGATTACCTAATACCTGACGAAACTCCTGAATCCTTGTATAATCCGGACGAAAATCATGTCCCCATTCGCTTATGCAGTGCGCCTCATCAACCGCAAGAAGACTTATACAACGCCCGGAAAGAGCCTCAATGAAATCAGGTTTACGAAAACGCTCTGGAGTAACGTAAATAATCCGATAACTTCCGTTCTTGAGCGCCGCATATCTTGCTTCCCTTTTCTCCCGTCCCAGTGAAGAGTTGATGTATGTCGCGTCAATGCCACGATTTTTCAATGTGTCCACCTGATCCTTCATCAGCGCAATAAGAGGAGAGATTACCACAGTGAGTCCCTCATTGATGATGGCCGGTATTTGATAGCACAGAGATTTTCCAATACCTGTAGGCGCTACTACTAAAGCATGTTTTTCTGCTAAAACATGCCTGATAATTTCTTCCTGTTTCCACAGAAACGATGTATAACCAAAATAATTTTCTAAGACTTTTAAAGGCTCTTTATCAGCTAAAAGCAAAACGACTTCTCCATTTTTGAATTAATATTCAGTAAATCAATTCTATTAAAAAACAAATTTTATATCGTCATGCCCCTTGAACGCTTGATAAATTTTATTACGATATGCTTCATCTCCAACCATAACTGTCACATTAAAGCTTAAATATTTTCCCGTTTTACTGGTATTAGAAATGTTGATCTGATATTCGCTATCTTGTATTATGCTCGCAATTGCGTTATGTACAGACTCCTTATCGTTTCCAATAACCTTGTAAATCCATTCGCAAGGATAATCGATACTGGCTTCTTCATTTTCTCTTTTATCAATCATCTAATAACCCGTTCTTCTATGAATTTTATCTTTACCTTTTACGTAAATATATTTGTCATTCCCGTCGTCTGTTAAGAGGACACATTGCAAATCAGCTGCATCGCTTTTTAGCGTTGGCGGCATTTGATTTGTTCGTTTTTCTATGAATAAGTTTTTATTACTTGATATATATTTGCGGTTGCGCATTTGAATTCAGTCATTACTCGATAAAATTCCATATCATGAGTTACAAGTGTTAAATCATTATTAATTGCCGTTTCACCAATAAGAGCATCCATTCCGTTATTTTCCTTCTTTTTTCTATTTAGCTCATCTAAACGATCCTTCAGTTGTTGATATAGAACTCCATCTCCCAGTTTACCCATACCCAATCTTGAAATACCAAGAACAAAAGTTTCAGTTGGATATTCCTCTTCTGTCAAATCAGAGAAAACGCTGTTTAGTGCTTTTCGTCACATTGCATCTTTTGTTTTATTTATTCCATCTCTTTGAATCTGCGTGACACAGCATATTATGCCTTCTCTAAAATTCTTATAATCAATATTTCCATCGAGTATGTCGTTAAATACATTTGTATCAAAAATATATTTCATTTAGGTTTCTCAGTTTGTTTTTTGATAAAATCTAACGCTAGCCATCAACCGACGCTTTGGAGCGCAGTATAAGACACGGAAAATCGGCAATGGAATGCTCACCGTTTTTATGCTAATAAAACCTATCATGGAAAACAAGAGAAAACCAAACTAGGCCCTGATTCAAAACCTTCAAAATGCATACATCGTAGCGTAAATAATTCATCATTCAACTCTTTTGTATTTACATTACTAAATAGTATTGACATTTATTAATTCACCCTGTTGAATGGTTAATTCTATTAGAATATTAGAATATTAGATTGTTAGAATTTTAAAGTAACAAAGTGGATTATTTAAAATCTTGAGTTAGTCCTTCGGTCTGAAAAACATAATGAAGAAATCAATTATTGCCCGAGGTATCAGGGTACATAACCTTAAAAATATTGATATCGAGATTCCTTTACGGAAGCTGGCAGTGATTACGGGCGTCAGCGGGTCAGGCAAATCGAGCCTGGCTTTTGATACCTTGTACGCTGAGGGTCAGAGGAGATATGTTGAGTCTTTCTCTGCCTATGCCCGTCAGTTTCTGGAGAGAGTAGACAAACCGGACCTGGACCATATAGAAGGCATACCACCTGCAATTGCAATTGAGCAGAAGAACCCGGTGAAAAATCGCCGCTCCACTGTTGGAACTGCAACCGAGATAAATGATTATCTCCGTCTTCTTTTCGCACGCATAGGTAAGACGCACTGTGCAGAGTGCGGCGAGATTGTCCAAAACGATACAATATTGCAGATCACAGATTACATACTATCGCTGCCGGAAAGCACAAAATTCCTGGTTGTGTTCCCTCTCGCAATCAGTAAAAAAATCTCAAGTGACATGCAGGTTTCTGCCTTAAGAGAGCGAGGTATAATAAGAATACTTGCAGACAATACTATTATTGATATCTCTTCTACAAAAAAGGACTTTGATATACGCATATACAAGTCGGTTGGTGGAATAGTGGACAGATTAGTTGTAGGAAAAAAGATTAGGAGCCGTCTAACGGACAGCCTTGAAACAGCGTATAGACTTGGTTCAGGAAATTTAAGAATTATCTTTTTGCGAGGAGAGGCTAAAGAAAGCAAAAAAGATTCTATCAAAAGGAAAAATCCTTCCAGAAAAAAAATTAACACTATCTCAATAAACAATGCTGAATGGACGGTAATGTCATTTAGCAATCACTTCCGTTGTAATAGTTGCGATATAGAATACAAGACGCCCACTCACCATATGTTTTCCTTTAATAACCCACTGGGAGCATGTAAGAAGTGCCAGGGGTTCGGCCACACTATCGAAATAGATATGGACCTTGTAGTGCCTGACAAGACAAAAACTCTTAATGAAGGGGCAATCGCCGTCTGGAACTCACCGGCCTACAGTATATTGCTTGAAGAATTACAGGAAGCAGCACCGGCTCATAATATTCCGCTTGATGTACCTTTCAATAAATTAACAAAGAACCAGTTAAAATTAGTAGATGAAGGAACAGAAGCGTTCTATGGTATCAGCAAATTCTTTGACATGCTGGAAGAAAAAAAATATAAGATGCACGTCAGAGTGTTACTCAGTAAATACCGCTGTTATACCATATGTGATGAGTGTAATGGTACCAGGCTAGATCCGTCCGCCCATAATGTGAGAATAAATCAAAACAACATAACAGACATATGTAGTATGTCTATTGACGACACACATAGTTTTTTTGAAAAAATAAAGCTCTCTAAATACGAGGAAGAAGTCGGCAAGATTTTGTTACTGGAAATAAAGAAAAGGCTTAGCTATATGGTTACGGTTGAATTAGATTATTTGACACTGCACAGAATGACAAGGACCCTGTCAGGTGGTGAGGCGCAGAGAGTAAATCTAACAACATCTCTCGGCTCATCTCTTGTCAATACATTATATATCCTGGATGAGCCGAGTATTGGTCTGCACCCGAGGGACACAAAGCGTCTTATCGACATTCTCGTACGACTCAGGGATATCGGAAATACCGTTGTTGTCGTTGAACATGACAGAGATATTATTAAGTCTGCAGACTATCTTATAGACATTGGTCCAGGAGCGGGTGAAAATGGTGGCAACGTTGTTTATGCCGGAGATGTCAAAAAGATATCCTCTCGAAACGGTTCGTTAACCGGGCAGTACCTGAAGGGCAAAAAACAGATTGAACTACCTCAGACACGAAGGAAAATCACACAAAGTCATATTGAAATTATTGGTGCTACTGAGAACAACCTGAAAGAAATTAATGTACAATTCCCTCTCAATGTATTTACCTGTGTAACAGGTGTATCAGGTTCCGGCAAAAGCACACTGATACAGGACACTCTATACGGCGCTCTTAAAAGAAAAATGGGGATATATCCCGGCCATGTCGGTAGCCATAAAAATTTAAATATTAATGGTCATATTGATGATGTAATCATGGTAGATCAATCACCAATCGGCAGAACACCAAGATCAAATCCAATCACCTATGTAAAAATATTCGATTATATAAGGAAGATATTTGCTTCAACGAGGGAGGCTAGACTGCATGGCTACACCCAAGGCTCTTTCTCTTTTAATGTTGAAGGTGGAAGATGTGATTATTGTGAGGGCTGTGGCTATATAAAGGTGGATATGCAGTTCCTTGCCGATGTGTATGTAACCTGTGATCAGTGCCATGGTAAACGTTTCAGGAAGGATATCCTGGAAGTCTGTTATAAGGACAAAAATATTCACGAAGTCCTGGAAATGACGGTAAGCGAGGCAATGACGTTCTTTTCTAATCGTAACAAGTATACACTGACACCGGAAATGAATAGCAGTTTATCTAAGGCTACATCACACATTAAAAAGGGACTGAAGTATCTTGAAGATACAGGTCTGGGATACCTGAGATTGGGGCAACCGGCAACAACACTATCAGGGGGAGAAGCACAACGATTAAAACTGGCAACTTATATGGCAAAGGGGAAACACGAAAAAATTCTTTTCATATTTGACGAACCTACAACGGGTTTGCATTTTGATGATATAAGAAAGCTGCTTGATTGCTTCCAGAAGCTGATCAACAACGGACATTCCGTGATCGTCATTGAGCATAACCTTGAAATCTTAAAATGCGCAGACCATATCATTGATCTCGGGCCGGAAGGTGGAAAAGGGGGAGGATATGTGATAGGC
>JAJCYU010000042.1 GCA_029262755.1 Anaerolineae bacterium
GCGTTCGGGCGATCAACAGCGGCGCTCCGGTGCAAAGCGCGCCGCCGAGCTCCGCGCGACCCGCGGCGTCGAGGCCACGAGCGCGCGGGCGGCCACCGTCCTCGACACCACCGCAGCGCGCTTGCCCGCGGAAGGCGCCCCTAGTACCGCAATGCGCCGACGGATCGCCCCAATCGTCATCGCGACGCTGATCGCGATCCTCATCTCGGCGTTCGCGCTGCCGCCCTCGTCCCCGCGCATCACCTCCGCTCGCATCGCGCCTGCCCCCATCGTCACCTCCGCGCTCCGCACCACGCTCCCGTCCGCCGCGACGTCTTCGCACCACGCGACGTCCCCGCTCGCCGCCGCGCCCGTCCTCACCACGCCCCCGCTCGCATCCACGCTCCCGCTCGCCGCGACCTCCGCGCTCACCGCCGCCACCCGCCCCGTGATCCTCGTCCACGGCTGGCACGGGCTTGAGGCCCGCGGCTTCGCGTGTGCGGACGGCGTCCTCGCCTACGACCAGGCCGGGCCGCCGACCGGTGTTTCGCCGCGCGGGGACGGCGAGTTCGGCGCGCTTGCCGATCGGATTGCGGCGGAGCGGCCCGTGTACGCCGCGCGCTGGAGCACGTCGCGCGCCCGCACGCAGCCGTTGGAGGAGGCCGGGGCCTGTCTGGCAGCACAGATCGCACAGGTGAGGGCGCAGACCGGCGCGTCGGCCGTCGACATCGTGGCGCACAGCATGGGCGGGCTCGTGGCGCGCGCGTATGTGGAAGGTCGTTCGCACGCCGCTCCCTATCGCGGCGATGTGGCGCGGATCATCACGCTCGGCACGCCGCACACGGGGGTTGCGCCGGACACGCTCGTTCGGCTCTACGCGTTGTTGAACCTGGCGAATGCGCGCAACGGATTCTTGCCCTGCAACGCCGACCCGGGCACCTGCCAGCTGGCGCGCGAGTCGATGCGCGCATGGAATGTCGCAGCTTCGCCCAACGAGGCCGTGACGCAGACGCACGTGGCCGGCGCGCGATGGACGTGGACCGGCTGGCTGTTGCCCGGCCCGGACGACGGCTTGATTACGCTACCCAGCGCAGCCGCGGGCGGCACCGCGCTCGCGGACATCGCGGCCGGCCACCGCGTACCCGAAGCGCACGCCGCGATGTTCCATAGTCGCTACCATTATGTCAATGGCGCACGGACCCTGCGCTGCCTCGCCGGCCTCCTCTCCCTCGGCGGGGCGGCGGCCTGCGATGCCCCGGACGCCCTCGGTTCGATCTCCGCGGGCGGTCCGTTTGGCCCCGGTACCACGCCCTCGACGGCCGCGCTGACCTACACGCCCCTTGAAGTCGCGGAGATCGAGGCGGGCGGCGCTTTCGAGGTCACGATCCCGCTCGATCCAGCGCCCGCCCCATCCGGCGGCTCCGGCGATCCCAGCGATCCCGCGGAACCCGGCGCGCCCCCGTCCCCGGCGCACGAGCGCGCGACGCGCATCGCCGCCGGCTGGGGCCCGGGCGGTGGCGCGGCGGAGCTGACGCTCGTCGATCCAACCGGCCGCGCATGGACGCGTGACACGCTCGCGGCCCTCGACCCCAACGGCGCGTACACGGAGGTTCTGCGCGCGGACGGCTCAGGCGCGGCGGTGATCACGCTCTCGGACGCAGCGCGCGGGCGGTGGGCGGCGCGGGTGGCGCTGGCGGGCGGCGCCGCCACGGGGACAATCCCCGTCGCCGTCTTCGCGACCCAGTACGCTACGGTGCGGCTCGAGATCGAGGCGCCCGTGTGGGACGCCGCCACGGGTCGATTGCTTGTCTCCGCACGGCTGCTGGGAGTCGATCCGGCGATGGCGGACGCGCAAGAGGTCGTCGCGACGTGGCACCGGCCGGGGGCGCGAGGAGCGCTGCGCGTGGCCCTGCACGCCCGAGGCGCCGACGGAGCGGGTGGCGTGCGCTACGAGGGTGCTAGCAGGGCATCGTCCGTTGTAGGCTGGTCCCAACTAGACGTTCGGGCCACGGGCCACGGTCCCGACGGCGCGGCATATGCACGGCAGGCAAGCACGATGGTGCCGGGCGCGAAGGGCGCAGCCTGGCTACCGTGGGCGGCTCGCTAGCGCGCGATGTTGGCGTCGCTCGCGACCAGCTGCGTGGCGCGCGAGCTTCACGTACTTCGCGACCAGCCACGTTGCGCACGTGTCTCGCGACCACCCTGGTCGCTCGCCGGCACGCACGTCGCGCGCAACATCATCGACCCACGAAAAAGCCCCCGGTGGACGAATCCACCGGGGGCTTGTATTCGGATCTTGCGGGCCATCGTGTTGCCGGTCGAGCGAGAACGCTTTGTGCTGAGTAGCTGATCGCGTCTCTTAGTGCGTGACGAAACCTACGGGCAGGGTGCCACGACCGTCGGCCATGCCGTGTACGAGCCGCTCGAGCGCTTGCGCTCGACGCCGGCGACGCGGGCTCGGGAGCCGGAACCGACGATGCGGGGCTGCTCGCTGAAGAGCGAGAAGGTACCGCGCATGCTGTCCGGGCTCGTGAAGTTGCCGCGGATCATGTAGTCGTGCTTGGCGTAGACGACGCCGCTGCGCGGGTTGTCCTTGCCGGTGCAGGGGGCGCCGCGACAAATCGGGCCCTTGATGGGCTCGCGTCGCGAGGGCGCGCCGCTGATGCGGATCTCACGTGAGTCGCGTACGCGCAGGATCCACTTGCCGTCGTGAATGCCGACACGATCGAAACTGCCGAACTCGTTCTGCGAAAGGTTGCCGGCCGACGTGTTGGCTCGGATGCCGCTGAGCCAGCGGGCATCCGCGGAAACGTCGAACTGGACGGAATCACCCGCGTCCGTAAGGCCGCACCAGTGACCGGCCGTCGGCTTAACGCCTGCGGCTTCCGCAGGCTGGACCGCCACGATCAGGGCGAGCGCGGCCGCGGCCGCGAATATTGGTAGGGCGGCGCGTCGTAGTCGATGGATCATAACGTCGCTACTCCTTCATGCGGGTTGATACCCGCTTGTGTCGCGTTGGCTCGCGGCCGATAGGACCGCGCTTGGTTCGTATCATGCCCCAGGCAATCGTTACACGCTGTGAACTTTACCACAGCCGAAGGGCCGGCGCGGTGGCCGCATCTTCAGCAACACCACGCCGGCCTTCGTTTCCTGGGCGGTTGTAATCGCCGAGGTGCTAGCCGAGCTCATCGACCGGTACAGCCGTGAGCTCGATCTCGAGGCCGCCTACGATTCCGGCGACCACATTGTAAATCCAGACCTGCAGCGCGCCGATGACGAAGCCGATCACGCCGTAGAGCAACGGTGCAAAGATTCCGAAGGCCGCCATCGTGATCGCGGTCTCCGGCTCACCCATGAGAGCGGCGATACCCGCGCCGATAAGGGCGAATGCGCCGACGACAGCCATGAAGCCGCCGACGAGGAGCGCATAGATTTTGGCTGCAGAGAGGATGCCGACTCGTTGAATGCGGTACATGGATGAATGGAACCTCACAGGCAGGCGCCCGCGCGAGCGAATCGCGGAACAGCCGGGGCGAATCAAGATCGCTCTAGTGTTGGTATACGCAAGACGGCCCCCGGTGTTGCTGGAGGCCGCCGTGAACCACGTGTGTAGCACAAATGTGGGAAGGCCGCCCCACCCCCGTCCCGTGCGCCGGTGCGATAATAGGGAGGAGCGGCCCTCTCGCAGAGCTATGACACTGGCGGCGGGGACGAGGGGACGGCCTCGCCCTGACGCACATTCTTGCCCTATCGCACGCATGGCTCACCGTGGGGCAAATCGTGCGCCTCATCGGGAGTCACACCGCGGGGCGCACTTCAAGCCTCGGCACCGCGCTACGGCGAGACAGCCGTGGGCTGGGCGGCGCCGGCGCCTTCGCCTTCGGTTTCCCCCTCGGCGGCGTCGTCTTCGCCGACGTCCTCATTGCCGTCGCCGTCGCTGTCGCCGTCGCCTTCGCCGGTGCCGTCGCTGTGACCTTCACCGTCGGCTTCGCCCTCCGCACCCTCCGCATCTCCGCCGCCCATCTGCTGCAGCTGCTCGGCGAACTTCTCGCAGGGGTCCTCATCGTCGAGGCGGGGTGTAAACAGGAGGAAGTCGTAGGGCAGCGCGTCGTCGAAGTCAGCGGCGTAGTCCGCGGGGGTCGCCCGGTCCGCGGCGACCTCGAGGATCCCGAGAGACACGATGGTGGCGGCGGGGGCCAGACGCAAGAGTTGGAACGGAACGCCGCGATCGGTGCGGGCGTGGCCGTTGCCGGTGATCAAGATGCCGCCGTCCAGGCCGAGCTCCGTGGCGGATTCGACCAACCGGGAGGCCATGCCGCCGTCGCGCGCGCGTTGCGCGTCGGCCATGGGCGGGGCCATCTCTTCGGGCAGATAGCCGCAATGCGCGTCCACGATCTCTTGGACGAGGGCAGTCTGGGCCTCGTCCGGTAGCGGCATGTCTAGGCCGAGCGTCGCGAGCGTGTCTTCATCCGGCGGGGCGCCCATGCCGGAGACGCCCATGATGATGTCTTTGGGCACGTTGGCCGGCACGATCGCGACGTTACCCGCCAGGGCCGCCTCGGCGATGGGCTGGTACTGCTCCCACGCCGGCCAGCCGGACTCCTCCCAGCCGATCGCGTCGGCGATGCCGGCCGCGTCAAGCGGGTTCGCGGCCAGGTGGTCGTAGAGCGCCGCTTCTTGATCGGTGGTCATCTGCTCGAAGGCCACGACGGGCAGGCGGCCCAAGGTGATGATGCCCTCGACCAGCCAGGCCTGGATGCGGTGGTGATCCGGGTTGTCGTGCTTCTCGCCGAGCATCACGAAATCGGCCTCGGCGAGGCGGTGGACCAGGTCGATCGGCTCGACGAAGGCTGCGTCCGCCACGGACCACACCTGGCCGACCAGCGGATCATCGGCGCGGACAACGGTGTCCCATGGCGGGACGGGTATCGGCGCGGGCGCGGCCGGAACGCGCGCGTTCTCATCGGAGGTCGGGTCAAGGTTGGTGCCGGGGTACGGATCGGTCATGAGGTCGGGGGTAGCCGTGCCGGCATCGGTAACGGGTTCCGCCGGCGGGGCGTCGACGGTCGCCGGGCCGCATGCGGAGAGGGTCAAGCCGGCG
Organism: Anaerolineae bacterium; assembly: GCA_029262755.1. Lineage (GTDB taxonomy): Bacteria > Chloroflexota > Anaerolineae > Epilineales > Epilineaceae > JAJCYU01. The sequence goes on from JAJCYU010000042.1 coordinate 5,081, forward strand.
ATCCCGAACAGGAGGGCGAAGGCGATCGCGGGCTGGGGAAGTCGGGGGCGGAAGACGCTGCGGTTCATCTGGTGCTCCTCTGGCAAGGGAGACGGGAGTGGGATAAGCTCGCACGCCGGTCGGCGCGCCGGGTTGGGAACGGGACCGGGATCGGAATCGGGAATGGGACCGGAATCGGGACATTCCCCACGCGGACCACCTGCTTGAAAATACGTCACGTTCAAGTGCGCACGGCGTCCTAGCTTGTTGTCGCACGCGCTCACGCTGCTCCGTTTCGAGGAGAATGCCTCATGTCCCACATTCTGACACGCCGTCGCGCTCCTGTCTTGGGGGCGATGGCCGGCATGGCCGTGCTCCTCGCCCTCGTCGCGGCGGTGCCGGGTCGCGCGCAGGACACGCCCACGTTTGCGGTCGATGGCCCTGTTCCGGCCACAGGCGCGGGCGGCGTGATCGAGCACGTGGTGATCGTGACGAATACGGGCACCGTTTCAAGCGAGGTCGCGTTGTTGGTGGAAGGCGGCGCGTGGGAGGTCACGGTGCCGGATCCCGTGACCGTGGAGCCGGAAGCCGGCGCGGCCCTGACGATCCTGGTGCACGTGCCGCATGAGGTGGGCAACGGCGCGGTCGACGAGGCGCGGCTCCAGGTGGTGGCCGGCGATACCTCGGCCCCGTTCGCGCGGGCCTGGGGCGCGGATCTCGCGGGCGGAACGTTGGTGGCGGAGCGCACGCTCGCCAGCTGGACGGGCGGCCGTGTCGCCGCCGGCCGTTGGTTCGGCTGCCGCTTCGACCTCGACGGGAGCGGGCAGGTGGACGCCACGGACACCGGGCTCGTCGCCGCGGCCTTCGGCCGGCGGGCCGACGACGGAACGGGTGCGGCCGACCCGCACTATGACGCGGCGCTCGATCTCAACGGCGACGGCCGCATCGGCGCGGGCGACGTCCAGACGGTGGCCGGCGCGGAAGGCCAAGAGTGCGGTGCACCGACATCGACCGACACCAGCGCGGCGCGTGAAGCGATGGACGCCGAGCTGCTCGAGACGCAGCTCGACGCGTTCCAACAGATCGCGGATGACCACGACGGCAATCGCGCGATCGGCACATCGGGCTACGAAGCGTCCGCGGACCACGTCGCGACGGAGCTCGAGCGCCTTGGATGGGTGGTCACGCGGCAGCGTAACAACTTTCCGCGTACGGGCATCGGCGAGGCGATCCTCGCGGTGCCGGGTGAGACCTTGGTGCGCGCGACCGACTACGATGCCTTCGGTGGCGGACCCTCGATGGACGTCACGGGCACGCTCGTCGCCGTCGATCTGGTCTTCCCGCCCTCCAACGACAACACGAGCGGCTGTGAGGCCGAGGACTTTGCCGGCTTCCCAACCGGCGGCGTTGCGCTCATCCAGCGCGGCGGCTGCAACTTCCGAGTAAAGATCGATCTCGCGGCCGATGCGGGGGCCGTGGCGGCCGTCGTGTTCAATACGGGAACGGAGGGGCGGACGGACCTCTTCAACGGCAACGCCGGCAGCGGCTCGCCGATCCCCGCCATGCGCCTGACCTACGAGGCCGGCGCGCGGATCGCCGCTCGACTCGCCGCGGGCGAGGAGCTGCTGACGCGCGTGGCGGTGGAGATCACGGTGGAGGATCGCTTCGGCGACAACATCATTGCCGAGTGGCCGCACGGCGATCCCGATCGCTTCATCATGGCGGGCGCGCACCTGGACTCCGTGCCGGCCGGCGCCGGGCTCAACGACAACGCGACGGGTTCGTCGGGCTTGCTCGTGCTGGCAGAAGTCATCGCCGAGGCCGAGCTGCGACCGCGTCATACGATCCGGCTCGCGTGGTGGGCCGCCGAGGAGATCGGTTTGCTCGGCTCCGCCCGCTATGTCTCGACCCTGCCGCCCGAGGAACGCGCCAAGATCCTGTCCTATCTCAACTTCGACATGATCGGCTCGATCAACTACATCCGCGCGATCTACGACGGGGACGGCTCGGACTCGACGCGCAGCGAGCCCTTCGGCTCCGGTGAGTTGGAATGGGCCTTCCAGGCGCACTTCGACTCGCTTGGGCTAGCGCACGAACCGATCGGCGATGTGATCTACCGGCGCAGCGACCATGCCTCCTTCAGCGAAGCGGGCATCCCGGTGGCCGGGCTGTTCTCGGGATTCAACCAGCCCAAGACAGCCGAGCAGGCCGCCAAATACGGCGGCCAAGAGGGCGCGAGCGCCGACCCCTGCTACCACCGGACCTGCGACGACATCGACAACGTGAACGTCGAGGGACTGGAGATCATGGCCGACGCGATCGCGCACTCGGTGCTGCACTACGCCGAGGATCCCATCTTCCCGCTCGCCACGGGACGCGCGTACCCGTTGCAGCAGCCGGGCGCCGGCGCCTTGAGCGCGGCCGACGGGGCGCGGGCAGAGGAGCAGTTGCGCTCCGCGCTGGCTGCGCTCAGCGTCGAAGGCGGCTGTGCGGCGGCGTGGGTAGCCCACGAGGCCGAGGTCGCGGCCGCCGCGGGTGGCGCGCTCGACCAACATGATGCGTTCGGGCCCGGCGCGCTCGGTGGTGAGCAAGCAGGGGAGCACGCAGGGGACCACGACGCGGCCGATCCACACCACCTTCCGATTCGATAGGAGCCGATCATGAAATTCTTGGGAGGATCGGACCGGTCGCTTTCGGCCCACGCACGAGCCCGTGGTCGAGCAGCGCGCCACGTCGTGCTCGCGGCGATCGGCGCGTTGGCGTTGGGCGGGCTCGCCTTGACCGCCGGCGCGCTTGACGCGCGGGTCGGCGCGGACGCGGCTGTGCATGCCCAAGGCGATGGCGAAGAGCACACGGAGCTTTGGGTGAGCGGTGCCCGCAATCTGGCGGCGTGGGACGCGACGCTGCTCTACGACGCGGCCGTGATCAGCCCGACGGGCGTCGCCTTGGGTCCCTTCGCGCCCGCCGACAGCGTGCAGTTGGCGATGGACGTGCGGCAGCAGGGACGTGTGCTCGTGGGCGGCTATTCCTCCGGCGACGAAGCGGCGACGGGCGATGGCCACCTCGCGACCGTGTCCTTCGTACGGCTGGACACGCGCAGCCCGCGCTTGCGGCTGGATCGCGCCGGTACCGGCGCGTACGACGCCGAGGGGCGCTCGATCGCGCCGCCGGCGCGGATCGTCATCGGCGGGCTCGCCGCTCCGGCCGTGTACCTGCCGTTGTTGGAGCGCTGAGGGATCTCCGCCGAGGAGAGTTTCCGGTTCTCGAAGGGGCCACTTGGATCGGGGGGTGGGGGTCGCGGATTGAGTGCGTCTGGTTACGTTTCGGCGAAGGTTATCGTCGGCACGGATAGCATGGCGCACGGGGAAGGACCGTTGCGGTTCCGTCGCCGGAGCACGACATCGAGGATATCGGCGGCTCGCGTGCGATCGTGGGCTAGTGCGGGGGACAGTGATGCGGACGACGATCGAGGCGCGAATGCGCGCCCAAGAACAGGCGCTGGTTGCGCTGGCGCGCGACGAGGCGTTTGCCGATGGCAGCCTCGACGGCGCGGCGCGCAGCCTCGCACGTGTAGCCTGCGAGACACTCGGTGTCGCACGAGCCGGGCTGTGGTTGTTGACCGAGGACAGCGCGAGCCTGCGCGCGGTGGCGATCCACCAAGCTGACACCGGTACGACAGCGGCCGCGCGAGACACATCGAGCGCCGACGGCGTGTCGGACGCGCATGCGCATAGCGACGATGCCGCCGACGACGGCACGCGGAGACCGACGATAATTCTGGACGGCGATGGGCGCTATCGTGCGGCGCTCGAGTCGTCGCGCGCGATCGCGTTGGACGCCGTGCCGGTCGCGGGCGACGGCCCGGCGATCGGGGAGCGCTACTTCGCGCAACACGGGATCGGCGCCGCGTTGGACGCGGGCGTGTGCGTGAACGGTGCGCTGGCCGGCCTCGTTCGCGTGGAGCATCGCGGTGGGCCACGCGCTTGGACCATGGACGAGCGTGCCTTTGCCGCCTCGCTGGCCGATCTCGTCGTGCCCCTACTGCGCAGCAAGGCACTCCGGACCGCTGAACGCGCCTTGCAGCGGCAACAGATGGACTTCATGGCGGTCATCGAACAGGCGAGCGACATCGTTTCGGTCGTAGATGAAGAGGGCGTGATCCAATACCAAAGCCCGTCCGCGGAGCGATGGCTTGGCTTCACACGAGCGGAGGTCGTCGGACGCGAGGTGACCGACTTTACCCATCCGGACGATCTGGAGCACTCCACACGCGCCATGGAAACGATGCTGCGCGGTCGTGGCCGCGTGGCGCATGTGGCAACCCGCATCCGCCACAAGGACGGCTCCTGGCGCAGGCTGGAGTCGGCCGGCCACGTGCTATCGGGGCTGCACAATGGGCGGCGCGCGGTCGTGCTGATCGCCCGAGATGTCACGGAGCGAAGCGAGGCGGCGCAGGCGCTCCGCCACCGCGAGGCCTACTTCCGCGCGCTGATCGAAGGCGCGACGGACATCATCGCCGTCCTGGCCGCCGACAGCACGGTGACCTACGTGAACCAATCCGCAGAGCGTTTGCTCGGCTTTGCACCCGAGGACGTTACCGGTAGGCCCTTTGACACCTTTGTGCCTGCCGCCAAGCGGGCCAAGCTGCGCCGTATCCTCGCCCGCAGCATCGAGCGCCCGGACCGGCCACTGCGCTTCGCGTTCGAGTTGCGTGCCAAGGACGGGCGATCCCTCGCCTTCGACGTCCAGGGCAAGGCGCTTCCGCCCGAAGCGGGCCTACGCGCTTTCCTGCTCGTCGCACGTGACGTCACGGATCGCAAGGAAGCGGAGCGCCGACTGCAAGAGCGGGAAGAACAGCTTCACCATGCGCAGAAGATGGAGGCCGTCGGGCGTCTCGGCGGCGGCGTCGCCCACGATTTCAACAACTTGCTGCAGGCGATCGGCGGCTATGCGGAGCTGCTCGCCCGAGCGAGCGGCCTGGAGGAGGGTGATCACGTACGCTTGGAAGGCATCCGCGATGCCGTGCGGCGCGCGACCTCGCTCACGCGGCAGCTGCTCGCCTTCAGCCGCAGGCAGGT
>JAJCYU010000043.1 GCA_029262755.1 Anaerolineae bacterium
AAGGCGGTGAAGATCTTGAGCGCCTTGTACATGGCATAGGTGCGCAGGCTGATCAGCCCGGAGCGGACCACGAATTCCCCGATGTTGTCGAACAGCCGAGACTCGCGCGCCTTCGGGTTCGTGCGGATCGGCACGACCTCGACGGCCAGTCGGCTCTGCCCGGCCTGGATAGCATGCTCCACGGTGTGGTCGAACTCGGTATAGCTGCCCAGCCGGAGTGCGGCCTCCCGGCTATAGGCGCGGAATCCGCTGGCCACGTCGGGTAGATCGAGGTTCGCCAGACGGCTGACCACGCGGCTGCCCAGTTGTTGAAGCCAGCGCTTCGCGGGCGAGAAATGCGCGATCAACTCCGTCTGGCGATCGCCGATGACGATGTCCGCCTGGCCGGCGAGGATCGGAGCGACCAGGGCGGGTATGTCGCCGCCGTGATATTGGTTGTCGCCATCGGTATTGACGATGATGTCGGCGCCTGCTTTGAGCGCCGCATCGAAACCGGCGCGAAAGGCGTGGCCGAGGCCGCGGTTGCGCGGGAAGCGCAGGACGTGGTCTGCACCGGCTTCACGGGCAACGCGAGACGTCGCGTCCGTGGACCCGTCGTCGATTACGAGGATCTCGACCACGTCGATGCCCTCGATGTCGCGCGGAATATCGCGGATCGTGGCGGGCAGCGTGGACTCTTCGTTGAGGCACGGAATCTGGACGACCAGCTTCATGGAGATGGGTCCTTGACGCGGTGGGCGCGGCGGGAGCGTGGGATGGAGCCGATCACGGGCGCACCGGCCGCGGCTTCCGCCGCCGTTGCGCCGTAGATCCGAGGGTCTTGGAGATGCAATACCAGGCTGAATCCGAGCGCGATGAGCAATGCGAGGAGGATACGCAGCGGCAGCTCGATCCGGCGCTGCAACGAGGCGGGTAGGATCACGACCTCCGGCCCGTCGACCACGTTCAGCCGGACGCCGTCCGAGCCGAGCAAGGCCAGCCAACGGTCCCCGTCTTCCTCGAGCTCCGCCACCACCGCCTGCGCGACGAGCGCGAGATCCGAGCGCAGCGCGTTCACATCCGCGGCTCCGTCTACGGTGCGGGTGACGGATACGTCCATCACCCGATGCCGATCGTCCGCAGACAAGGAGCCGCTGCTCTCGCCTTCTCGCACCGATACGCCTTCGGGCAGACGCGCCTGTACGGCGGCCGCGAAAGCATCCCCTGGCAGGATGCGGGCGAGGTCGTCGATGAGCGCTTCGCCGATCTTGGCGGAGGTGCCCTCGTCGCTGCCGGCCACCTGGACGCTCGGTGGCACGTCGATGGCAACGGTGATCCGCGCTTGAGCGGTGGTGCTCGGCGGCGTTTGGCGTAGCCAGGAGAGCCCGGCCACCAGTAGCGGCAGGCCGAGCCATAGCGGCCAGCGGCGCAGAATGCCGCGCAGGAGAGAGCCGACATCCCATGTTTCCGTGTAGCCGGTCTTGATCACGTCAGTTGTTCCGTAGGGCGATCGGCGAGTTGGTGTGTTTCGGATGTGCGCTGTGCGCCATCAACGGTGTCGCGAATGAATGACGATAGCTCGCGCTCGAATCGAGCGAGCCCGAAACGCCGTGCATGTGCGCGGATCCCGGACGCATCCCACGTGCGCGCTTCCGCGCTCTCGATGGCTGTCGCCAAGGCCTTCGCATCGGGGCCGTCGAAGAACAGGCCCGTCCCTCCTTCGGCGATGGTGTCCAGCACGCCGCCGCCGCGCTGGGCGACGACGGGCCGGCCGGCGGCCATCGCCTCGACGGGCGCGAGGCCGAAGTCCTCGATTCCCGGCCACACAAGACCGCGGCATCGCCCGAGCAATGAGACGACCTCGCTACGTGGAAGCCGACCGCGGAACGTGACCGTAGGACCGGCCATGGCTTCGAGCCGGGCGCGATCCCTCCCGTCCCCGACGACCACGAGCGTCTTGCCCATACGGCTGAAGGCCTCTACCGCGACGTCGATCCGTTTGTAGGGCACCAGGCGCGCGAGCACGAGCCAGAAGTCTTCCGGATCTCCGCCCTCCGGGATGGCGTCGACATCAACGGGCGGGTGGATCACCGTGCTCCGGCGTCCGTAGCAGTCGCGGATCCGTTCGGCGACGACGCTGGAGATCGCGATAAAGTGATCGACGCGCTGGGCGGCCCGAAAGTCCCAGCGGCGCAGCGCAGGCAGGAGCATGCGCACGGCGGCGCGCGCCGCAGGAGGCAGCGGTTCGTGCGCGAGGTAGTCATCGAGGCGCCAGACGAAACGGGTCGGTGTGAGGCAATAGCACACGTGCACCGCGCGCCCCGTGCGTACGCCATGACAGAAGCCGCTCTTGTTGGAGAGCACCACGTCGGGGTCGCGTCCGTCGATTCGGGGCCGCGTCATCGACCATGCCCAGGGATACAGCGGCAGGTAGGGCTGGTGGTGTGCGTGGATGCCGGGCAGGCGGTCAAGCCACGAGACCCGAAGGTCCCACGATGGTTCCGCCGCCGCGGGTACGCGCTGCGGATCGAAGATCGTGGTGTAGACCGGGGCGGCCGGCATCATGGCGTGCAGCACCTCGAGCACGGCCTCGGCGCCCCCGTCTTGGTTGAGCCAGTCA
>JAJCYU010000044.1 GCA_029262755.1 Anaerolineae bacterium
CGTCCGCGAGCCGGCGGTTGCCGGTGCGCCTTTCGTCGGGAGTTTCGGCGTGAACTGGGGGTCGAGGCGCTTCATCGGGCACTTCCTCTCGTCGGCGGTGGCCTGGGGCGGCGGACCGGGACGTGGCTAGATGGGTTGCGATCTTTATGGCGCGGCTGCGAGGCGTGGCTACCGTGCGCAAATCCAATCGGAGCCCGAGCCACGCAGAGTATGACGCGAGCGGTGGGTGGAGGTGGACGTGGACGTTGTCGCGACGAATCCGTGGATCGGCGACGTACGTGGTCGGACGAAGGCGGTTCATGCTAACGAGTCGGGGCTCGATGCACGAAGAGGGTGAACGTCTCACACCCTAATGCTAACACCGCTGCACGCGTCACGTTCGCCGCGGTCTTGGCCCGCGACCCGCGCACGTCCACAATCGGCGTCCGCCGCCGCGCACGGCATGCAACAGTAGCGCCGGCCCCCGGCGGTTGGGACAGGCATGCAATCGGGAGAGGTCATGGCCGATCAACCAGAAGCGCGACAGCACGAAGACGTGGCCGCGCTCCTCGCTGAGCAGCGCGCGTATTACCGCGCGCGGGCCGCCGAGTACGACGAATGGTGGCTGCGGCGCGGACGCTACGATCGCGGCCCCATCGCGAACGTGCAGTGGTTCGCCGAAACCGCACGGGTTGAGCGCGCCTTGGCCGACGTCGGCCCCGTCGACGATGCGATCGAGCTGGCCTGCGGCACGGGGCTGTGGACGGAGCGACTAGCGGCATCCTGTAAGCGCCTGACCGCAATCGACGCTTCGACGGAGATGCTAGCCGTCGCGGAGGCGCGCGTCCCCGATTCGCACGTGACATTCCAGCAAGCCGATCTCTTCAGCTGGCAGCCCGAGCGCCAGGTCGACCTTGTCGTGTTCACGTTCTGGCTCTCCCACGTGCCCCTGGAGCGCTTCGACGCCTTCTGGGCGACCGTGGCCTCGGCCCTGAAGCCCGGCGGCCGCGTCTTCTTCGTCGATTCGCGCTACACCCCGGACTCGACGGCCGTCGATCACTGGCTGCCGGACCGGGGCGACGGCGTCGTCGAGCGCAAGCTCAACGACGGGCAGCGCTTCCGAATCGTAAAGATCTTCCACGAGCCGACCGAGCTCTCCGCCAGGCTGTCCGCGCTAGGCTGGGACATCGGCGTCCGGGCGAGCGGCGAGCACTTCTACTGGGGGCTTGGCGGACGGCTAGGCGACGCGCGGTGAGGGGGATGCGTCCGCGTTCCAAGCAGCCCACGTGCCGGGCCATCCTACGCATGAGCAGGGCTCGTTGTGATATCCTCGGCGCCCCTCCGGATGCCCCGACGCACGACGGACGTAACGGCCGTTCGATGCGGCGCGAAACAATGTTCGCCGCAATCGCCCAATGGATGGCCATCGCCGTCGCCGTCGCTATCACCGCCGCGGTCGCCACTTCCTTGGCAACTACCGCAGTCGCCGCAGCCCTCGCAGCTACCACCGTCGCCGCAGCCGTCGCCACTACACTCGCAACCACAGCCGTCGCCGTCGCCGCCGCAGTATCCGTCGCGCTGTTCGAGCCATCACGTCGACGTCGACCGCACGGACCCGTCCCTTGGGAGACTCCGCCGATGATCGCCACGAGGTCCTGCCCATGACCCGTCCGCCATTCGAGATCGGCCTCTATTCCTTCGCGGAGCGGACGCCGGACGCCGGGACGGGGCGGATGATCGGCGCAGACGAGCGGCTCGCGCATTTGCTCGAGACGGTCGAGTTGGCCGATCAAGTGGGGCTCGACGTTTTCGGGCTCGGCGAGCATCACCGGCCTGATTTCGTCTCGTCGGCACCGGCCGTGATCCTTGCCGCGGCGGCGGCGCGCACGAAGCGCATTCGCCTTACAAGCGCCGTGTCGGTGCTCAGCTCGGACGATCCGGTTCGCGTATATCAGGACTTTGCCACGCTCGATCTGCTCTCGGGCGGGCGGGCCGAGATCATGGCCGGACGCGGCTCCTTCGTGGAGTCCTTCCCGCTCTTCGGCTATGACCTCGATGACTATGACCAACTGTTCAGATAGAAGCTCGACCTGCTGCTTGCCGTGCGCGACCAAGAGCAGGTCCATTGGTCCGGCTCGCACCGTCCGGTGCTAACGGGGCAGGGCGTATATCCGCGCTCGTTGCAGAGCCCGTTGCCGGTGTGGCTCGCGGTCGGGGGCACGCCCGCCTCGGTCGTGCGCGCGGGCACGCTCGGGCTGCCGTTGGCTCTGGCGATCATCGGCGGCGAGCCGGCGCGCTTCGCGCCGCTGCGCACGCTCTATGACGAGGCCGGCCGACGCGCCGGTCATGCGCCCGAGACCCTACGCTTCAGCCTCAACGTGCACGGCTTCCTGGCCGACGACCGGCGCACGGCCATCGACACGGCGGCGCCCGCCTTTTTGCAAGTCATGAACCGCATCGGCGGCGAGCGCGGCTGGCCGCCGATGAGCCGCGCGCAATTCGAGGAAACCTGCACGCTGCACGGCGCGAACATGGTCGGCTCGCCCGAAGAGGCCATCGAGAAGATCCTGTTCCAACACGAGCTCTTCGGTCACGACCGCCTGCTCGTCCAACTCTCCGTGGGCACCCTGCCGCATGACGCGGTGATGCACGCCGTCGAGCTGCTCGGCACGAAGGTGGCGCCGGCGGTGCGCGCGGAGATCGCAAGACGTACGGAGGTGCGCTCGTGAGCGATGAGCTGCAAGCAGGCGTCGAGCAGGAAGACGTTCCGGGCGGGGTGCCGCGCGGTGATACGGACGAACAGGCTCCGCCGCCAACTCTGCCGCCGCCACAGTCCTCGACGACGAGGCCGCCCCCACGCCGCGGCCTCGTGTTCGCCGCGCTTGCGTTGCTGCTACTCCTTCCCGTGACCTATCTCTTCATGCGGCGCCCGCCGCGGCCGGGAGTCGACACGCTCGCCGGTCGGGCGACCGTGGCAGCGCAGGCGACGAGGATCGCCGGGCGAGAAGCGACACGCGCGGCGGATCTGGACGATGCGTGGGCGACGACCTCGGCCGAGCGCGCGGACTCGCTCAACCTGATGTTCGACGAGGTGCGTGCCACCGCGACCGCGTTCGCGGACAACGCGGCCGCCGAGACCGCGGAGGCCGCGGAGGCCGGCGGCGGGGTTCCGGAGGGTACTTCGACGATGATCGCGCCCGGGGCTACTACGGATCCCTAGCGCCAGGTCGCGCCGAGTACGCGCAGCCAGTTGCCCGTGCCGATTTGCGTCAGCGCCTGATCGTCGTAGCCCGCGTCGCGCAGTGCATCGACCAGTCGGGGCAAGCCCGCGACGTCGCCGATGGCCGACGGCAGGCGGACGCCGTCGAAGTCGGAGCCGAGGACGACGTGGTCGATGCCCATGCGCGCCACCATGTAGTCGACGTGGCGAACCATGTCGTCCAGGCTCGCGTCTTCGTCCCAGCGACCGTCTTCGCGTAGGAAGCCGACGCCGAAGTTTAGGCCGGCCAGGCCGCCCGAGTCGCGGATGGCGTCCAGCTGGCGGTCGGTAAGGTTGCGCGTCATCCCGCACAACGCGAAGGCGTTGGAATGGGTGGCCACCAAGGGGGCGGTGCTGTGCTCGGCGACGTCCCAGAAGCCTTGTTCGTTGAGGTGGGATAGGTCGAAGAGGATCCCGAGGCGGTTGCAGGCGGCTAGCAGGCGCCGCCCGGCTTCGGTGAGGCCTGGGCCCGTGTCCGGGCCGGCCATCCGGAAAGGGACACCCTCCGCGAAGGCGTTGCCGCGGCTCCAAACGGGGCCGAGGGAACGCAGGCCGGCGCGGTACCACAGCTCGAGCCCGTCGAGATCGGGGTCGATCGGCTCGGCGCCCTCCAAGTGCAGGATTGCGGCGATCGCACCGTCCTCAAGGCAGCCGCGTAGATCCGCGACGGTGCGCACAACCCGCAGCGCGCCTTCGCTCCCGGCCTCGATGCGGAAAAGATCGGCCGCCATGGCCGTCGCGGCGCGGGCCGCATAGCCGTCGTCCACCGCGGGCGGCAGACCGTCCGGCGGACCCGAAGGCTTCACGGCGCCGGCGGCTGCAGCGGCCTCGTCCGCCACCCGCTCCGCCTCCCGCTCCGCCGCCGGCCGAAACTCCAACCCGGCCGGAGGCCTGTTCGGGATGAAGCAGGCGAAAAAGCCGCCCGCGAATCCGCCGGCGCGGGCGCGTGCCAGGTCCAGGTGGCCCTCCGGATGGCCATCAAGGAACGCGGCCACGGGGTCCACGCCGTCGCGCCGATAGCGCAGCAGTGTGTCGTTGTGGCCGTCCAGAATCGGCAGCGCCCGCACCCGCGCCGGCGTCACGCGTGCTGCTCCATTAGCGCCACCAACTCGATCAATTCCTTCTCGCGCGCCATACCGAGCGAAGACTGATCCTGGTAGTTCTTCGCGTTGGGGTCGGCCCCGTGTTCGAGCAGCAAGGCCACCAGGTCGTGGTCCTTGTGCATCACGGCCAGGTGCAGCGGATCGTTGCTGGCGCCGTCGGCCACCGTGTTGGGGGATAGGCCGCGTTCGAGCAGGTCGGCCACGAGGGTCTCATGCCCGCTGACGACCGCATGGACGAGCAAGCCCATGCCGTGGCCGCCCTTGTCGTCCTTGAGCGAGGGATCCGCGTCGAGGGCGGCGAGTACCTCGTCGCGCGAACCCTGCGCGGCGGCCGTGCACAGCGCACGCTCCGCGCCTTCTTCGAGCAGCCAGGTCATGATCGCCTGGTTGCCCACATGGGCGGCTGCTTGGATAGGCAGCTCATGGACTAGGGACCGCCGGTGGAGCATGCCGGGGTGCTCGGCGAGCATGGCGCGCGCGGCGTCGATGTCGAAGTGGCAGACGCCCACGAAGCGGTTGACCATGTCCTGGTCGAATTTGTCGTCGGGGTTCGTCGCGGTCGGGGAGGTCATGGGGCAGACTCCAGATTGTTGGGGGCCGAGGAAGGTATGCTTCCGGGCAACGGAGGGTAGCACGGGGCGCCGTACGCGCACCTGAACGGGATAGGAACGGGTCGAGCGGGCGGGGGTTCAATCGCGCGCACGGCGCATTGGCTCCCTCACTATCCACATCTCCAGGCGCGATTGGTTACTATGGAGTCCCGGCACGGGGGCGTGGCGCCAACCCGAGCGTGAGCCGAGTGAAACGGGGCCGATCCAGGGTAGCGCCCCAACACGGAGACCCATATGTCCGAACGCCAAGGATGCTCGCTGCGGCCCTTAGGCTGCTTGGCCGTCTTGTTGCTCTGCGGACTATGCTCGACGGGGACGGTGCTGGGGATCCGCAACGCGGCGACGCGGGGTTGGATCGACGCGCCCGAACTACCCGACCTACCTGCCTGGGGCGAGGTCCGCGGGACGGAAGATTCGTTCCCTGCTGCCGGGCGGACGAACGGGCAAGCCACGGCCCCGGAGGGCGCCCTGAATGCAACGAGCGAGGCCACCGCCCCGGCGAGCACTCCGCTGCCGACGCTGCTTCCGCCCCGCGCGGCGACCGACGAGGAACTCTATATCGTGTCGTATATCGAGTCGTATGCGGATGCGTACCGCGGTAGAACGGGATCGGCCCAAATCGGCCGCGCGCAGCTCTTCCTGGACGGGGAGGGTGGTATTCGGGTGGAACTTCGGCCCGCCGGACCGCGCCAGCCGGAGGAGGAATGGTTCTACACCGGGCGCACGTTCTGGGGCCGGGCAAAGATCAAGCGGGAGGTCGCGATGCCGAACGGCGAGAACGGCGGCTCGCAACGCTGGCAGTGGACCGGCGATGGGTGGAAGCACGTTCGCTGAGCACGGTGACGGCGCGCGGAAAGCCCACCCGCCGCACTCTAGGTGGTGGCCGCCGACCCGACGCCCACGAAGCCCTCGCCCGGCACGTAGTCCGGCGATTGGTGGCGGAAGTAGGCGTTGTACAGTTCGGCGTAGTGGCCGCCGGCGGCGATGAGGGCCTCGTGGCTGCCTTCCTCGATGATGCCGCCGTCGGCCAGGACGATGATCCGGTCCGCGCCGACGATCGTGCTCAGGCGGTGGGCGATGATGATCGCGGTGCGCGCGGCGAGCACCACGTCGAGGCCCTCTTGGATCTGGGCCTCGGTGAGCGGATCGACGCTGGCCGTAGCCTCGTCGAGGATCACCATGGCCGGGTCCTGCAGCAGCACCCGCGCGAGTACGACCAGCTGACGCTGGCCCATCGACAGGCCTTGTCCGCCCTCGCCGACCGGCGTCTCCAGGCCGCGGGGCATGGCCGCCAGCCAGTCGCCGCCGCCGATACCGCGCGCCGCCGCGAGCACCTGCGCCTCGTCGGCGTCGGGGCGGCCGTAGCGAATGTTGTCCGCGACGCTGCCGGTGAAGAGGAAGGGCGACTGGGGCACGATTCCGAGACGGCGCCGGTACGAGGCGAGGTCGAAATCGCGGATGTCGATGCCGTCCACCTGGATCGTCCCGGCCTGAAACTCGTAGAAGCGCGAGATCAGCTTGACGATGGACGACTTGCCCGCACCCGTATGCCCGACCAAGGCCACCGTCTCGCCGGCGGCGATATCGAGGTCGAAGGCACGCAGCACCGGCTCGCCGGGCACGTAGTGGAAGTCCACGCCAGTGAAGGTCACGTGGCCGGCGAGCTCGTCGGCCGGCCGGGTGTCGTGCTGCACGACGCGCGGCTCGGCGTCGATGAGCGCGAAGACGCGCTCGCTGGCCGAGAGGCCCTGCTGGAACTGGCTCCAGAACGAGGCGATGCCGGTCAGCGGGAACCAGAAGATCCCGATGGCCTGGACGAAGAAGTACCACTCACCTGGCGAGACGACGCCGCTGAGGGTCATGCGGCCGCCGAAGAGAATGATCAACACGGTGCCGACGCCGGCGATCGTGCCCAGGATCGGGAAGATCGAGGAGAACACGTAGCCCTGGCGCAGGTTCACGCCGTAGCTCTGGACGTTGATGTCCGCGAACTCCTCGTAGATCGAGCCCTCTTGCCGGAAGGCCTTCGCCACGCCGATGCCGCGCACGGACTCCTGCACGTTGCTGTTGACCGAGGCCAAGATGCGCCGCGCGTCGCGCGTAGTGCGGCGCGCGATCCGGCGGAAGGAGAGTGCCGCCGCCACGACCGCGGGCGCGATGATCATCGCCATCAGGGCCAAGCGTACGTTGACGTAAAAGAGCGCGCCCACGATCAGCACCACGAGCAGCGCCTGGCTGAGCAGGTTCAGCGTGAGCGTGACGACCGTCGCGAAGTCCTGCGTGTCCGACGTGACGCGGCTGACGATCTTGCCGGACGCGTTTTCGTCGTAGAAGGACATGTCGCGCGCCATGACCGCGTCGAAGGCGTCGCGCCGCAGCTGCAGCACCACGTCGCCGACGGTGCGGGCGGTGATCCACTGGCGGATGAAGTTGAAGGTCCAGGACAGCACGCCCGATGCGAGGATGGCGACGACGATGAGCGCGATCTGCGCTTCACGCGGGGCAAGGCCGGTCCAGCCGGAAAGGACGCCCAACCACCCGCCCGCCGCGTCGATCTGCGTGACGCCGAGCAGGTCGATGCCGCGCGAGATCACGATCGGCAGCACGGTGTCCATCAGCGAGTTCAGCACGACCATGGCGGCCACGAGGATCATCATGCGGCGCACGGGCCCGAAGTACGCCACGATGCGGCGCAGGAGCTGGCGATCGGAATAGCTGCGGTCGTAGTTGTCGGCCGCGAGGCCCTCCATGATGAAGCCCATCAGCCCTGCCCTCCATCACGGCTGTCTCGGTGGCCGAAGATGCGTTTGTATAACGGGTTGCGCGCGAGGAGCTCGTCGTGCGTGCCTTGATCGGCCAGCCGGCCGTTGTCCAAGATGAGGATGCGGTCCGCCCAGCGGATCTGGCTGAGGCGGTGCGTGATCAGCAGTGTCGTGCGACCCTCGAGCACGCGGCGGATGGCCCCCTGGATCTTGTCCTCCGTGGCGCTGTCGATGGCGCTTGTGGAATCGTCCAGGATCAGGATGCGCGGGTCCGTGTTGAGCGCGCGTGCGATGGCCAGGCGTTGGCGCTGCCCACCAGAGAGCGTGGCGCCGCGCTCGCCGATCACCGTGTCGTAGCCTTCGGGCGTGTCGGTGATGAACTCGTGCGCTTGCGCTTCGTGGGCCGCCTTCTCGACCGCCTCCTGGTCGAGTACGCCGCGCGACGCGTGCGTCTCGCCGTTTTCGAGCGCGGTGCCGAGCGCATCTCCGAGCGGGACTCCATCCGTGCCCCCGTGGGCGTCGCCGGGCGTATCGCCGTGCGTATCGCCGCGCACCGTGCGGCCGAAGGCGATGTTTTCGCGGATCGGCCGCGAGAAGAGGAACACGTCCTGCTCGATGACCGAGATCTGGGAGCGCAGAGACGCCAGCGACCAATCGCGCACGTCGACGCCGTCGACCAGGACGCGTCCACCGCGCGTGTCGTAGATGCGCGACACGAGCTGTGTGAGCGTGGTCTTGCCGGAGCCGGCCTGCCCCACGATGGCGATGGTCTCGCCCGGCGCGGCGCGAAACGAGATGCCCTCGAGCACATCGCCGCCGTCCTCGTAGCCGAAGCGCACGTCCTCGAAGACGATCTCGCCCTGGATCGGCGCCGCGTGCCCGGAGACGTTCTCGTCCATCTCGGTCTCGGCCGAGATCAGCTCCAGGATGCGTTCGGCGCCCGCCACGCCCATCTGGACGAGAGTGAAAGTGAAGATGGAGATAAAGGCGGGAAAGCGCAGGATACCCATCAAGCCGACGTATGCGATGAGCTCGCCCACCGTGATGTCGCCGGCCTCCACAAGCACGACCCCGTGGAGAAAGGCGCCGGCCAACGCGACGGACAGGATCAGCAGCGGCAGGTAGCGCGCCTGGATCTCGCCTTGTTCGACGAAGGCATCGCGGAAGTCGCGTGCGGCCGATTCGAACTTCACCTTCTCCGCCGGCTCCTGCGCGGCTGCCTTCACGACCTCGATACCGGAAATCGTCTCGGCCAGTCCGGCGTTCATCCGGCCGAAGAGCATCCGTTGCCGTCCGGTCACCGGGTTGAGCTTGCGGGTGTAGCGGCGTAGGGCGAAGTAGAAGAGCACCGTGAAGGCCAAGGGCGCGGCCAGCAGCCGCACGTCGATGAACGCGATGGCCACGATGGGGATGATCAAGCTCAAGAACGAGTCCAAGATCAGCGACACACCCGGGTTCATCATCGGGTTCAGCTGCCGCACGTCGTTGGTGGCGCGCGCCATGATGTCGCCCACGCGCTGCCGGTTGTGGAACGTCTGGCTCTTGCCGAGCAGGCTCACGTAGAGCTCGTCGCGGGCGTCACGCTCGAGGCGCTGGCCGAGGATCTCAACGGAGAAGGCGCTGCCAAGCTCCAGGAGGCCTTGGACGAGGATGATCGCAAGCAACGCGAGCGCAAGCTGCAGCAGGGCGGGTCCGGCGAGAGCCAACGCTTCCGCGGCCGATCCGGCGGCCGCAGAGCCCGCGGCTGATGCGGCCGCATCTCCCGCACCGCCCGCGCCGATCGTGGTGCGCACGAGGTCGAAGGCGCGCCCGGTCAGCCGCGGCACGCTTGCGCGCAGGACGCTCACCAAGAGCGTCGCGGCGACGAAGCCGATGGCGAAGTGGGGGTAGCGCAGCAGGTGCGACACGATCCAACGGACGGGGCCACGCCGATCGTAGGTATGGGCGTCCGCGAGGCGGAACTCGCTGCGGGCGACGGGTGCGTTCAGAGCATCGTTGGAGAGGGCCATGGAATGTCCGAGGGGGCACTGCGCCTCCGAGGCGCACGTGATCGAAAAGGGCCGTCGATCCTAACACAAATGTTCGACACGATTCAAGCAGCCGGCGGATCGAATCGCCACTCTTGCGACAGCCGACGAAGGCCGGCGTACCTCGCCCGATCACCGCCCCGGACGTCGGCGCGACGGATATTGGTAGTACTGCGCGGGGATCCGTCCGTTGTAGAGCTTGCGGCGGCGGCCGGCCTTGGCGCCGTAGGCCGCCTCGAATCCCTCGAGCGCGTTGATCACGAACACGCTCCACGTCTCCCACGATCGCCACGTGCCGCCCAGCTCGCGCCACAATGCACGCAGCGCGTCTTGCTCGCCCATGCGCTCGCCCCACGGCGGGTTCGTCACGAGCACGCCGAAATCGTCCCACGGCTGCAGGTCGCGGACGTCCATCTGTTGGAAGCGGATACCGGCCCGCCCGCCCGCCCGGTCGCCGCGCTTGCCGCCGCGCTTTGCGTCGAGGCCCGCGCGCTCCGCGTTGACCAAGGCCAGCTGCACCATCGCCGGGTCGATATCGCTGCCCAGAATGTCCAAGGGTCGGTCGCGTTGGGCGCGATCGTCCGCCTCGGTGTAGGCGCGGGTCCAGGCATCGTCGCCGATCCACGGCCAGCCCTGGGACGCGAAGGAGCGCTGCAGGCCCGGGGCGATGTCGCGGCCGAGCAGGGCGGCCTCGATCGCGATGGTGCCGGAGCCGCAAAAGGGGTCGGCGAAGGGGCGATCATGACGCCAGAACGTCAACTGCAGCAAGGTGGCCGCGAGCGTCTCTTTGATCGGCGATTCCCCGGCCTCCGCGCGGTAGCCGCGTCGGTGCAGCGCTTCGCCGCTCGTATCGAGCGACAGGCCGGCGATGTCTTTGTGCAGCGCCACCTCGACACGGTACATCGGACCGGATTCGTCTTCGGGGATCACCGCGTCGCGGTAGCCGTGCGCGCTGCGCAAGCGCTCGACGATCGCCTTCTTCACGATGGATTGGCAGGCCGGCACGCTGTGCAGCGTGGACCCGCTCGAGCGGCCGATTACGGGAAAGGAGCCACCGCGCGGAATCCACTCTTCCCACGGCAGCGCCTTCGTGCCCTCGAAGAGATCGTCGAAGGTCGTGGCCGGGAATTCGCCCGCGAGGAGCTTCACCCGCTCTGCGCTGCGCAGCCAGAGGTTGGCGCGCGGTATGTCGGCCGCGGCGGCGGCGAAGCGCACCTGGCCGTTGGCGCCCTTCGCATCGTAGCCCAGGGCGCGCAGCTCGCGCGTGACGACCGCCTCCACACCCATGGCGGCGGTCGCGATGAGCGTGAGATCGCTCATGGGCGCCTCCTCGCGGTAGGCGGCAGGCCGAGGGCCGCCGGCGAGATCCGGCGGCCCTCACATTGCGCCATGCCCGCGGCGAGCGCGCTTATGGGCGCACGCCGACGCGGTCGATCCAAGCCCAGCTGTTGTACGTGTCATTCGGCTGCGCGAGCTCGATGCGCAGCGTGATCTCCTGGCCACGCCAACGGGATACGTTGATTGCGGTCTCCGCCCAGCCGGCGTCGAAGGCCGTGCCCGCCTCGTGGTCGGTAGGCGCGCCGACCCGAGCGATGCGCTCGCCGTCTACGTGGACGTCCAACGTGTCGCCCTCGGTCAGCGTGTCGCCTTCACCGGAGGTGATCGGCTCATGCGTGACGAGGCGGCGCATGAACACCGCTCGTGCGCCTCGTGTGTCCGGCACGCGGAAGGTCTGCTCGACCCACGCCGAGCCCGTGGTGAGTCCGCCGGTGGACGCCGCGCCGAGACTCGGGTCGCCGAGCTGCATCGCGAAGTTGCCGAAGGGCGTGACCGGGGTACCGGCATCGTCGGTGCCGGAGGCGATCGTGCTCGCGAGCTCACCGCCCATGGCCCAGCCTGCGTCGCCCTGCTCGAAGCCGGGGTTGGTCACGATGCTTGCGGGATGGTCGAGCGCGTCTTTCACGTCGGCGCCGGTAATGGCTAGCGGCAGGTCCGCCCAACTCGGGCTGCTGTCGTAGGGCCCATGGAAGACGACGTAGCTGAACATGTCGATGCGGCCGGGGAAGTTGGAGCGGTCGGCGTCCGGCAACGGGATCGGGTCCGGGTCCAGGCCGTTGAAGAGGCCGCGGTAGGTGATCTCGTTGAGCCCGCCTTCCATGTCCAGTTCGTCCGTGATGTCGACTTTCCACGGCGGCACGTCCAGGCCCGGACACCAGCCGCCGCGTCCGTAGATCCACGTGCCGGCCTGATTGGGGGTCACGCCGATGTTGGACATATTGGCGCAGCCTAAGTCCGTTCCTGCCGTGGGGTGGTCTTTGACGTGCGCCGCGTTGCCGTTGACGGCGAAGTGGTGCGTGTGGTTGCAGAACTCGGCGCAGTTGGCCTCGTCGTCCCCCCAGCCGTGGCCGCTGATCAGGGCCACGATCTCGACCCGCTCCGCCCAATCCGGCACCGTGAAGCGGTAGGGGCGGTAGCGCGTGTTGTAGTCGGGGTTGAAGGCGCCGCCGGTGAACATCATCCGCGCTTCCCGTGGCGCAGCGCCCTTGCCGCGCGACGAGAGCCGGAAGTGCATATCGAGCTTGTAGCGTTGCTGGGTGTAGAAGCCGATGCGCCGCGTGCCGCCCTCGTGCAGGTAGGCCAGCACGTGGCTGATGTCGGTCACCCAACGGCCGCCGCTCCAATAGGGCGTGATCCAGCGTCCGATCTCCTGCCCACAACGGTTCGTGTTGTCCTGCTCGCACAGATACATGTGGACCAGGTAGTCCCAGGCCGGACAGTTGCCCTTGCGGTTGTCAGGGCAGCTCATCGTCAGATCGACCTCGAGCGTGTCGTATTCGCGCATCGTCGCCGCGTCGGGGAACGCAACCTCGACGTAGCTACGCTTGCCCGCCCAACCCGGATCGTCGGCCCATTCGTCCTCGAAGACCGGAATCTCGAGCACGTCGAACTCGACCGCATCCGCGGCAAGCTGCAGCTCTCGCTCGTGCTCAAAGCGCATGTGCTGTGCCTCGTAGGCGATGTTGCGGAAGATGCCGATGTCCTCCCACGGGAAGGGGATCGTGCCGAACTCACGGGCCTGGCCGGCCTGGTTGATGGCCCACGCTTCCACGCCGACGGGGAGCCCCGTGATCGTGACGGTAACCGGCGAGCCCGCGAGCAGCGGCTCGCGCATGTCCAAACCGGGTTGGCGGTCGATCATGGTCGCCGGAATGCCGACGTTGCCGCTGCCGGCCATGCGCACTTTGTCGCGGTCATCGCTAAAGATCAGCGCCGCCGTGGCACCATGTTTCTCCGCGTTCGCGCCCTTCTCCGTGAAGGCGCATACACCGCGTTCGATCAGCGCAATCTTCTCGTTGATATCTTGTGCGGGCTCGTCGTCGGCGCAGGCCAACCCGTACCAGGCCGCCGTACCGGTAACGGGGCCCGAGTCGAGCAAGGAGGTTGCCCAGCCGGCATCCGTGACGCCGCGTGTCGTCACAGCACCACCGTCCCAGGACGCCTCGACGTCGGCCAAGATCGAGCCCCAATCGACGAGGATGTCCTGCCAGGTGTCGCTCGCCGCGAGCGGGTTGTCGACCACGTAGTGCACGTGGGCGGCGAGCGCGTCGCGCTTCCCGGCGTCGTCGATGGCCGCGATGGCGGGGTCGAGGCGGTCGCGGATGGCCTGTAGATCGGCCATGCGCTCTTCCTCCGCGTCCGCGTAGGACGCGAAGACCCAATTCGTGCCGGGCGGCGTGAGCTCGATCAGGTGCGCGACGTCCGCGGCCCACATCTGGTCGGAGAAGGCGGAATAGGGGCTCTTGAACAGCAGCACCCAACTCTCGTCGGTCAGGGCGGGCCCGCCGACGACCGACTTGCCGCCGATGTTCAGGGTCGTGCCTTCGACCGTGGTCAGCTGGAGGGCGGGCACGGGGTCGCCGGGCAAGAGGCGCGCGGGCATGCCTTGGGCGTGTGACGCGGGGGCGGTGCCGGCCGAGCCGAGGAGCGCGACAAGCAGGGTGCCGGTGAGCACGAGCGCAGAGATTCTGCGCAGCGAATGGAC
Organism: Anaerolineae bacterium; assembly: GCA_029262755.1. Taxonomy (GTDB): domain Bacteria; phylum Chloroflexota; class Anaerolineae; order Epilineales; family Epilineaceae; genus JAJCYU01. The sequence continues at coordinate 13,784 of JAJCYU010000044.1, forward strand.
ATGGTTTGGCGCCATGGGGCCTCCGAAACAGGCGGGCGCCTCGAGGGCGCGAGCGGGCGGTGGGGCGCGCGCGTTCGGCGCATGCGCACGAGGGCCGTTGTATCACGCACCGGGGGGAGCGGGCAAGGTTTGGGGGCTGCGGGCGCGGAAGTAATGCGCCGACTGGTCGCCCGTCGATAGTTCGAGCCGGCAGCCCCACCACCGCCCAGTCACTACAACGTTAAGGATATGTTTCATGTACGCCTCCCCGTATCTTCGTGCACCCACTCACCGTTCTCTCAGAATGGGAACCCGGTGTGCGCCAAACGTCCCTTCCTGCCGTTAGGGATCGTGCGGGCACGGTGAGCCGCAGCTTCCGTGCACGCACCCGCCATCGGGTACCTCTTTAGATTGAACCGTCCATGTACCACTGCGCACCATGTGTTGCTTTGCGTTGTCGTTCTAGGCTCCTGCGTCGTCCTCCCTCGCCGAGATTGAATTCCGCGAGCGTTGGCGATCACGAACCGAGCGATGGCGCCTGCCATTGTCCGAGGGGGACACGATGATCTCACGCGCCTATTCCAGGCTCAACGCGCTCGCGTTGGGCGTTGCCGCTTTGGTGCTCGCCGCCACCGCGTTAGCAATGCTCGCGCCCGGCTCCGCCGCTGTATCCGCCGCACGGGTTGCGCCCGAGGGCGTGGACGCGCGGCCGCAGGCACCGGAGCGCGCCATGTTGGCCAGCGCGACCGAGGTCATCACCTATCGCCAGAACTTCCCGACCTTCTTGGTCTTCGGGGTCGAGGCGACGATCGACTGTGACGACACGGCCGTCCCGGGCGAGGATCCGGGCGCGTTCACGTGTACCTACACGGTCGAGAACGTCTCCGAGAATGAGATCTCCGGCACCTCGATCGAGTTCGAGGACCGCATTCAGCTCGCCGTCGACATCCAGGGCGCGGACTACGCGATTGCCGACGCGCGCGACTTCGTGGGCGACTGGCAGCACAACGGCACGATCTTCTCGACGCGACCGTTGGCGCCGGACGAGGTCGCTTCGTTCACCGTCGACTTCTACTTCCCGTCGGATGCAGCCGTCGAGAGCAACGGCCCCCTAGCGGCGACGGTCTTGGTCACGTCCGACGGCACCGACGATAACGAAGGCCTGCTCGGCGATCTGGACGTCCCCTTTACGTTCACGCCGCAGGCCTTGGTCGAGCTCGACAAGATCGTGCTCAACGACGAGGCTTCGGCAGGCGCCTTCGTCCTATTCGAGCTGACCGCCTCCAACGACGGCCCCTCGGACGTCCGCGGAGCGAGCATCACCGATCTCTTGGCCGGACAGCTTACCGGACAGGCGATCGTCGCGCCGGACCAGCTGACGGACTTCGACCTGGCCGCAAACGACATCGCCACCTTCGTCATCTCCGCGCAGTTGCCGGATACGGCGCCGCCGAACTCTACCTTCGGCAACACGGCCACGCTCACCGCACCGGGCGTCACGCTGGACGGCGCGAGCGTCACGACCGCCATGGTCGACGGCACCGTCGGCTTCGCCTTTCTGCCGCCCACCGACATGTCCATCGTGAAGTCGATCGCTCCACCGGGCACCATCACGCCGGGCGAGGACGTGACGTTCTTCTTGGACGTGACGAACAACGGGCCGCAGATTGCGCAGAACGTGGTGGTCAGCGACCAGCTCTACGACATTCCAAGCTTCCCCGGTGCGAGCTGCACGGGGCCCAATGATGACTGGACCAGCGGCGGCACGATCGTGCGCCGGCTGCGCGGCATGCCGATCGGCGCGACGGAGCGGATCACCTGTATATACAGTGTTCCGCCCGATGCGCATCAGGTGGCTAGCGGTACGCCCGTCAACGTGGCCTTCGTGGCCGCGTCCAACCCCGAGCCGGACGCTCCCGCGGCGGCCCGCGCCAACAACAGCGTTTCGGTACCCGTGCCGCTGCAGGCCGAGTCCACCGTGGGCATCGACAAGACCCTGCTCAACAACCCTGTGCCGCCGGACGGCACGGCCTTCTTCGAGATCGCGGTCTGCAACGACGGCCCGTCCGACGTGGCGGGGCTGCGCGTTATCGACACACCCGGCACCAACCTCGACGCCCCGACGCTCATCTTGAGCCCGGACGTATCCGCGCCCGGCAGCCTGTACGTCCCGGCCGGCCAATGCCGCGACGCGATCGCGACCGCGCGCGTCTCCGATCCCGCGCCGCCCGGCGCCAGCTTCTCCAACCTCGCCGCGATCGACACCTCCGCCGTGCCCGCCAACCGCGGCCCCGGCTCCACGCTTGACCCGATCATCGTGCTCAGCCCGCCCGAGGCCGCCGCCACCGGCGAGGTGGGCCAGTTCCTGCCGCCGGTGGACCTAGAGCTCACCAAGCTGCCTTCGGCCGTCGTGGCCGGCGCCTCGGGTGAGGCCGTGGTCTTGCAGTTGACGAACCCGGTCGATTCAACCCTTGCCGAAGGCGTCATCATCAGCGAGCTCTTCCCCTTCGAAGCGGTCATCGAGAGCGTTTCGGGCCCCTACGTGGTCGATCAAGGCGGAACGCTCGTGCGCACGGCGCCGATGCCGCCGGACACCGTCGACGACATCGTGATCGTGTTCAGTGTTCACCCCGACACGCTCGAGGGCCCGGAGACCAACACGGCCGTCGCTACGTCGGACAACCCGGAGTCGGACCCCGCCGACAACATCGCGCAGGCGCCGATCCAGGTCTCGCGTGTCGTAGACCTCTCCATCGACAAGAGCGACCTCGTCGATCCGGTACGCGCCGGCGAGGTGGCCACCTACCTGATCCGCATCACCAACAACGGCCCGAGCAGTGTTTCCTCGGGCGAGATCGTCGTCATCGACACCCTGCGTCCCGCCGGCTTCGGTATCGAGTACGCCGGTGGCAGCCCGGAGTGCCTGGACACGCTGCCGATCTGCACGATCCCACCCGCCGGCGGCCGCATCGAGCCCGGCGAGACCTACGACCTCGAGCTGGCCTTCCGCCTGCCGGATGACTTTGATCCGGCCAACGGGCCGTTGATGGATACCGCCAGCGCCTCGTGGCGCGGTCAGCCGCCGGTCGAGGCGACGGAGGAGACGGACGTCGTTCCCGGCTCGCGCGCCGACCTGCACCTGATCAAGTTCGTCAAGCCCGACGAGCAGGTGGCGGCGGGCGAGACCTTCACCTACTCGCTCTTCGTGGACAACCTTGGCCCGCAGACGGCCTTCGACCTCGTCCTCGAGGACACGATGGTCTCCAGCGGCAGCTACGACGTGCTGAGCATCGTCAGCGACAGCGGCGGCACGTGCAACCCCACCTCGGGCAGCTCCTCCGGCGTCAACAACAGCTTCGTCTTCAGCTGCACCCTGGCCAGCCTGCCCATCTTCGAGCGCTGGACGGTCACCGTGGTGGCCCAGGCCGACGAGGCGCAGGACGTCAACAACACGGCGCGGGTGTTCATGGACGACGACCTGCGTCCCGGCATCCCCGTGCCGGTGGATCCCAACCCGGACAACAACTACGTCGAGCGCGCGTTGAACGTGGCCGGCACGGCCGACCTGTCGGTGACGAAGGCCGCCGTGGGCCGCGTGCGCGACGCCGGCTGCCAGGTGCCGCCGACCGCCAGCGACGCCCCGGACCGCGTCTCCGCCGGCTTGGACCTGACCTACACGATGGCCGTGACCAATGACGGGCCCTCCGAGGCCGTCGCGGCCGAGCTGTGGGACCGCCTGCCGCCCGGCATCGTCGTGACCGGCTTCACGGTCACCGACGCCGCGGGCGCGCCCGCCGGCAGCTGCACCACCGGCGCCGCCGGCAGCGCCATCGACCCGATGATCTGCAGCCTGGGCACGCTCGCCGCCGGCGAGACCGTGACGGTGGTCGTCGAGGCCGACGTGATGGCCGACGTGCCGGACCAGACGATCCTCGAGAACGACGTGCGCGTCACCTCCGACACCTTCGACGACGACGAGTCGAACAACCGCGCCACGAACCTCAGCACCGTCGTGGCCCAGTCCGACCTGGCCATCGCCAAGGACGACACGCCCGACGCGGTGATCGCGGGCGAAGGCCTGACCTATCGCCTCAGCCTGGTCAACTTCGGGCCCAGCGTGGCCACGGACGTGGTCATCTCCGACCAGCTGCACCCGGACCTGACCTTCGTCGGCTACCAGCTGATCAACGGCAGCGGCGTTTGCAACGTGGACACGTTGAACCTGGTCACCTGTCAGGTCGATCCCGTGGCGCCCAACGGCCCGCCGGGCCTGCCGGTCGTCGTGGAGCTCTTCCTGACGGTAAACCCGGACGCCGCCGCCGGCCTGCTGCCCAACTTTGCCTCCGTCAACAGCGCCAGCAACGACCTGTGCGTGGACAACGACCTGGCCTTCGAGCAGACCGTGGTTTCGCAGAGCGCGGACCTGGCGGTCTTCAAGCGCGCGCGCAACGTCGCGCCCATCGCCGGCGAGCAGGTGACCTTCGAGGTCGTCGTGCGCAACAACGGCCCCTCCGACGCCCAGGGCGTCGTGGTTACCGACACGGTGCCGGCCGGCCTGGTCTTCCTCGACCAGAACGACAATTGTGCGCTCGCGGCGGGCGTCATTACATGCGAGGTTCCGGTCGCGGCGCCCGGCAACATCTTGGGCGCCGGCCAAAGCACGAGCCTGGATCTACTCTTCGACGTCGTGCCGAACGTGGCGCAGGGCGCGGTCATCACCAACACCGCGATCGTCTCCTCCGCGACGCCGGACACGATGCTGGTCAACAACAGCAACGACAGCGTGATCTTCGTGCGCACGGTGGCGGACCTGCGGCTGCGAAAGATCGGCAAGCCCGACGGCGCCGTGCGCGCCGGCGACCTGCTGACCTACACGATCTTCACCGACAACCTCGGTCCCAGCTGGGCCCACGGCACCTTCGTCACGGACGAGATCCTCTCCGACGGTCTCTTCGACGTCGTGTCGATCGACCCGGACGTCAACGGCAACCGCCCAACGGCCGTGTGTACGCTGACCTCGGCCAACGACGGCGCCCTGAACGTCGCCGTGCCGAACGCAGGAGCAGGCTCGGCCGGTGCGCCCTTGGCTTCCGACGTGAACCAGCGCGCGACCGTGAGCTGCCAGTTGCCCGACACGCCGGACCCGACGCCGCCCTTCTCCGCCGACGACCTGGAGGTCTTCGGTGGTCCCTTCGGCGGCCCGAACGCCGGCCGCTGGGTGGCCGAGATCGTGGTGCGTGCCACGGAGATGGCGTCGATCAACGACGTGGCCTCCGCATCGAGCCTCGATATCGATCCCGACGCCTCCAACAACGAGGCCGCCGTAGAACACGAGGTCGTGGACATCGCCGACCTCGCGGTGGTCAAGACCGCGGTCGGTCAGGTGCGCGACCTCGGCTGCGCCGTGCCGCCCACCGCCAGCCCCGTCCCCGATCGCGTGACGGCCGGACTCGGCGTGACGTACACCATTACGGTCTCGAACTCCGGACCGTCGCTGGCCGAGAACGCGTCGCTCGTCGACCGCCTGCCGCCCGGTATCGTGGTCAACGGCTACCAGGTCCTCGACGGCGTCGGCGCGCCGGCCGGCACATGTACGACCGGCACGCCCGGTAGCGCCGCCGATCCGATGGTCTGCGATCTCGGCAGCCTGGCCGTAGGCGAGCAGCGGACGGTGATCGTCACGGCGGACGTCGGCGCCGGCGTGGCCGACGGCACGCTGTTGGAGAACGACGTCTCGGTCTCCTCGAACACCTTCGACGACATGAACGCCAACAACCGCGATACGAACCTGACGCGCGTCGGCGCCGCGGCCGATCTGAGCATCGAGAAGGAAGGCGATCCGGCGGCCGTGTTGGCCGGCGAGGGCGTCACCTACCGCATCGCGGTGCGCAACCTCGGTCCCTCCGTCGCGCCCAACGTGGTCGTGCGCGACGCGCTCGATTCCAACCTGACCTTCCTCGGCTCCCAGATCATCGGTGGCTCGGGCTCGTGTGCGGTGGACACCGGCAACGTCGTCACCTGCCAGCTCGGCAACGTGACCCCCAACCCGGCGCCCGCCCTGCCTGTGGTGGTCGAGCTCTTCTTGCAGGTCAACACGGACGCGCCGGCCGGCGTCATCGTCAACACCGCGACCGTCGCCAGCGACGTGACGGACCCCTGTGGCGCCAACAACAGCGACGACGCCACGACGGACGTCACGCAGGGCGCCGACCTCGCGGTCCTCAAGGCCACCGACGACCTCACGCCCGTGGCGGGCGGCGAGGTGACGTTCTCGATCGACGTGGTCAACAACGGCCCGTCGGACGCGCAGGGCGTGACGGTCACCGACACGGTGCCGGCCGGCCTGATCTACCGCAACCAGAACGACTTCTGCAGCCTGCTGGGCACCTTGATCACCTGTGAGGTGCCGCTGCCGGCGCCGGACAACACGCTCGAGGTCGGGCAGCGCTACGCCTTCGACCTGGTCTTCGATGTGCTGCCCGATGTCGCACCGGACGCGATCATCACCAACACCGCGACGGTGCAGGCCATCACGCCGGACGCCTTCCTGGCCAACAACCAGGACGACAGCACGGTCTTCATTCGCACCGAGGCCGACCTGCGCGTGCGCAAGTTCGGCAAGCCGGACGCACAGGTGCGCGCCGACGAGCTGCTGACCTACACGATCATCGTCGACAACCTCGGCCCGAGCTGGGCCCATGGTACGACCGTGACCGACGAGATCGTCTCCAGTGGCCTCTTCGATGTCATCGCCGTCGATCCGGACGTCAACGGCAACCGCCCGACAGCCGTGTGTACGCTGACCTCGGCCAACGACGGCGGCTTGAACGTGGCCATCCCCAACGCCGGCGCCGGCTCACCCGCCGTGCCGGTGGCCGCCGATGTCGACGAGCGCGGTACGCTGACCTGCACGCTGCCCGATACGCCGGACCCCGTGCCGCCCTTCTCCATCGACGACCTCGAGACCTTCGGCGGTCCCTTCGGCGGCCCGAATGCCGGCCGCTGGATCGTGGAGATCGTCCTGCGCGCGGCAGAGGCGCAGTCGATCAACGACGTCGCCTCGGTGTCGAGCGACGACACGGACGTCGACGCATCCAACAATGAGGCCTTCGTCGAGCACGACATCACGGACGTGGCGGACCTGGCTGTCGAGAAGACGGCCGTCGGCCGCGTGCGCGATCTCGGCTGCGCCGTGCCGGCCACCGCGAGCGACGTTCCGGACCGCGTGACGGCCGGCTTGGACGTAACCTACTCGATCACCGTGACGAACGGCGGCCCCTCGACAGCGGAGAACGTGCTGTTGATCGACCGGCTGCCGCCGGGCATCGTGGTCACCGGCTACAGCGTCGTGGACCTCAGCGGTGCGCCGTCCGGCAACTGCGATACGGGCACGCCGGGCGAGCCGCTCGACAAGCTCACCTGCGGCCTCGGCACGCTGCGCGAGGGCGAGGGCCGCGTGGTCACGATCGACGCCGACGTCGGCGCCGACGTGCGCGACGGCACGATCCTCGAGAACGACGTGCTCGTGACCTCGGACGTGTTCGACATCGACAACCGGAACAACTTCGATAGCAACCTGACGCTGGTCGACGCGCAAGCCGACCTGGCGATCGACAAGGACGACGAGCCGGACGCGGTCGTGGCCGGTGAAGAGCTGACCTACCGCCTGACCGTCACCAACGCGGGCCCGAGCTTCGCGCCCAACGTGGTCGTGCGCGATCAGCTGAACCCGAACCTGACCTTCTTGGGCTTCCAGGTCATCGGCGGCCCCGGCGTGTGCAACGTCGACACGGGCAACCTGGTCACGTGCCAGCTCGGTACGGTGGCGCCCAACCCGCCGCCGGCCCTGCCGGTGGTGGTCGAGCTCTTCCTGCTGGTCAACCCGGACGCGCCCGCCGTACCCATCGCCAACACCGCGACGGTGACCAGCGGCGTGGCCGACCCCTGTCTGGTCAACAACAGCGACGACGACACGACGGAGGTCGGGCAGAACGCCGACCTTGCGCTGCTGAAGTCGGTCGACGATCTCACGCCCGTCGCGGGCGGCGAGGTCACCTTCGCGATCGACGTGGTCAACAACGGTCCTTCGGATGCCCAGAGCGTGACCGTCACCGATCCGGTGCCGGCCGGCCTTGTCTTCCGCAACCAGAACGACTTCTGCACGCTCGCCGGCAACCTCATTACCTGCGAGATTCCGCTCGCGGCGCCGAACAACACGCTCGAGGTCGGGCAGAGCTACGGCTTCGACCTCGTCTTCGACGTGCTGCCGGACGTCACGCCCGGGGCGATCATCACCAACACCGCCACGGTGCAGTCCGCGACGGCCGATCTCTTCACCGCCAACAACAGCGACGACAGCACAATCTACGTCCGCACCGAGGCCGACCTGCGCGTGCGCAAATTCGGCAAGCCGGACGGCGCGGTGCGCGCGGGCGAGCTGCTGACCTACACGATCATCGTGGACAACCTGGGGCCGAGCTTCAGCCACGCGACCTACATGACCGACGAGATCGTGGCCAGCGAGCTCTTCGATGTCGTCGCCGTGGACCCGGATGTCAACGGCAACCGCCCCACGGCCGTGTGCACCCTTACCTCGGCCAACGACGGCGCGTTGAACGTGGCGATCCCCAACGGCGGCGCCGGTATGCCCGGCGCACCGATCGCGGTGGACGTCGACGAGCGGGCCACGCTGACCTGCGTGCTGCCCGACACGCCCGACCCGGCCGGCAACCCGCCCTTCAGCATCGACGATCTGGAAACCTTCGGCGGTCCGCTGCAGGGCGCAAACGCAGGCCGCTGGATCATCGAGGTCGTCGTCACCGCACGCCAGACCTCGTCGATCAATAACGTGGCCTCGGTCTCCAGCGATGACGTCGATCCCGACCAGTCCAACAACGAAGCCTTCGTGCAGCACGCCATCACGGACGTGGCCGATCTGGCCATCGAGAAGACGGCCGTCGGCGAGATCGTCCAGCCCGGCTGCCCGCCCGTCATCGCCCTTGTGCCCGACGCGGTCACCGCGGGGCTCGGCGCGACCTACACGATCACCGTCACCAACAACGGTCCCTCCGACGCCGAGAACGTGGTGGTCGTGGACCGCTTGCCGCCCGGTGTAGTGGTAACCGGCTACCAGGTCGTCGATGCCACCGGCGCACCCTCCGGCAACTGCGACACGGGCACGGCCGGCAGCGCGATCGACAAGCTCACCTGCGGCCTCGGGCTGTTGCGTCCGGGCGAGCAGGAGTTCGTGACCGTCGAGATCGACGTCGACGCCGACGTGCTAGCCGGCACGATCCTCGAGAACGACGTGTTGGTCTTCTCGGACATCTTCGACATCGACAACACGAACAACTACGACACGAACCTCATGACCGTCGGTGCGAGCGCCGATCTGGAGATCCTGAAGGACGATGATCCGGACACGGTGATCGCAGGTGAGGAGCTGGAATACACCTTCACGCTGCGCAACCTCGGGCCCTCCTTCGCCCGCAACGTGCGGATCTCCGACCAGCTCCATCCGGACCTGATCTTCCTCGGCGCCACGATCACCGGCGCAGGCGGAACGTGCAGCGTCGATATCACGAACCTGTTGACCTGCGCGATCGGCACGATCGCGCCGAACCCGTCGCCGCTGCTGCCGGTGGTGGTCGAGGTGCGGATGTTGGTCGACGAGGACACGCTCGTGACCTCGATCGACAACACGGTGTCGGTCACGAGCGACACGACCGACCCCTGCGCCGACAACAACACGGCCGTCGAGAACACGATCGTGGGGCAGAACGCGGACCTGCGGCTGCTCAAGACCGTGAGCGACCTCACGCCGGTGGCCGGCGAGGAAGTGCGCTTCCACATCGACGTGCGCAACTTCGGCCCCTCCGACGCGCAGAACGTCATCGTCACGGACGCCGTGCCGGACGGTCTGCTCTTCCGCAACCAGAACGACTTCTGCACCGAGACGGCCGGGTTGATCACGTGTGAGATCCCGCTCGCGGCGCCCAACAACGTGCTGGTCGACGGGGCGGGCTACGCCTTCGACCTCGTCTTCGACGTCGACAGCGACGTCGCGCCCGGCGCGATCATCGTCAACACCGCCACGGTGAGTTCCACCACGCCCGATCCCTTCACGGCCAACAACACGGACGACAGCACGATCTACGTGCGCACCGTGGCCGACCTGCGCGTGCGCAAGTTCGGCAAGCCGGACAGCGCGGTGCGTGCGGGTGAGCTGCTGACCTACACGATCATCGTCGACAACCTCGGCCCGAGCTTCAGCCACGCGACCTACGTCACCGACGAGATCGTCGCGAGCGAGCTCTTCGATGTCGTCGCGGTGGACCCGGACGTCAACGGCAATCGCCCGACGGCCGTCTGTACGCTCACCTCGGCCAACGACGCCGGCCTCAACATCGGCATCCCCAACGGCGGCGCCGGTGCGCCGGGCGCGCACATCGCCAACGACATCGACGAGCGGGCCACGCTGACCTGCGTGATCCCTGACGCGCCGGACGTACCCGGCACGCCGCCCTACCCGCGCTCCACGGACGACCTCGAGACCTTCGGCGGCCCGCTGCAGGGCCCGAACGCCGGCCGCTGGATCGTCGAGGTGGTCGTCACGGCCGACCAGACGAGCAACATCAACGACGTCGCCTCGGTGGCCAGCGCGGACACCGATCCGGACCTGGCCAACAACGAGGCCTTCGTCGAGCACGACATCACCGACGTGGCGGACCTGCGGGTCATGAAGACGGCCCTCGGTCAGAACCACATCGGCTGTGACAACGAGATGATCGCGCTACCGGACAGCGTCACGGCCGGCGGAGTGATCAGCTACACGATCATGGTCCAGAACTTCGGCCCCTCGGACGCCGAGAACGTGTTGATCTTCGACCGCCTCCCGCCTGGCCTCGTGGTCACCGACTACAGCCTGGTCGACGAGATGGGCGCGCCGAAGGGTGACTGCGAGACCGGAACCCCGGGCGAGCCGTCGGATCGGCTGACCTGCGGCGTCGGGACGCTGCTGAGTGAAGACGCGGCCGGCGTGCCGGGCGAGAAAGCGACGCTGATCGTCACGGCGACGGTGGACACCGCGCTGTTGGACGGCACGATCCTCGAGAACGACGTCTTCGTCGATTCCGACATCTTCGACATCGACAACTCGAACAACCACACAAGCAACCTGACCACGGTCAACACCCGGGCCGACCTCGCGATCGTGAAGACGAACAAGGGGCCGAACCCGGTGCCGGCTGGCGAGAGCCTGGTCTACCAGATCGACGTGATGAATCTCGGCAAGAGCGTCGCACGCGGTGTGGTGGTCAGCGACACGCTGCCGGCGGGGCTGTTCTTCGAGACCGCCCTGGGCGCCACCTGCTACGAGGTGCCCGGCATGCCCCAGATGGTCGAGTGCCAGCTGGGCGACATGGCGGTGGGCGAGACCCGCACCTTCTTCCTCTCCATCGGCACGGAGCCGGACACGGTGCCCTCGCCGGACATGATGATCACGTTGGTCAACACGGCCGAGGTCGACAGCCGCACCATCGACCCGTGCCCGGACAACAACATCGCAACGGCCGACACGCCGGTCGTGCGCGAGTCGGATGTCTACGTGTTCAAGACGGACCTCGTCGACCCGGTCATCGCCGGCGAAGAGGCCGCCTACCGCATCCGCTTCGGCAACAACGGTCCATCCGATGCCGTGCTGGTCAGCCTGACCGACACCCTGCCGGTCGGCTTCACCTACAACCGCTGCGCGCCGCTGGATCCCAACGACAGCGTGGAGTGCATGGTCATCAGCGGCGACGGCGTGATCACCAGCCAGGTGGTTCGCCTCGAGAGCCTGTCGATGACCAACTACGCGCGCTTCGTGGACGGTGGCGATTTGGCCGCCGGCGCGGAACTCACCTTCGACCTCATCGCGGACGTGGCCAGCGGCTACGTCTTGGACGGCCGCGGCGACACCGCGCCCGGCGAGGGCGCGCGCGCCTTCGGCGAGGCGACCGGCTACCCGCATTACGCGAACAACCTTGTGATGATCACCTCGTCGAAGGACCCGGCGCCCTTCGTGCCCTACCCCTTCGGTGGTGCGTCACCGGACTCGCGCATCGCGGGTCCCGGCTTCCCGGACGTTGCGGCATCGTCCGGCGCGCAGCCAACCGGTCTGTTCCAGGGCGGCGAGCCGCCGATCGAGCGCAACAACTGGGACAACGAGATCACGCGCGTCAACGCGCTTGCCGATCTCGCGATCCACAAGACCGATATCTTCGGTGATCCGGCCCTCGCGCCGGACAACTGGTTCCTGATGTGCGATCCCGTCCAGCCGGGCGGCATGATCACCTACACGTTGTCCATCACCAACACCGGCCCCTCCGACGCGGCCGAGGTCATCGTGGAAGACTGGCTCGACGAGCTCTACGTGGTCCACGACCCCGTTCGAATCGATGTCGAGATCGTCAACGACGAAGGGCTTGTCGAGGAGATCCGCGACACCGGCTACATCGAGGTCGTCGCCGGCCGCGACCGGAACTTCCTCAACCAACGCGAGTTGGGCCGCATCAATGCCGGCAACAACGTGGTCATCTTGATCCGCGTGATGGTGCGCCAGGATGCCCCCTGCGGCAGCGAGGCGCTCAACACGGCCAGGGTGAGCACGCGCGCCAACGATATCGTGTGGCCGCCGGTCAACGGGCTGCCCCTCGGGCGCACGCCGACGGCCGATCCCGACCTGAGCAACAACACCGATATCGAGCTGACCGCCATCGAGTGCGCTTCGCTCTCGGTCAACAAGACGATCAGCCAGGACGGCACCTGCCCGGGCAAGGAGAACGCAAACCTCATCCCGGGTGCGCAGGTGACGTTCTGCTACGAGATCACGAACACGGGCACGACCTACCTCGACAACATCATGGTCAGCGACGTGCTCCAGACCCGGAGCGAGCCGTGGGGGACCGAGATCTTCACCGCGACCATCACGGATGTCGGCGATCCCAAGATCCCGGTGCCGCCCGGCGCCACCTTCGTGCTCTCCACCACCGTAACCAAGCTCGACTGCGAGTGCGGTGACAACACGAACGTCGTGACGGTCAAGGCCGACGCGGTCAACGCCGGGCGCACGTTGCTGCCCTGCATCGACGTCGAGCCGGTCTCCGACTCCGCGACGCTGTTCGTGGCATGCGGCGGCGCGGACACGCGCCTGCAGCTGCCGATCCTCGGCCCCGAGGAATGCGAGCCGCTGCTGGCCATCCAGAACCTGGGCGACGAGATCGCGCGCGGTATGCTCGTGGTCTGGGGCGATCCTGGCGCGTGCCCACCGCAGGCTTCCGGTCCGCTCAAGATCGAGTGTACGGGCCTCATCGTGCCCGGCTCGTCGTGGTACTACCCGGCCAGCCTGCTGCCGCAGGGCGCCCGCTCGGGCATCCTGTACTCGCTAAACACCACCAACGACGTCGACACGCCGCGCGGCGGCGAAAAGTCCTTCGACAAGCTGGCCTGTGAGTCGCTCTTCGACCTCGTGGTCGGCAACGCTTCCGAGTGGGAGTACTTCGACGAGAACTACCGCGCGGGCGGCACCTACCTCGGCCCGAAGGACATCAACGGCAACCAGGTCGTGCTCGACTTCGAGGCCAACCAGGGTGAGCCCCTGGCCGTGGTCGTCGATCGCACATGCCCGGATCCGACCGACCAAGGGCGCAGTGTCAGCGCCGCATACATCGGCATCTCGACCGACTACGAGGGGGCGCTCAACCCGATTGACGGCGGCTACGCGCTGCACGCGCCGCTGCTGTTCGCCAACCGCGCCGACCTCAACAGCCTCATCCACATCCACAACTCGGGCACTTACTGCAGCAGCCTGGAACTGTGGATGTCGGACACCGACAACTGTCTGCGCCCGGTCCTGGGCGATGTCCTGGCCCTTGCGCCGGGCGAGACCGTCACCTTCGATCCGAACACGGTCGTCGGCCCTGACTGGTTGGGCAGCGCGTTCATCCGCGCCTCGCAGCCGCTCGGCGTGGTCGTCGACACCTTCGGACCCAGCCTGTTCACCAGCTACCGCGGCGTTCCGGCCGACATCGACCTCATCGAGTTCACGGTCGGCTCGTTCATCAACTACGCGCCGCTGACCTATAGCGAGTACCAAGGCTGGGACTCGGCGATTACCGTGCAGAACCTCTCCGGCGTGCACGCCGCCAAGGTCAAGGTCTACTTCCTCGACCGCTCCGGCGGCATCATCAACACCCTCGTGGACTGGATCTGCCCGCGCGGCAACCAGACCTTCTTCCTGCCGCTGATCGACAGCATCCCGGGCAACTGGGTGGGCAGCGCGCGGGTGGAGAGCCAGGAGTGGTTCGCCTGGGGCTCCAACCTCGTGGAAGCGCCCCGGATCCAATCCGTGGTCACGTTGGACAAGTGGATCGACCCGCAGCGTTCCGAGCGCATCGAGGCCGTCGCCTACAACGCCCTGACCGAGAAGCTGGCCTTCGACTGGCAGATCGGAACCAACAAGGGCGGCCTGACGGACGGCTCCGCGGTCATCGGCTTGCCGATCCTGGCCAAGGGCAACCGCGGCATCACGAGCGAGATCGCCATCACGAATCTGGTGCCCAAGCCCGGCTTCACCGACTTCGCCATCTACCTCTACGACCAGAACGGCCTCGTGGACTTCTACTGCCAGAAGCTGGGCGAGAAGCAGGTCGAGTACATCGATCTCTCGCAGCAGGGCGCCATCCGCGACGGCTACCTGGGTAGCGCCGTGATCAGCGCCACGTTCTGGGAGCACCATGTTTGGGACAATCGCGGCAACCACCAGCGCAACCTGGTGGGCTTGAGCGCGATCGTCGTGGAGCGGATCGGCGGGACGTTGCTCGGGCCGGACGTGCCCGGCGACGAGTCGAAGGCCTACGAGGGCATCCCGATCTTTACCCGCTTCGTGCCGCAGCGTGACGTTCTCTGCCCGGGGTTGCCCGGACCGCGCTAGACGGCGCGCCCAGTCAGGACCCTCTCGTGGGTGCTTTGCCGCGCCGTCGAGAGACATTCGAATGAGCATCCGCCCCGATGACTGCCACGCGCGTGATCGGGGCGGGTCGCAGCCCTCACCATGCGGGACACCGGAGGAAGCTCATGAGCAAGCGCACCCTCAGCAGGCTCGGACGGGTCGTTCTAGCGGCGTCACTCGGCGTCGTCGTTCTGATCGGCGTCTTGAGCGGGATTGGCCGCATGGAGGATGAGCGCGCGACGGCCGTTGACGCGCCCTCCGATCGCGTGGCGGACGGCAAAGTGCTTGCCGATCCGCCGGCCGCGGAGCCCCTCATGGTGGCTCTGAGCGGCGGCACGAACCTGGCTACGAGCAGCGAGCTCGAGGTGACGCAGAAGTTCTCGTTGCGCGCGGGTTGGAACGCGATCTACCTCGAGGTGGAGCCGCGCAACACGTCGCCGATGGTGCAGGTGGACCTGGACGGCGACGGCAACCCGATCATGGAGCGCGCGCTGAGTACGGTGGAGTCCGTGTTCAATCCGATAAGCACGTCGTTGGTCGCCGTGTGGGAGTGGCGGACGCCGGTCAGCACGAAGGACTTCATCGCCGACCCGAGTGAAGGGCTGTGGGATGAGCCGGGATGGCGCAAGTACTACCCCGGCACCAGCCCGGGTCCGGACGGGGAGTCGCGCGAGTTCTTGAACGACCTGATCAACCTGCACGCGGGTCGTGGCTATCTGGTCGAAATGACCACGACGCTGGGCACGCCGGCCCTACTGGAAGTTGTCGGCGACCCGGAGCTTCGCCGGCCCCGCCGCGAGGTCGGCGCCTATAACTTGGGTGGTTTCCCGATCGAGCCTTCGGTCTCGCCCGACATGAACGGCTATCTCGTGCCGCTGCCGGTGGACGAACTCTACGAGATCAAGCCGGATGGCACGTGGCTGAAGACCTGGACCCGCAGCGGTGGCAATGCCTTCCCGACGAGCACGCTGAAGTATGGCGAGGGGTACCTGCTGAAGGCGAAGGAGGCCGGCTCGACCGGCTCTCCTGACCTGTTCACAAAGAACGGGTTGCTCGATATCGAGGCGTCCGACAGTCGTCTGATCTTCGATGATCGCGTCGCCGCGCTGGTCACCGAGCAGCGCGTCACCGTTCGCAACCGCGGCCCGGCGGCCGCCAACGTGTCGGTGTCCCGACTGGCCTCCGCGGTGCCTGTCGAACTGGAACTCGAAGAGCCGGCGAGTACCTGGACCGCGGTGAACGGCTCGGCGATCACCGTCAACGTGCCGGCCAGTAGCACGCGCGACTTGAAATTCAGGGTGCGTGCCGGCGCGCAGGTGAAGGACGGCGCATCGCTGATCCAAATTGCCTCGACCGCCCTCGGCACGCGCTGGCTGATCCCAACGAGCGTGAGCAGCCCGAACCGCCTCGGGTTGTGGGTTGGGGACGTCTATGTGACCGAGGTCAGCGAGGGGCGGGCGGGCTCGACGAATGTCGATGAGGCCAAGTTGGCCATTGGCCTGCGCGCCTTTAGCGACTCCGGAATCCGCGGCGGCATTCAGCTCACCGAGCTTACTGCGACGAACGCGACCTCGATGGTCTTCACACTTGAACTGCCCGAGCCGGTCATCGTCCGGCCGACGGGAGAGGACGCGCCCGTGGCCCCTTCCGTGGGTGGATGGTTCTTCGAAGACCGCTCCGCCAACGGTCGCTACGATGGCAACGAGCCCGGCTTTGAGGGCATTACCGTGACGCTGACCGGTCCGGCGACGCTCAACACCGCCACCCGCTCGGACGGATCATGGTTCGTCGATAACGGCGGCACCGGCATGGCGGACGGCGACTACGTGATCACCTACGCCGTGCCCAACACCATGACGCTGATGAGCATGACCCAGGACTTCACGGTCACCGAACCACCAACCATGGAGACCGGCGCGTCCTTACCGACACCGGTGCCGGGCGCCACCGCCACGTCAACCCCGGCCTCGGTCACCCGTCCCAATCACTGGCCGGTCGAGGTGTCCTTGTCCGGCGGCAAGATCGACGAGTACAAGGTCAAGAATACCGCGGGCACGGAGACAACCCTGACGCCGCCGCTCGACGTCAATGGAGACCCAGACTCGGTCTCTCTCGACTTCGGCTGGGTCACGGAGTACGACGCCTTCCTGGCCAACGGCACGTGCAGCAATGTGACCGGCGGGACGGAGAGTTCCCTCGGCGTGGTCAAGAACGGCACGCTCGAAGTCGCTAGGGCCAGCACGGTCATTCGTCAGCCCCTTGCGGCAGGTCCGACCTGGCTGTTGGATACGGTCAACCCGTTCCTGATTCGGCTCAAGAAGAAACCGCCGCCCACATCCCCTGACGTGGTCGCGTGCGGTGAGATCCGGGTCGGCATGCCGGTCGCCGGCTCCTTCCAATACCGCGTCATCATGCGCGTAGAGGAAGAGACGGCCGGTGCGACCACCTTCAAGACCGCCGAACTCCTGCCCTACTACATCACGGCCCAGGACAACCGCGTGTCCGCGATCAACACGTCGATCGTGAAGCCCGTCAAGCGCACGGGGACCAGCAACTTCGCCCAGGGCGAGACGGTCGAGTTCAACGTGACGGTCGATCCGCGCGACCCGCGCAACCCCTTCAAGCACAAATACCACCCGGACCTCGACAACCTGGACGTGAAGTTCAATCCGATCGACCTGGGTCAGGTACCGCCCTATCTCTGGGAGGTGCCGGAGATACGGCGACGAATGAAGTTCACGTTGAGTGCCTCCGTGCCCTCAGAGCTCAACCAGACGGCGGAAGTGCTCGGCTGGGGAGGCACGGTCTGGGGCGGACAGTATGAAGAGATCATCAAGGGCGTGCACAAACACGACCTGACGGTGCGCGGATACTTCCTCGCGCGACGGGTTAGAACGGCCGATCAGGTCGCGGCGGAAACGCAGGATTTTGATTGATGCGAATACGTGAACGTGGCCCATCGCGGAACGGACGCCCGACGACCCAGAAGCAATTCTCTGAGGAAAAGCGGATGAGCAACTCACGCAACCGAGGCATTTCCAACACACGAGGCAGGCGCACGGCGCTGGCCATGGGCATGGCCTTTGCGGCCGCGACCGCAGGCGGTGCCATGATCGCGCTGCCGGGTGCCCTTGCGGCTCGAGAGGCCCCGACGCGGGCTGAGGACGGGCTTACCCAGCAGGGCCGGAGTGCGCCGATCGCGGACGCCTCCGCCGCGCTGGCGGCCGTACCACAGTCCGTGGCGGCACAGGCCGCGACGATCGGTCGCACGTGGCATGTGAGTACGGCGGGGAACGATACGGCAAGCTGCGGCACGCAAGGGGCGCCCTGTAAGACGGTGAGCTATGTGCTCGGTTCGGCTCGGCCGACTCAGGGTGGCGACGCCGTCAGTGCCGGCGACGTCGTGGAACTCGCAGATGGGACGTTCGAAGAGAATCTGGTCGTCAAGAACCGCAATGTCACGCTGCGCGGTCAGGGCACGAGCCGGACGACGTTGGCCAATAGTGCAACGTTTGGCGACCTCGACCAGCTAATGCAGACGATCACGGAGACCAACGTGTCCGCCGTCGCGGTGGCGGACTTTAATGGCGACGGCCGTATTGACCTTGCCGTGGCCAACAAGGGCACAGGCGGGCGCAGCCGGGTCTATCTCCACACCGGTGCGACGGCACCGTACTCGGGTGTGACGCCGGTGGAGCTACACTCGCCGCCGGACGCCCTAGACACTCGCGCGCTGATCGCCGGCGACTTCAACGGGGACGGTCTGATCGACCTCGCGGAAGGCAACGAGGGTGGCGCCACACGGCTGTTTTTGAACAACGGCCTCGGTGGCTTCGGCGCAGGAGCGGACGCGCTGGTGACCCAGACAAACGCGACGCGCTCGCTGGTCGGGGCCGATCTCAATGGGGACGGCAACCTCGATCTAGTCGAGGGCAACTACAACCAGACCAACCACGTCTATCTCGGCGCCGGCAACGGCACGTTCATGGACGGAGGCGCCATTACGACCGACGCGGACAAGACGCGGTCCGTGGCGGCCGGCGATGTGGACGGCGATGGTCGGCCCGACGTGCTGGCTGCCAACGAGGGCGAGAAGAACCGCCTCTATCTCAACAACGGCCAAGGTGTGTTCCCCGCCGGCACGGACATCGACCCAACGGCCACCAACGGGTCATCGAGCGCAGTGCTATCGGATGTCGACGGTGACAACCGGCTCGACGCGCTATTCGGCAATGACGGCCAGGCGAATCGCGTCTACCTGAACAATGGCACCGGTCTGCCCTTCAGTGGTGTCGCCGGATCGACAATTAGCACGGATACGCACGCCACGCAGGCCATGGCGGTGGGCGACGTGGATGCCAATGCGGATGGTCGGGCCGACGTGTTTGTCGCCAACGCCGGCGCTCCGGGTGCGAATTTCGTCTACCTCAATGCGGGCGGCACGGCGCCATTCTCCGGAACGGTGCGCAACGGGCTGGGCACCAGCCACCTCGCCTCGACCGCGTTGGCGCTCGCAGACCTGGACGGCGATGGGGACCTCGACGTGGTCGATGCCGGCGGCGGAACGGTCAACCTCTGGCGCAACGGTCTTGCGTTGAGCACCGGCCGTCCGCTCACGTTGGAGCCCGGCGATGGACGGCTCGTGGTGGATGCTTTCGGCGGCACGCCGATGTCGATGACGATTCCGGCGGGGGACACCTCGAGTTCGCCCGACAGATTTCACAACAGCGTCGCCACGGCGGACGTGGACGGGGATGGCGACCTGGACGTGGTGCTCGGGCGGAGCGGCGCCTACGGACCCATTGGTGAGAACGGCTACGGTGACTCACGGGCGCCACAGGTGTTCTTGAATGACGGTACAGGGGGGCTCACCCTCACCCCGCCGTTGAAAGACGAGAACAGCACCTATCGCAATGACAGCCAGTACATCGATCTGGGCGATCTCACGGGCGACGGTCGGCCGGAACTCGTCGTGGCCAGCTACCGCTGCCAGTGGGCTGCGGGTAGTTGCGCCCCCGGCATCTTTGCCTATTTGAACACTGGATCGATCACGCATCCCTTTAGTGCGGAGCCGGTCGTCATTCGCAACGACTACTATGGCACTGTGGCACGGATCGCTGACATCAATCTGGACGGCCACAATGACATCCTCTGGGGAGACAGGGGCGGCGGTCACGGAATCGACGTCTGCTACGGGGACGGCACGTGGCCCTTCGATGGCAATACCTGTACGGGGGAGACGCCGGGGGATTGGTCGCTAGACATCGGCCTGGCGGACTTCAATCGGGACGGCGCACCCGACATGGTGACCTCCGGCGATAACTTCATCCATGTCGTACTCAACCGCAAGACGGGCAACCCCTCCGACCGTCAATTCAGCGGCACTGGCGTGAAGACCTATCGGTTTGACTTTTCCTACAGCACCTACCGGCTCGCTGCACACGACTTCACGAACGATGGCTGGCCGGATTTTGTTGCGGGCTTCTCGATCAAGAACGAGCCGAAACTCTTGCTGTACGCGAATAGCCAGGATCCGGATGACCCATTCGGTGGGGTCTCGCCTGTCGTGATCGAACCTGGGAATGTCGGCTCCGACAACGGAAAGGGTGTGCGTGGATTTGGCGTTGGCGATGCCGATCGCGACGGGGACTTGGATCTCGTCGTAACGTTTTCGAATCGCAGTGCCTCTGACCCACAGCCGACCAAGCTGTTCCTAAACAACGGCTCCGGTCTGCCCTTTGTCGGGGTTACGCCGATCGTGCTGGACGGCGATGTCACGGAAGGCAATCGGTGGGATGCGGAGATCTCCGATCTAACCGGTGACGGCTGGCCGGACATCATCCTGCCGAGTCGCTACGAGCCCACTTACGTCATCAAAAACAATGGCGCCTCGCCGTTCACGGGCGGGGCGAATGATCTGCTCATTGGTCCGGCATCGGGCATGACCAAGACTCTGGACTTGCATATGGTCGATGTCGATGGCGATGGTCGCCCGGATGCACTCAATGTCTTTGGCGGTAGCGCACCATCGGCCGAACTGTTCATAAATAACGGCACGGGCGATCCCTTCGAAGGGACCTCTCCCTCCGGCCTCAACGTGGCCAATGCGCGCTCGGTGGCCACGGGCGACCTCGACAACGATGGTGACCTCGATGTTGTCTTTGGTGTGAGGGGTGTGATGCCGCCCGCGCCGACAGCCACGGGGGCACCGTCACCCACTCCGACATTGACGCCCTCCCCCACGCCCACGGGCGGATTCACGCCGACCGCGACGGTCGCGCCGACCAACACGGTTACACCTACCGCAACGACCACCCCTTCGCCGACCGCCACGCCATTGATCGGTAGCCCCTTTACCAACAAGGTCATCCTAAACGGGGGTGCCGGCAGTGGCGTCGATCCCTATTCCGGGATTACGCCGACCCAGATGTCGGGCATCCTGCGCAACACGACCGCTATCGTGCTGGCAGACTTTGATGGTGACGGCAAGCTCGACGCGATCACCGGCAACGGCGGTGAGGAGGGTGCCCAGAAGAACGTCTTCTACAAGGGCAACGGTGATGGTACATTCGCCACTGGCGTCGACGGTTGGTCGGCCACTCGGACCACGTATGGCCTCGCCTACGGCGACGTGGACAAGGACGGCAATGTCGATGTCGTTGCCGCCAATGACACATCGGCCATGCGGCTGTACCGCGGCAACGGTGCCGGCGGCTTCCCTGCTGCGAATCGCCACGACCTGCCCAACAGCGGGGATGGCGTGCGCGCCGTGGCCCTGTTTGATGTCGACGGGGATGGGGACCTAGACCTCGTCACGGCCGCCTCTGCGGCCAGCGAGCCCAACCGGATCTACCTCAATACCGGCACGGCGCCCTTCTTCACCACCGGCAGCAAGATCGACCTGCCCGATCCGGCGGCTTCCCACGACGTCGATGTCCAGGACATCGATGGCGATGGTCGCTTTGACATCGTGGTAGCCAATCGTGGTTCTGCCAATCGAGCCTACCTCCAAGGCGTCAGCGCCAGCACGTGGAGTGCAAGCGAGGTTGGCTCGGGAGTGAGCAATACGATCCAGATCGCGGCGCTCGACACGAATGGCGATGGCTCCGTGGACATCGTGGCTGGACACGAGGATCACGTCAACACGATCACGCTTAACGCTCGCAAGACCGTCCCCTTCGGCGGCAGTGCCTTCCTCAACCCCGTGGGCAACGACACGCAAGACGTCGAGCTCTTCGACGTCGACGCGGACGGTGATCTCGATGTCGTGACGGGCAATGGCGGCGGACGTTCGATTGGCCAGGCCAACGAGGTGCAGCTCAATCGGGGCAATGGCACCTTCGAGGTGCCACTGACGATTGGCTCCGATCGTGACCGAACGACGGGCATCGAGGTCGGCGACGTCAACGGGGACGGCAACCCCGACATCGTCGTCAGCAATGGGGGTACGACAGCCGCCGAGAACAAGATCTACTTGCACAGCGGCAACGCCACGGGGCCCTTCCAGAATGTTGCGGCGCAGAATGTCTCCGACGAGCAGGAAAAATCTTCGGACCTCGCGCTCGTCGACATTGATGGTGACAATGACCTCGATCTCGTCGTGGTCAACGACGGTGCCGTCAACCGTGTCTACTACAATTCCGGCGGCCAATTCAGCGGCAACCAGGGCAGCGGCGGCGATCCCATCACCGGGGACGGTGATGCCTCAAGAGCCTTGGCGGTCGGAGACCTCAATAAGGACGGCCGCCCCGATATCGTGGTGGCCAATGTCGGTGTCAACAAGGCCTTTCTCAACGACGGCAGCGGTGCCTTCGCGCCTTCCGTACAAGCAAGCGGTGACGAGTCCTTCGGCGACAGTGGCGGCCAGTCGGTCGCCGTAGCCGTGGGCGATGTCGACGGCGACGGCGACGATGACACGGTGATCGGCAACGCCAACCAGAAAGACCGGCTCTTCCTGAACTCCGGAAACGGTCGATTCGGCAACCCCATTGACCTGGTTGGTCGCACAAGTGTGCTATCGCCGGCGCTCTCCGTGACGAGCACGACCAGCGTGGCTCTGGCCGACGTGGATGGAGACAATGATCTCGATCTCATCGTCGGTTACAGCAATCAGCCCAAGGACCTCTTCCTCAACGAAGGTGGCGCGAACCCCTTTGGCGGCGAGGCCGTGGGTATCGACGGCTTCGACAGCGCATCGGCACTCACGCTCGGCGACATCGATGGCGACCAGGACCTGGATCTAGTCACGGGGCGCTCCGGTACGGGCGACGCGGGACGCAACATCGTGACCTTTAACATCAAGGGCTCGAAGGTTCGAGTCGAAAACATGACCCTGGCGCGGGGCAGTGCGGAAGACGGCGGCGGAGCGCTCAGTCGTTTTGGCACTCTGGAATTCAAGGATTGTCGCATTGCCAACAACACCGCCAGCAAAGATGGGGGTGGTGTCTGGGTGGATAAGAACGCCGCCTTGGCGATATCCCACTGTACTGTGGAACGCAACAGCAGCTCCGGCCGAGGCGGAGGCATCTACCTTGGTGCCAGCGCGGACTCCACGACACTGAGCGACGTTGAGTTCCTCAACAACACGGCCAACATCGGCGGCGCCATGTTCAGCGGCGTCGATGAAGAGATCGAGGACAGCACCTTCGACGGAAACCGGGCGGCGAACAACGGCGGTGCGCTCTTCAGCCAGGGCAAGTTGGATGTTCGTGCAAGCACGTTCAGCCGCAACACGGCGGGCGCGGACGGCGGCGCGGTGTACATCGGCGCCGAGGCCTCACTCAAACTTGTGAACGGCACCGTCAGCTACAATGTGGCCAAGGGGAACGGGGCCGGAATTTACAACGCAGGTACGGCAAACCTGCGCTTCGACACCTTCGTGGCCAACGCTCTGCAATTCGTGACCGTGCCGGTGCGCGACCCCAGTCTGGTCAAGGGTGTCACGCTCTTCAACGCTGCAGGCGCCACAGCAGAGACGATCGCAACGATCTTTGCGGAGCCCCTCGTCTTAGGCGCACCGAGCGCGAACTCGACCGTCGCCGAAAACTGCAATACGGCATTGGCGTCGCAGGGCAACAACCGGGTCTTCCCTGGACGCGTCTCGGCGGCTGGAGGCCAGACCGACTCGAGCTGCGGCCTGGCCCTCGACGAAGAGTTGACGGTGGCGCACAAGCTCGGACCGCTCGCCAACAACGGCGGCAAGACGCTGACTCACCGCCCGTTCAAGACCGATGACACGGTCTTGGACGTCGTGTCCCCCGCCAGCTGCGAGGTCGACATCGACCAGCGTGGCCGTGACCGCCCGTCGGTCGGCCTGCGCGACGCCGCCCAGCCCCGAGCCTGGTGTGACGTGGGCGCCGTGGAGATCGGCGCCGCGACGCTCTTCGTCTGCGGTCCGCCCCTCTCGCGCGCAACCCACCGGCCTCGCTGCACCTTCCTGTCTGTCAAGGACGCGATGGCGCAGGCCGACCAGGGTGACACGATCGTCGTCAGCGGTGTGGTCACCGAGACGGTTGTTGTCAACAAGGACGTGGTCCTGACCGGGCCGCGCAAGGAAGACAATCTGGAGCCCGGTACGCATATGGGCTTCCTGCAGTTCTCGCCGAACAAGCCGAAGGGCCTCGGCCTGGTGACGGGCACGGTCGTTAGTGTCCAGCCGGGTATCTCGGCCACGATCCGCAACCTCAACATCCGTCACGGCGACGGCAAGGACGGCGGCGGTGTGCGCAACGAGGGCACCTTGCTGATCGAGGGTGCGTCGATCTACAACAACGCGGCCGTCGACGGCGGCGGCGTGCACAACAAGGGCATCCTGAAGGTCATCAACAGCACGATCACGGAGAACGAGGCCAGCGGCGACGGCGGCGGCCTGTTCAACGCCAGCGGCGCGACCTCCAACCTGCACAGCGTGACGTTGGCCGACAACGGCACCGGTGCCAATCGGACCTTCGGCGGTGGTGCCAGCCGCGACGGTGACGTCGGAGACATCGACGGCGACGGGAATCTGGACCTGGTCGTGGTGCGTGATAGCTCGGTCTGGTTCCAGAAGGGCAAGGGCAGCGCGGCCTTCGACAATGCGGTCGACCTGGGCTCGTTGCAGCTATCGGCCGGCGACGTTCCGTTGTCCGTCGTAGTGACGAACGTCAATGCCACGGGCGCGATGAGCGACACGTTCCTCGACATCATCGTCGGTCACCGTCGCGGCAGCCCGCGGCTGTACAAAGGGAAGGCTGGGGGCTCGTTTGAGGCGCCCGTGTTGATCGATCCTGCACAGGGTGCCGGCGAGACCCTCGAAATCAGGTCTATTGCCGTCGGGGATGTCAACGGGGACGGCCGCGTTGACGTCGTCGCTGCTACAGGCTTCTCCAGCCATCACAACCAGCTCTACACGGGCGCCGTAAGCCCTACCTTCAATGCGGCGGTCGACATTGGCGGCGCGAGCGACAAGGACGAGGCCGAGGCCATCGCGCTGGCCGACGTGGACGCGGACGGCAAGCTCGACCTGGCCGTAGCGACCGGCGGTAACACGGTGGCGCACAAGATCTACGAAAACGACGGCAGCGCCGGCGTCTTCGCCGACGGCCGCAAGATCGGCGAGATCACCGGCACAAACCCTGACTCCTTCCACGGCCTCAGCATCGCGGCGGGCGACCTGGTCGGCGATACGAAGCCGGACCTGGTCATCGGCAATCTGGGTGGCCGGTTCTGGCTCTTCGAAGCGACCGGAGCCTTCACAACCCAAGGCGGGTTTGACTCCGGCGACACCTATGGCGACAGCGACGGGATCGCGGTCAACGCGCTCGCGCTCGGCGACATCGACGGCGACGGCAAGCTGGACGTCGTGGCGGGCCACAATGCGCCCAAGCGCAAGACCTACCACCCGAATATGGGTAACGGCACGCTGCGCGCGCCGATTTTCGTTGGCGCGGACAACGATGCGATTGACGAGGCGACGGTCGGCGACCTCATTCTGGCCAACCTGGACGGCGACACGGCTCCGGATCTGGTCGGGCTGCACCTGGGCTCTGCAGACAAGGTCTATCCGAACCTGCGGGCATCGAAGCCGGACGAGCCCTTCAAGCAGGGCACGACCGGGCCGAACAACATGCACAACTCCAGTGCAATCAGCGGATCCGTGACGGCGCGCAACAGCTTGCTGCGCGCGCTCGAACCGTCCCCGTCCGGTGTGCAATGCACGGCGGCGATCACCACGAACACGATCTTCGACGGCGGCGGCAACTTCGTGTGCGCCGAGAAGTGCTTCAACGGCGGACCGCTGGCGATGGCCGGCGGCGGCGGCGGTCCACTCGTCGCCGCACAGGCGCGCACGGATAGCCTTGGCACGCGATTGCGTCGTGGGATTCAACGATTCTTCAATCGTGGATCGGAGGATGACGTTGCGGAAGCCAACGGCGCCTCCATCGACGCTGCAGCCGGCGTCGCGCAGGCGGCTGCGGCGCCGACGCCCATCGGCTCGTGGACCCGCCGAACTGATGTTCCAGCGCCGCGGTCGCAGCACGGCGCGGCGCTCCTGGGCGATGGTTTGCGTATCCTGGTAACCGGCGGCAAGGACACTAACAACGCGGCCATGACCAACACGACCATCGTTGACTTCATCAGCAACTCGCCGCCACGTGACGTGAAGCCGATGGACGACGGCCGCTATGCGCATTCGACGACCCGCGTGAACCTGCAGCCGAATCAGGGTGAAGACGCGATTTGGCGCGTGCTTGTCACGGGCGGGCGCCAAGGCACGATGGCCAGCGGCATCATCACCAGCACCGAGCTCTATACAACGACCCCGTCGCCCGACGGCGACTGGACGGATACGGGCAACCTCAATTTCGCTCGTTCGGAGCACGTCGCGACGTCCGTTTCCCACGATCGGTCGCAGGGCATCGTCGTGACCGGCGGCAATGGCCGCTCCGGCCTGCTCGACACCGCCGAGATTCTGCTCCTCGACCAGCTGCACCTTGGGTGGCTGCAGATCGGCAGCCTCAACATCGCGCGCCACTCTCACGCTGCGGCCCTCGTGTCGCCGGACCAGTACATCATCGTGATCGGCGGCGAGGGCGCCAGCGGCGTGCTCACTAGCACGGAAAAGGTCAACGGTTCCCTGTCGACGTGGACCCCCGTCGGCGGACTGAACGTCGGCCGGAAGCACCTGACCGCGACGGCTCTCCAGGACGGCAAGGTCCTGGTTGCCGGCGGCACCGACGCGGCGGGCAATCCGCTGAAGTCGGCCGAGATGTACGATCCGGCCACCGAGATGTGGACGCTCGTCGCCCCGATGGGCGAATCTCGAACGCTGGCCACGGCCACGTTGTTGGACGACGGCCGCGTGCTGGTCGTGGCCGGACAGAGCGCGGCCGGCAAGGTGCTCAACACCGCGGAGATCTACGATCCGGCTACGGACACGTGGACGCCCACCAATCCGCTCGTTGTGGCGCGCTATTCGCACACAGCGACGAAGCTCGTGGACGGCCGCGTGGTCATCATCGGCGGCATCGGCGAAAACGGTGAGCCCATCGCGGCGGTCGAGATCTTCGACCCCAACGCCAATCCTCTTCTCGGCACGCCCTGTCAGAATGCCCTGGGGCCGCTGCGCGACAACGGGGGCCCGACGCTGACCCGCGCGTTGCCGGCGATCAGTCCCGCGATCGACGCCGGTCTCGACCCCGCGGACTGTATGCGGCCCGTGGACCAGCGCGGCAGCCCGCGCCACAAGAAGCTCCGCTGCGACAGCGGTGCCTACGAGGGCGGCGGCAACAAGATCAGGGTGTGCCCCACGTGCCAGCCCGACCCGGACCAGTTGATCTTCAGCGACCTGCAGACGGCGCTGCTCTGTTCCTTCGGCGGCGACACGATCTGCCTTGATCCCGGCACGTATACGGGCAACTTTGTGATCTACAAGGACACGACGCTCACGCACAACGTACCGGACCTCAAGACGGTGAACGTCGAGGGCTCGGTCGATACGCGCGTCATCCTGCAGCATTCGCCCAAGACCATCGAGGAGCAGCGGCAGGACGTGGAAGCCCTGACCGCACAAGAGCCCAAGCTCGGCACGGTACTGAGCGTGAAGGGCTTCAGCTATCCCGCGGCTGCCGCCACGACGCCGGTGACCGTCTCCGCGGACGTCAGCGTGACGTTACGCGCCATGACCATCCGCCACGGATTTAATGTCGAGGGCGGTGGCGTCTTCAACATCGGCAAGCTCAGCATCTTCACCTCCACGCTCCACGACAACGCCGCGGTCAACAGGCCCCGCGTCCCGTTGGCCGATCTCTCCAAGGTAGAGAACCTGGGCCGCGGCGGCGCCATCTTCAACAAGGGCGAGCTGCACGTCGAGCGCAGCACGATCTCCGCGAACCGTTCCGAAGGCTTCGGCGGTGCGATCTACGTCGACGGCTCGGTCAACATCGGCGAGAAGGATGCGGCCAAGCTCAAGAGGGCCATGCTCGTGCACGACACATTGGCCTTCAACGAGGCGGTGCGTCTCGGCGTAGAGCGAGTCATCCTCTACTTCGACCAGCTGCAGCAGGGGGGCGGTGCCTTCAAGAAGGTTGATACAACGTTCTTGTCCGGAGATCGCATCCTGATTCAGAACAAGCTGCCGGCGTCCGTGCTATTCCGCG